>CALCYT010000028.1 GCA_937906455.1 uncultured Bacteroidales bacterium | reverse complement strand
GCTGAGACTGGTAGGGAACGAGATGAGGACGCAGAAGGTAGTCGTTAGTCGTTAGTCGTTAGTCGTTAGTCGTTAGATGTTAGATTTTTGGAAATAATTAAAAATACATAATAAGATGAAAAAACTGATAATAGCTATTGTGATAATCATGACGATGGGTTTTGCGGGTCATGCGCAGAACAAGCTTGATACGTTTGTCAACGACTGGGAGAGCGGCATCAGCTCATACAGTGACTTGTCGTTGCCTGTAGGTGCTCTTGGAGGCATCATCGGCGACCAGGATGCTCCTCTCGGCAGCGGTCTGTTGGTGCTGACCGCCCTTGGCGCGGGTTACGCCGTGGCAAGAAAACGCTCAAGATAAAACAAGAATTATTTGTAATTTTTAAATACATTACCATTATGAGAAAACAATTTTTTATTATCTCATTGCTGGCGGTGTTTATACTGCCGTTGGCGATGAATGCGCAAGAGAAAGACATGTGGGATTTTGTCAAACAGTTCCGCACCACCACCGGACGTCAGCAGAATGTGGCTTCTGACGGAGAGTTCATCTACACGAGCACTTATTCAAAGGCTCCCAACAACAACCCTCCTGTCAACTCGCAGTTCTACAAATACGACTTCGATGGCAACCTCATCGAGGAGTTTGACATCCCCGGATGCGACCATCTCCGCGACTTGACTTACGACGGTCAGTATTTCTACGGTGGCAGTGCCGCCGACGGACATGAGTCGAGACTTTATTGTGTTGACCTCGTCAACAAGACGCTCATCGGCTATGTTGACACTCCTCTTGAGTCGATACGCAACTGCTCATACGACCCCGTCAACGACGGTTTCTATGTAGGCACATCCACGTCGCTCATCCGCATCGACCGCAGCGGACAGCAGCAGGCTTCGTTCAGCGGCGTGCCGGCATCGGGTCTGTACTGCAACGGCTCGGGCTATTATACCGACACCATCGGACAGGCGCACCTACTGATGTTCTGCAACCAAGGCATCACACCTTATGTGTATGACTACAACATCACCACCAACTCTTTCAACAACACGCCGGTGCTTGACTACACCACCACGCCCGGCTATGTCATCTACGGTGGCGCCGGCGGTGCCTTCGTGGGCGAATACAACGGCAACATATGCTTCTACGGCGACTCGCCGTCAAGCCCTAACCATATTGGCATCTACTCGCTTGAGACAGGTGAGACACCTGAGCCTCCGACACCTCCGACACCTCCTGAGGGCGACGTGTTCTATGACTTCGAGGACGCCCTCAACGAATGGACGGCCATCGACGCCGACGGTGACGGATACAACTGGGAGCTGAACCGTAACTGGGGTAACGCCGACAACCTCTATAGCATGATATCTCGCTCAAGAGACGAGCTGTTGGGACAGCCGCTATACCCTGACAACTACCTCGTCTGCCCTTGGAAGCTCAACTACGACTACCTCATCTTCGACGCCTGCGCCAAAGATGCCAACTATCCTAACGAACATATAGGCGTGGCGGTGTCAACGACCGATGCCGTCGAGGAGGACTTCATCGACGTTTGGGAGGCCACACTGACTCCTCATAAGCTCGAAGGCGACTGGATCACCTATGAGGTCGATTTGCGCGAATATCATGGTGAGGAGATATGGGTCGCCATACGTCACTTCTTCTCAACAGACCAGTTCGCCGTGGTGGTTGACAATATCTCTCTCATCAGAGAATACAACGACGACAATGTGGGTGAGACTGCCGCATCGACAGTGGAAGTGTATCCTGTGCCGGCAAGCGACATGCTTAACGTGACCGGCTCGGAAAGCGTTGACAGCTATGAGATATACAACATGGCGGGTGCCTTGGTGCGCCGTGGCGTGGCAGGCTCCAACACCTTCACCATCGACGTGCGAGACCTCCCGGCAGGGTCTTACTTCCTCAGAATGAACTCGGAGAACGTGGTGAGGAGTAAGAGGTTCGTGAAAGAGTGATAACAATAGGGGCGCGGCGTGACGGCTCCATCAGCGTTTGATGGCTCCTGCATGCCGCGCCCCTTTACTATTCATACCCTAAAATGGGTATTTTGTGTGACATAAAATCCCTAAAAATAGTGATGACAACGCATGTTTTTATGGCGTAATTTCGCACCATATTAATATGCGTTAGTTTTTTATCAAATGAAAAGGGTTTTATTGTCATTTTTTATGCTTGCGGCTGCCCTCGTGTTTTCCTTGCCGGAAGATGTGATGGCTGCGGCCAACGACACTATCAGTTCTGAAAACCAACAAGTTAAGAAATCAAAATTATTGTTAGGAGGCTACGGAGAGGCTGTTTATACCCGTAATTTCTACAGCGACAATATGTTTCGCTACTCACATGCCGACCGTTATAAAGACGCCAAAGGCCACGGAAGAATCGACTTGCCTCACGTCGTCATCAATGTGGGCTATGACTTCGGTCACGGCTGGACGATGTACAGCGAGATAGAGTTCGAGCATGGCGGCAACGAGGTGGCAGTGGAGATCGAGGCAGAGGAGACAGGCGAGTTCGAACACGAGATAGAGCGCGGCGGTGAGGTGGCTCTCGAACAGTTTTGGATTCAGAAATCGTTCTCTAAAGCCTTGAATATCAGGATGGGACATATCATAGTGCCGGTCGGACAGACCAACAACGCCCACCTCCCGACAGACTTCTTCACCGCTTATCGTCCCGAAGGCGAATTCACCATTCTGCCTTGCACCTGGCATGAGACAGGCATCAGCATCTGGGGCAGAGCGGGGAAATGGCGCTATGAAGCCATGGTCGTCCCCGCCTTGAACTCTAACATGTTCACTAACGCCAACTGGGTGAAAAACGGCTCCGCATCGGGGTATGAGTTCCGCGTGGCTAACAATCTCGCAGGCGCAGTACGCATCGACAATTACTCGATTAAGAATCTTCATATCGGCGTCAGCGGATACATAGGCAACACCTTTAATAATGACATCGTAACCAATGAGTCCGACAAATATAAAAACGTGAAAGGCACCGTGTTCATCGGCACCGCCGAGTTCGACTACAGAGCTGACGGGTTCATCGTCAGAGGCAACTTCGACTACGGCCATCTCAACGACGCCGACATCATCTCGGCATACAACAAAAACAACAATCACCAGAGCTTCTCACCCTATCCGCGCACCCTCGTCGGCGAGGAGGCTGTAGCGGTGGGCGGTGAGGTGGCTTACGACATCTTGCATGGCAAGCAACGCGCCGGCGGACGCAGACTGTTCGTGTTCGGCCGCTACGACTACTACGACAGCTACATCCCTTACGCCTCGGCGATAACCATGTACGACTGGACGGAGAGGCATATCATGACACTCGGGTTGAACTATTATCCGATAAAACAGGTGGTGATAAAAGCAGAGTTCGCCGAACGATTCCTCAAGGAACAGTACAACAACGAGCCGATGTTCTCATTAGGAGTGGCTTACAGCGGATTCTTTGTGAAATAACTATTCAAACATTAAAATATCAAAAGATGAAAAACGTATTTAAAAGTGTGATGCTGATAGTATTTTCAGCATTGTTTGCAGTGAGCTTCAACGCCTGCAAGAAAAGTGATTCAACCACAACCCCAACCGATGACAACTCTGCTACAAAGCTTGCCATCATCAACCAGTTCCTCGACCACACCGTGGCTCCGACTTACAGCAATTTGGCTGCCTATACCGATGAGCTTGTCGGTAAACTCAACACATTGAAAGAGGATATGACGCAAGCCAATGTTGACGCGGCATGCGAGACCTTCCTCGAAGCACGTCACTGGTGGGAGATGAGTGAGGCCTTCCTCTTCGGAGCCGCCTCCGACTTCGGCATCGACCCGCATATCGACTCTTGGCCACTCGATGAGGATGCCTTCAACAACCTCATGGCAAGTCCAAGCATGATTGCCGCTTTGGACACTGAAGACGGCGATGTGGTGGCCGGCGAACAGCTCGGCAACGCCCTCCTCGGATTCCACGGCATCGAGTACATCCTCTTCCGTGACGGAAATCCGAGAGATGTGGCAGATCTTACCGACGATTACATGATTTACGCTGTGGCAGTTGCCGGCGACCTCCGCAACCGCTGCTTCCAACTCGAGGTGAGCTGGCTCGGCGACGAGGCTCCAGAGAGCCACGCTGAGTTGATGGAAGACCTTGAGTTCAACACCACTGTCAACGGCGGCGACTTCAGCTATGGCGAAAACATGCAGAAAGCCGGTCAGGCCGGTAGCACCTACGTGACACTCACACAGGCTCTTCAGGCTATTATCGACGGCAGCATCGACATCTCCGACGAGGTGGGTACCTCGAAGATCGGCAAATGCTATAACGGTGAAGATGTGACATACGTCGAGTCACCATACAGCCAGAAGTCCATCAAAGACTTCACCGACAACATCACATCTGTCAAAAACGCTTACATGGGCGGCAATGAAGGCGAGAGAGACGAAACCAAGTCGATGCACGCATACCTCAAGAGCATCAATTCAGATCTTGACACCAGAGTGATGGGGGCCATCGACTACGCTCTTGATAAAATCGACCACATGGCGCGACCATTCGTCCTCAATTATTCCGACCCGAGTGCCGGCGAGGCTATAGAGGCCTGCCAAGCTTTATCAGATGTGCTCGCTGAAGCCAAAGACGCTATCAAAGACAATTAAAATAGTTGTAATGTTAAAATTCAATCAATTAACGGCCTTTGTCGCAGTAAGTCTGCTGACGTTGGGCTTGGCTTCCTGTAAAAAGGAAAACAAGACCTCCAATCCTACGCCTCAGCCGGTTGCAGTGGTGGAGGGTACCTATGCCGGCGGTGAGTTGGGCACAACGTTCAACAACTCGGCTACCGCTTACGAAGACCCCACTCCTGCCGTAGAACAAGCCGGTATGACCACCGCTTTCAAATACGGCGAGTATTTCTTTGAGCGCACATATACTCAGAACAACGAGCCGTTCAACGGATTGGGACCTCTCTACGTGCGTAACTCATGCATCGCTTGTCATCCGGGCTACGGGCATGGTATGCGTATGAACCGCTATCGCTCCAACGACTGGGGCAACGGCTATCTGCTCGTCTTCACCGACAGGAACGACACTTACTTAAGCTCCTACACAGGCATGCCGCAAACCAATGCGGTGGCACCATTCAAGGCTCCTTTGGATGAGACGAAGATTCAGATTAACTGGCTCAGCTACACCGACGAATGGGGTAACGCCTTCCCCGATGGCGAGACGTATAACCTCACCTATCCGGAGGTCTATATCCCTGAAGATGCCTTCTACGTGCCTCTCGAGGTGGGTAACAACCCAATCCCGTACAGCGATTTCGTGTGCCGTTTAGAGTCAACGATAGGCATCTACGGCACAGGCTTGATTGACGCCATCCCTGACGACTCGCTGAGGGCTCAGTATCAGAAGGAGTTTAACGACGGTTACATGCAGAACGGACTCAACCCCGCGATGTGGGCCGGCAATGACTTCGCCCCGACGGGTTATTATGGTAACACCACCCATCCCAAGAAGTACACCTACGCCCTCACACGCGGTCCGCTACAGGATGCTCCTGGTGCTAACGCCATATGGAACATCACCAACGTGACACACCGCACCAAGACCACGCATTACATGACAGGCGCATACGCCCGCACAGCGTCGCAAGACCCTGACGTGCAGGCTGAGTTCTATAACTATTTCCCGCAGTATAACCTTACGGGAGATGTGGAGACCGACATATACAACTATCTCATGATGAGCAATATCCCTGATTCGCTCAACCAGCCTGAGATGAAGGACGAAGACTACGTCAACTTCATGGTATGGCATCGCGGCTTGGCTGTCCCCGCCGCCCGTGACCTCGACGACGCCGAGGTGCAACGCGGTCGCGAGCTTTTCAGTGAGATGGGCTGCGCCTACTGCCACCGTCCTTCATGGGAGACCGGCGACGACGTGTTCGACGACCCGGCAGGCTTCTTCTCAACAGCCGACCCAAGACTGCCACGCTATCCTAATCAGAAGATTTGGCCTTATAGCGACTACGTGCAGCATAAGCTCCACATGGAGAACGACATACGCACAGGATGGTGCCGCACGACACCACTGTGGGGTCGCGGACTGAGTGCCATCTGCACCGGTGCCAGCGAGCGTCTCCATGACTGCCGCGCACAAACGGTGATAGAGGCCATCATGTGGCACGGCAACGCCCAGAGCGACGCACGCCGCTCGGTGGAGAAATTCCGTGAGCTGTCAAAAGCTGACAGAGACGCCGTCGTGAAATTCATCGACGCGATCTAAAAAATATTGATATTGACGTACCGAATGTTGAGACGATGTTCACATCGTCTCAACATTTTACAAATTATAAAATCATGTTATGAAAAACAAAATATCGTTGACTATCTGGATTGTAACGATTATCGTATTGATAATCAGCACATTAGTCAAGACGCCTTTTTACGACAAATGGTGGTTTGTGGCATTGTTGTTCGTGTTCGCGGCCAACATTGTGTGGAGAATCATCAGTGAGAAAATGTGGACACGTCCGCTTGCATGCGCCGTCAACGCCTCCATGCTGCTCATACTGCTCGGCGGCTTCCTGAGTTTCACGACAAGCCAAAGTGGGAGTATGCATCTCTCTGAAAATGAATCTGTTAACACGTTTTCCGATGGGGAGAGACAATACCAACTGCCGTTTTATGTGACCTTGCAAAATTTCGATGTTGTCTATTATCCCGGAACCATGTCGCATGCCGATTATGTGTCAAACGTGGTGATTTCCGATGCAGACAATGTCCTTAAAGAAGGGAAAATCTCGATGAATAACATCTTGAAATACAAAGGCTTCCGTTTCTTTAACGAAGACTTCGACAAAGATTTCGATGGCTGTACTCTCACCGTGCAGCACGACCCCTGGGGAATCACCGTGACATATATAGGCTTTGTCCTGCTGTCGGTGTCCATGCTTTTGATTTTTGTGCGGAATCTGCTGAGGACTAATGTCCCAAAATTCGCGAGATGCACTGCTATGTTATTGGCAATCATGATGATAGGCTCGATGGCGAATGCTCAGGAACTTAAGACCTTACCCAAAGATGTCGCAGCCGAGTTAGGTGACATCTACATCTACAACAGCGGCAGAATCGCACCGATGCAGACTTTCGCGAAAGACTTTGCCTGCAAACTGTACGGAAAACCGACGTATCACGGATGCACATCAGAACAGGTGCTGGCAGGATGGATGTTCTACCCGAATTATTGGAAAGGCACTGAGCGTCAACAGAGTAAGCGCGATGAGGTAAAACATTTGGTGGAGTCGTTCCAAACCGGTGCCATGACGAAGATTTTCCCTTGCCGGATGCCCGACGGCACCGTGAAATGGTTTAGCCCTAATGACGACCTGCCGAGGAGCCTGAGTGAAGAAGAATGGCTGTTTGTAAGAAAATCAATGAGTTATCTTAATGAACTCGTAGTGAAAAAAGATTATGCCACACTCACGGAGACCTTGCATAAGATTAAGGAATACCAAAGGAAAAACAGCGTCACGGCAGACGGAAACAGCGTTTTACAATCGGATTTCCGGTTTAAAACGGAGAAAATCTATAATGTTTGGTCAAAATACAACTACGTGGCATACTTCTCATTGTTTTTCGGGATAATGTTCTTTGTGATATATTGCGTGTTCACCGCCATGGGGAAGAAGATGCCGAAGTCGATTGAAAGTGTCTCAGTATCAATAAATTGGATAATCTTCGCATTTCTTACGTTTTTGATAGTCCTGAGATGGATTGTGGCGGGACACATCCCGTTAGCGAAGAGTGCCGAGACGCAGCATTTCATGGCATGGGTTTCGCTGCTCATTGCCGGCATCATGGCGTTTAGGAAAAACGGCAGAGTCAATATCATTGCTACAGGCTTGATTGTCAGCGGTTTGATGATGCTCGTCTCAGTGATGAGCTCGGCCAATCCGAAAATCACGCCCTTGATGCCGGTGCTCTCGTCGCCGTTGCTCGGCTTGCATGTGGCAATCATCATGGTGGCATACGCTTTGCTTGCCTTCATGCTAATCAACGGCTTGGCGGCTGTCGTGGTGAGAATCTGCAACAAAGACTCGCTCGCGGAGATAGAGCGCATGGCTGATGTCTCGCGAAACATGCTGTTTCCGGCGGTGATGTGCCTCGCTTTCGGCATCATGATAGGCTCGGTGTGGGCTAACATCTCGTGGGGGACTTACTGGGCTTGGGACCCGAAGGAGACATGGTCGCTGATAACGCTGATGATTTACGCCACAGCCTTGTTCAAAGACATGGCTCCCGGCTTGCAGAAACCGATGAATTTCCATATTTTCAATATCTTGGCATTCCTCAGCGTGCTGATGACTTACTTCGGCGTGAATATGCTCGGAGGCATGCACGCCTATTGATAATCAATGTAATACTGTAACTCCGGATTGATTTCGTCGCCGATGATTCCAACCAATTGTTGCCACGACGTAATCAATCCTTTTTGTTCGCGGTGGTTTACTATTTTCTTAACGTCATCAAATTCCAAATAAGGGTGCCTTAACAAAATTTTAAACGCATCACTGTTGATTCTCAATCTGTTAGGGATGAAAGACGAATCGATTTTCACATTATCTTTGATGGCGTAAAACCTTGTGCTGTCCATGCGGTAAACCTCCAGCAGCTGCTCGGTTTTGCGATAACCGCCGAGTCTTTCGCGATATTCCACTATCCATCGGGCAAATGCGCTTCCGATGCCCGGCAGCTGCTTCAAAAGCGTTGTGTCGGCGGTATTGATGTCCACCTCAATTCGACTGGGGCGAAGCGGAACGGAGGCATCGTCTGCAATCAAATGAGATTTCTCGACTTCGCGCTGCTTCGCTCGAAATGACAGGTGAGGAGTTTGCTTCGCTCGAAATGACATGCTCTTTTCAGCTTTTTCAATTGAATCGGCCATTCTCAAAGAATCAAGCATCAGCTGCCTTCGGGCGACTATTGAGTCCAGATCGTGTTTGAAATAATCCCTTTTTGGAGGGTGCGTAACCACTAAATTCTTGACTATCAATATGATAACTATCACCGAGACCATGGTGACAATTGCGATGCGCTCGCTGCGCGAAAAAGTCATAAAACGTTTAAAGGTGTTCATAAATTTCGGTTTTTTATAGCTGTCACTTAATCCATTGTGTTATAAGAATCACTGTTATTGCCAATGGAGCTATGAATTTTATTATGAAATAAAAAATCTTTCTCAACCTCATATTGACGTTGCCTCCGTTGGTGAACTCGTCTTCAAAGTCCGATTTTCTCATCTTCCATCCGAGGAAAATGACGGTAAACAGTCCGCCTATCGTCATCAGAATGGTAGCCGTGAACTTGTCGAGTGCGTCGAAGAACGTCAGGTTGAATACTTTCAGTGATGAACCCGTCTGCAGGCTCATGCCCGCTATCACGCAGAGCGCGAAAGAGCCTAAGGCGGCTAATGTCGTTGCTTTTGAGCGAGTTATCTTTAATTCCTCTGTCAGATACGACACCACCACCTCAAGCAGAGAAATTGACGAGGTGAGAGCCGCTATCGCAAGTAAAATAAAGAATATCAGGCAGAAGAAGTAGCCTCCTGCCATCTGGTTGAAGAGCATCGGCAAGGTGTTGAACGCCAACGACGCGCCTGCCTCCGGCTGTATCCCGAAGGAAAACGCGGCGGGGAAGATGATGATTCCCGCCAAGGTCGCGATAAGGGTGTCGCATAGGCTGACCATCAAGGCGGTGGAGGCGAGGTTGTCTTTTTTCGCGATGTAAGAGCCGTATGTTATCAAGGCACCCATGCCGAGACTCAGCGAGAAAAACGCTTGTCCGAGCGCGTTGACGAGCACTCTTCCGGTGATTTTTGAAAAATCAGGCTTGAAGAAGAACGTCAGACCTTCCTTGGCACCTGGCAACGTGAGAGATTTCACGCAAAGTATCACTAAAATGACGAACAGTATCGGCATGAGTATTTTCGAGTATTTCTCAATGCCTTTCTCGATGCCTCGTATGATGATGAAGGCGGTGAGGAAGATGAACGCGGCTTCCCAGATGATGGAACGCCAGGTGTTGTCGATAGAAGCGGTGAAGCCTTCCTCGATGGTGGCGAGGTCTTTGCCCTGGTAATAGTTCGTGACGGCCTTGAACACCGAGTCGAGGGTCCAGCCTGCCACGGTGGAGTAGAAGGCGAGGATGAGGAACGCCCCGATGACCCCCATGTAACCTATTATAGGCCAGGACTTTGAGCCGGGTGCGAGGGTCTTGAACGCGCCTACGGCGTTACGTTTTGAGCGGCGTCCGATGACGAACTCCGACACCATCAACGGCAAGCCTAAAAGCAGCACAATGACTATGTAAACGATAAAAAACGCGCCGCCGCCGTTGGCACCCGCCTCACACGGGAAACGATAAATGTTACCTAAGCCTATGGCGGAACCCGCCGCTGCCGCTATGACTCCGAACTTCGAGCCGAAACTCTCCCTGTTACCCATATTTTTAAAATTGTCCATATTTATAAACCCATTAAACTATTAACATCGCCATAACTCTCTACTCTCTACTTTAAACTCTAAACTCTAAACTAAAAAACTGACTCTAAACTCTCAACTCTAAACTCTAAACTAAAAAGATTTCTCCACTCCGCTTCGCTCCGGTCGAGATGACAGACCCTATTCCTTCTCCCCATACGCCAAATCTCCGGCATCTCCTAATCCCGGCACGATATATGCCTTCGCAGTCAGCTCGTCGTCGATGTCGCCGACCCACAGTGTGGCGTTGTATTTTGAGAGCTTTTTCCTCACGTAGTCAACGCCTTCAGAGCTTGCTATGACAGCGGCGAGATGCACTTTTTTCGGTTTCATATCATCATGGAGCAGACCGTCGAGGCATTGCACGAGCGACGAGCCGGTGGCGAGCATAGGGTCAACGAGCATCAGCACGCGCCCGTCGATATTGGCGGACGAATAATACTCTATGCGTATCTCGAAGTCCTCGTTTTTATCGTATTTCCTATACGCCGCGATGAAGGCGTTGTCGGCTTTGTCGAAGATGTTCAGGAATCCCTGATGCAGCGGCAGTCCGGCGCGCATGATGGTAGCCAGCACAGGCTGTTCCACGAGAATGTTCGTCTCTTTCTCGCCCAGCGGCGTCGTGACTGTAACTTTTTCATAATCAAGGGTTTTGCTAATCTCGTATGCCATCAGCTCGCCGATGCGCTCCATATTCTTGCGGAAACGCATCCTGTCGCCTTGCACTTCAACGTTTCTTATCTCAGCGATGTAGTTGTTGAGGATGGTGTTGTTAGCACCGAGTTCAATTACTTTTACCATGGTTTGTTAAATTTTTTTGATGATTCTTACTATGATTTTTCTGAGGCCTTTGAGCCTGTTGAGTCTTATGCTGTGATATGTGTTTTCTTGTCCTCCAAAACCCTTGTAAAATCTGGCCAATCCGTCATTGTCGGAGCCTTCGAAATCTAAAGTCATGACACTCCCGCCGAATTTCTCAATCACAAAGTCGAGCAACAACGTAAGTCCATGATTCTCTTTGTTCGACGCGTCGGCACCTGAGAAGAGAAACACGATTTTGTTGTGGCTCATCATAAAAAATGCGCCCGCAACAATTTGATTGTCAATGTTTTGCGCACCCAAGACCACACATTTGTCTTGGTTTTTCGCTGCTTCTACGAGTCTCAGCAACCTGTTATATTCTTTGTCGCCCCAGTGTTTGATGTCTGCGCCTTTATTCTTTCTGAAAAGCTCAACAATTACTGATGGTTCGACGTTTTCAACTATCTTCAGACCGTCTTTTTTCGCTTTCGCGAGGTTGCGCCTTGTGTTGGAATTGTAGTTGGCCGATAAAACTGAATAATCTTGAGAAAGATCGAGCTCTATATTGCGGTGGTTAACGACATTAATGCCCTTAACGCCCCTAATGCCCTTAATGCCGTTAATGCCAATAAGGCTGAAATCCGCAAACTTGAATTTGTCGGGAATGGCTGCCAGAAACTCCTCGATTTTCTCTTGTGTCAACTCATTTTTGCCAAAAACACCAAATTTTTGGGTAAAAAACGGCTGAAAGAGATAGTAAACCCCGAATTTTTTATTTCCAGTGAGGGGCATGACGGTCTCATAATCATCCTCCACGAGGGCTTCCCAGCCTGGATGCACCACATCGAGATACCATGACCAGGCATATACCATACCGTTGGGGCTTTGCGCGACACATTCGTCCCAATGTTGCGTATCTATCTGATTATGAGTGAAATAGCATATCATTTGACCAAAGCGAAATCAAGTAATCTTCTGTAAAGCGACAGCCAGCCCGTCCAGCGTTTCTTGTCGCTGAGCGTCTCGTTATGCCAAAGCAAAATGAACGTCCCGTTGACGTTTCTCACCTCTTGTATGAGTCCGATGATTTTTTCGTAAGACTCTTCCACGTTGAGTTCCAAGTAGTCGCGCAATGTGCCGTCCATCACCGCGAAAGGATGAATGTTGAGGTTAGTGACGTTGTCGTGTTCGAGGTCGAAGAAGCGGAAGGTGTCGGCGATACCTGCGCGGAAGCCGGGTTGCGTGGCATAACCCATTGTGTAGTCGTCGGTTATGTCCAAGTCGATGAGGATCTGGTAGCTCAGAGGCATCTGCAGGCGCAGGAAATGCTGGCGGCTCATGGTTATCTCACGGTTCAGCACCTTCGAGAGGTTCTTAATCTCCATCCCGACTTTCTCCTTGTTGAGATACGACGAGAACGACGGATGGATGCCCACTTCGGCATAATCGCCAAGTTTCTTTATCAAGTTCTGGAAGTCGCTGTTTCTCAATGAGATATTTTTGTCATTGAGATCATATTCTCCGCAAAGGATGAAATATTTCGGGTGCAGATTCAGCTCTTTTTGCAGTTGCAGCTGATAGTCGAAGGTGTCGAACGGGTCGTGTTCGCGCCCGAAAACAACCTTCCAGCGCATCTTGTATTCGGCGAAGTCGAGATGTATGAGGTCGCGCGCAAAGGCAGCGATGGTACGGAAAATGCCTTTGTTTTTGTAAGCCCAGGCAGCATCGACATCGTACGTCGGGATGAATGAGAATGACTTCTTCTTGATATGCAAGTCAGGATAAATAGCCGTCAGAATATTGCCCAACTCTTGTGCCCAGATATTGACTAAAGGCTTTTCTAACATATTCATTTTGAATAAGATAGAGTCCTTCGCCTGAAAGCGTCCGAACTTGTCGTTGATGTGGGGCAGATACTCCTCGTAGCGTGTCACGAGGTAAAACGAGGCGGCAAAGATGTCAAAAGGAAAGGCCGACTTGTCGTTATACACCGGAAAGAACGCCTTGACATCGTTATAATCAATGATTTTCAGCTCTTTCTCGGTGATGTCGTGCTCGAAAAGCAAGCCGGTCGCCTTTTGGAAAGGCTCGTGCCAAAACTGACTGTCGCCATAATGGAACTTCGGCCCGTCGAACGACGCGAATGTCTCGTTGTCGGTCGTAAACTTAAACGAAATGCCAAGTAAGTCCTTGATAATCAAATCAAAGATATAATGCAGACGGTTTGTCGTTTTCGGTACTAAAATGAGCATATCCATGTCGCAAAATTACGTTTTTTTCTTAAGAGACAAATCAAATAATAATTTTTTCTTTCAGTCGGATGTCGTCAGAGGAGGCTCCCACCATGATTGTGAACTCACCTTTTTCTAAACCATCGGTCGGGACTTTGAATGTAACATGTTGAATATCATCATGTTGTATAAAAACACGCTTAAAACCTCTGAGCAGCTTCTCGGCCGGCGTGATGGTGGCGTATTCATCGCGCAGATACAGTTGTACGACCTCGTCGCCATCGTAATCGCCGATGTTCCTGACATCGAGAGAGATTTCTAATTCGTCATCTAATTTATTGATATTCAAATTGTTATATTCAAATTGCGTATAACTCAAGCCATATCCGAAGCAGAACAGCGGGGAGCTTTCGCATTCCAGATAGTCGTGAGGTTTAGGTTGAGAATAATAGACTGGGATCTGGCCTGTGTTTCTTGGCTGCGATATTGGCAATCGTCCGGCGGGGTTATAATTTCCGAATAGCACGTCAGCGATGGCGTTGCCGCCTTGTTCGCCCGGGTAGAAGGCTGTGAGCAGTGCGTCGGCGACCTCGTTGGCGGTGTTTTTTAGCATCGGGCGGCCTTCTATGTACACTATTATCAAGGGCTTATGCAGCTTGGCGATTTCTTTGATGAGGTCTTCCTGCAGTCCTGACAATTCCAATGCGACGCGGTCGTAGCCTTCGCCGCAGTCCATGTCGGAGATATGTTCGTTGACGACGGCGGCTCCTGTCGATTCGTAAGATGTCTTGAAGTCGCGCGCGCTTGAGCCTCCGACCACCATGATGGTGATGTCGGCTGCTTTGGCTGTGTTGAGAGCCTTTGTGAAGTCAGCGTCGCGGGTGTCGCGCACCGAGCATCCCTTGGCGTAGAGTATTTGAGTGCCCGTTTTGGCGCGGTTTTGGATGCCTTCCAGCACGGTGACGATGTCGTATGGCTCCTGCGGTGCGGTGTAGTCGCCCAATTGGTTGTACATGTTGTCGGCGTCAGGCCCGATGACGGCAATGGTGGAGTAGCGTGACGATGCGGCGTCGTCATCTGTCGCATACAGAGGCAAGATGCCGTTGTTTTTCAGCAAGACCACTGATTCGCGTGCCGTTTGCAACGCTCTGTCGTGATATGGATGAGACGTGGATGTCTTGGGGATGTCGATATACGGGTTGTCGAACAGTCCTATTTCATATTTGAAACGCAGCACGCGTCGCACCATCTCGTCTATTTGTCGTGACGCTTTGTCGTCTGTCTTCACGGTGTTTTTCAGATACGTCCCGTAGTTGGAGCCGCCCAAGTCGATGTCAACGCCGGCCGCCAACGCCTGTAATGCCGCGTCTGTCTGATTCTCGGCGGTTCTATGGGTGCTATGCAACGCCCAGATGCTTCCGAGGTCGCTGAACACAATGCCGTTGAAGCCCCATTGTCCGCGCAAGACGTCGTTCAAGAGATAACCGTTTGATGTACAAGGCACTCCGTCGATGGCGTTGTATGATGTCATGATGCTCTTGGCACCGTTTTTTATGGCGATTTCAAAATTCAACAAATAATCTGACGCCAAGGCATGGGGTCCGGTCTGTGCGGCGGCGCCGTTATGTCCGCCTTCCGGGATTCCGTACGCCGCGAAGTGTTTCACGGTGGCCGCCACATGGTTCTGCATCCCTCTGATGACGGCGCCGCCTAAAGTGCCGGAGAGATAAGGGTCTTCCCCGAATGTCTCTTCCACCCTTGACCATCGCGGGTCGCGGGCGATGTCGAGCACCGGACCGTAACCGAACCGCGCGCCTCTCCCGGCGGCTTCCTTGCCGATGGCGTCACCTATGTCATATAACAGCTCCTCGTCCCATGTCGCCGCCATGCCCAAGCCCGTGGGATACACCGTGGCACCCACCGCCATCAAGCCATGCGGACACTCTTCAGCAAAATAAATCGGGATTCTTAACCTCGAATGTTCCATCACATAACGCTGCATCTCGTTGAAAACCAACGCCGACTGACGGGCATCGAGACCTGTCTCGACAGTCTTTCGCGACCAGGGGTCAGCACGCTGAACAGCCCAAAATCCGCCAACAGGCAAGGTGTCGATGAGACACTTGAAATCGTCGTTGGGTACCACCACGCTGTCGTTGGCTTTTTCGTAAAAATTAAAGCCGATAGGACAACATAACTGCCCGAGCTTCTCAGTTAATGTCATCTGACTCAATAACTTATCAACTTTCACGTCGATGTCGTCTTTCTTCGGTGACGAGCAGGACACCAAAAAAAGCATGGCCGTTATGATGTAAATCTTAATTTTCATTCTACAAAATTACAAAGAAATCAAATCGGACTGTTATTTTTATCAAAAATTTTGCACCTTATTTGAAAAAAACTTGTACCTTTGCAGACTTTTGGTTAATCATTAAAAAATCATACAATGAAAAAACTTACATTTTTATTTGTTTTGTCAATGATGGGCATGTTGATGACAGCTCAGACAGTTGAAAAGACTTATCACTTTGATAATCCAACAGTTACAGAGCTTCGCGGTTATCAGCAAATCAATTTTAACGGATGTATGCAGACCGCTTTGGCCGGCAATCCTTCCTTGCCATACCAGATGGTCAGTTTGATGCTGCCACAAGGCACCGAAGCCGAGTCTATCGTAGTGGAACTCTCTGATTTTCAAGAAGTTGAAGGCATGATGACCCTCTTCCCTTATCAACCGTCAAGAACTGTCGGCGATAACGAAAAGAGAGATTTGGTCGTCAACGATGTGCTTTACGCTTCAAAAAGTGTGTATCCGGCTGAGAGTCATGGTGTTTTGACGACACAATACAAGAACGGCTATGGTTTCGCATTCTCATCGTTTACTCCGGTGCGTTATATCCCTTCCGAAGGCAAGGTGATGTACGCCAAAACCGCCAATGTACGTGTTAATGTCAAGGCTTCCAAGGCTAATCATGACGCGAATCTTTGGGGGACACAGGAGGTGAAGGACAACGTGAGACGTCTCGCGCAGAACCCTGAGATGATTGAAGAATATCAGACCAAAGGCCGTGAGGTGACGGCCTACGACGTCTTGATTATCACAAGCTCGGAGTATGTTGAGGCTTACGACGAATACCGCGAGTATTACAACTCCATCGGAATACGTAACAGAATCGCTTTAGTGTCAGATATTTACGCCACCATGACGGGCGTTGACAACCAGGATAAGATTCGTAACTATATCATACAGGAATACCAGACCAACGGCATCATGATGGTGGTGTTGGGCGGCGATGTTGACATAGTGCCATATCGCGGTCTCTATTGCTATGTGACCTCGGGCGGCGGCAACCAAGAGAGCAACAATATCCCGGCAGACCTGTATTTTTCGGGTCTTGACGGCACTTGGAATGACAATGGCAACAACCGCTGGGGTGAGCCTGGCGAGGACGACCTCCTTCCGGAAGTGGGTATCAGCCGTATGTCGTTTAAAAACACCACGGAGTTGCAGAATATGATTCATAAGACGCTGACATATCAGCAAAATCCCGTCCTGGGCGAGTTCCATAAGGTGGTTCTTGCCGGCGAGCATCTCTACGACAACCCTGTGTCGAATGGCTCTGATTACGTGGAGTTACTTATCGGGACACGCGATGACAACGGCTATACCACCACAGGTTATCCTGAGACGTATGATTTCACAAGGCTTTACGAGGAGCAGGGCACGTGGAGCGGCTCGGCTCTGAAACAGGCCATCAACGCCGGCACGAGCTATGTGCATCATAACGGACATGCCAACTCCGGCTACGTGGCAGGATGGTATGGCATCACCAACAGCGACTTCTCCGGTGCCAACGGCGTTGACCATAACTACACTTTCTTCCACACCCAGGGATGTGACTGCGGCGCGTTCGATGAGAGTTGCATCCTCGAGAAGATGGTGACCATACAGAACTTCGCCGTCGCCGTCATAGGCAACTCGCGTTACGGATGGTTTAACGAAGGTCAGACCGAGGGTCCGGCGACACATCTTGAGAGAGAGATGACCGACGCCCAGTGGAACGACCGCATCGGGATGCTCGGCAACGCCCTCACAGAGGGTAAATGCGCCACGGCGCCGTGGGTCACCGCACCAGGCCAATGGGAGGAAGGCGCGCTGCGTTGGAACTTCTATGACCTTAACGTCCTCGGCGACGGCGCCGTGAATGTGTGGCTCGACGAGCCTCTCACCGCCAACGTGGATGTGCCGGCACAAGTGGTTATCGGCACTCAGTCTGTTGAGGTTACCGTGAGTAACCCTAACAACGGCGAGGGACTGAAGAATTATCGTTGCCTCATCTTCATGAATGACGAAGTGATAGCCATGGGCGTGACTGACGAGAACGGCGTGGCAAACGTACAGTTCGAAGGCGCACTGCAAAACGCTGGAGACATGATGCTGAAAGTGACCGGCATCAGCTCGTATCCTCAAAGTGTTGAGATGATGGCAGTGCCCGGCAACACCCCTTATATAGTTTACGACAGCTATGTGTTGAATGGCGGCTCACAAATTGAATACAACGGCGATTATTCCTTCGACATGGTGCTTAAGAACTTAGGTGGTGTCAATGCGGGCGGCGTGACAGCCACCTTGTCATGCGAAAGCGAGTATGTGACCATCAACGAGGCCACGGTGACAGTGGGTGACGTCGCCGCCAACCAGAGCATTGCCCTTGAAGATGTCTTTAGCTTCACGGTGAGCGACGATGTGCCTAACAACACCATGGTGCGCTTCAACATCGTTTGCACCGATGGCACCGACAGCTGGGAGAGCCATTTCAATACAAAGATTTATGCTCCTGAGTTTGAGATTGTCAGCGC
This sequence comes from uncultured Bacteroidales bacterium, assembly GCA_937906455.1. Taxonomy (GTDB): domain Bacteria; phylum Bacteroidota; class Bacteroidia; order Bacteroidales; family F082; genus Limimorpha. The sequence goes on along the minus strand of CALCYT010000028.1, from coordinate 9,776 downwards.
GGAACTCGAGACGTCATCAGGCGGTTACCTGAACCCAGGCGACAGCGGAACGGTGCATTTCACATTGAGAAACAGCGGCAACGCCGCCGTGCCATCAGCAGTGTTTGTGGTTTTCAACTCGCACGAGGTGATAAATATCGAGACGACACAATGGAACTATGACGTTATAGGAGCAGGCGAGGTGTTCACCGCCGACATGGACTTCTCATTGGGCGATGACGCTCAAGATGGTGCCATGTATCAGCTTATCTGTGCGGCTTATCATGGCCATTACGTTGTGCGTGACAACTATTATATCCAGGTCGGACAGTCGATGGACGGCTTCGAGACAGGCGATTTCAGCGCATTCGACTGGCAGTTCGTGAGCCCTGTTTACGCATGGAGGGTGGTGACCGAAAGCCCATACGAAGGACAATATTGCGCAAAGTCGTCGGAAATAGACAACAACGAGGCAACCTCGATGTCAATCACCATCCAGGTGGGACGTGAAAGCGAGATAAGCTTCTATTATAAGGTGTCGTCGGAGAACAACTACGACAAGCTGCATTTCTATATCGACGGCAATGAAAAGAACAACTGGTCGGGCGACGTGTCATGGACACGGGCGTCATATCAGATAACGGCCGGCACCCATATTCTTAAGTGGGAATACACCAAAGACGTCTCACTGTCGAGTGGCAGCGACTGCGCATGGATTGACAACGTGGTGCTTCCGGCATCCACCATCATAACAGATATGGAGGAAGTCGTTGAGAGACAGCATGTCACGCTTTATCCTAACCCTGCCGATGATGTGCTTAATATAGAGCTTGGCGACAGCCTGTCGGATGTGGTGGTTTACAACAGTCTCGGACAGGTGGTGAGACGTCTTGAGGCGGTCTCAGGCACCGTCAGGATTGGTCTCGAGAACCTCAACGCCGGGATGTATCTCGTGAGAGCCAATGGCGAGGTGACGAAGGTCGTCAAGAGATAACAGCTAATCTTTTGAGACACACTATTAGAGCAGCCCTCGGAGTTTTTTTTCAAAAAACTCCGAGGGCTGCTCTTGTGTGGCGTCGCCTTTTATATCTCTTTGAGTTTTTCCAGGATCCTACGGTCTTTCTTCGTCGGACGGCCTGCGCCTCTGTCGCGGTACTCCACCTTGTAGGCGTGCATGAACTCTATGCGCTCGTACTCCTCGGCAGGCGTGCGGTCAACATAAATGTTCACCACATCTTTCGGCGACACGCGGCTCTTCGGGATGCTCAGCACCTCCACCACCTTGTGCAGCTGCCCGAGCTGTACGCCGATTACCTCGCCGACCTTCACGTCGTGCGACGGCTTCATCGACACCTCGTTGACCTTGACCTTGCCACCCTTGCAGGCATCGGCAGCCAACGTACGGGTCTTGAACAACCTCGCACACCAAAGCCATTTGTCGATTCTCAACTCATCATTTTCCATTGTTCCCATAATATGTCATAAATCTCATTTAACAGCTAATGGCTAACAGCTAATGGCTAACAGCTAAAAATTATTTTTCCCTGAAAAATAATTGTATCGGCACTCCGTGGAAGTCCCAGATGCTCCTGATTTTGTTTTCCAAAAATCTCACGTAATTATCCTTCACGTCCTTCGGCAGGTTGCAGAAGAATATGAACTGTGGGGTAGGGCTTTTGAGTTGTGTTATGTACTTGATTTTCAGGTATCTTCCACGTGATGCTATCTGTGGAGGCTGGCTGTTGATAATTTCCAGCATGGTGTCGTTGAGTTCGCGCACCGACACCTTCCTCTCTCTGTTTTCATACACCTTGTATGCTGTCTCGAGCACCTTGAACGTTCTCTGACGGTTTATCGCCGATGTGAAGATGATGGGATAATCGGTGAATGGTGCCGTTCTCTCCCTGATTTTATTCTCGAAGGCGAGATGAGTGTTGCTGTCTTTTTCCACCAAGTCCCATTTGTTGACCACTATCACGAGGCCTTTCTTGTTTTTCTCGATGAGTCTAAGGATGTTCATGTCTTGTGCCTCGAAGCCTTCTGTCGCGTCGATGATGAGGATGGCGACGTCGCATTCCTCGATGGCTCTGATGGAGCGCATCACCGAGTAAAACTCGATGTTTTCATACACCTTGCTTTTCTTTCTCAGGCCGGCGGTATCGACGAGCATGAAGTCCATGCCGAAAGCGTTGAAACGCGTGTTGTTGCTGTCTCTCGTGGTGCCGGCGATGTCGGTCACTATGTTGCGTTCCTGACCCAAGAATGCGTTTATCATCGACGATTTCCCGACGTTGGGACGTCCCACCACCGCGAATCTCGGCAGGTCGGAATAGTCTTCGGTGCTGTCGTTAGGCAGATATTTCACCACCTCGTCGAGGAGCTCGCCGGTGCCGGTGCCTGTCATGGCGGAGAAAGGGTATATCTCTCCCAAGCCGAGGGCATAGAACTCCGCCGCCTCGCCGAACTTGCTCGGGATGTCGGTCTTGTTCACGCCGAGAAACACTTTTTTCTTGCATTTACGCAAGATGAACGCCACGTCTTCGTCAAGGACGTGTACTCCCGCCTGACCGTCAACCACAAATATGATGACATCGGCCTCGTCAATGGCCAAATCGACTTGTTTTCTTATCTCTTCCTCAAAAATATCGTCCGAGCCGACCACGTAGCCACCCGTGTCGATGACGGTGAACGACTTGCCGTTCCAGTCGCTGTGACCATAATGACGGTCACGCGTCACGCCGCTGCTCTCTTCCACAATCGCCTGCCGCGACTGCACCAAACGGTTGAATAACGTCGATTTTCCCACGTTAGGTCTTCCTACTATTGCTACAATATTTGACATGTATTAAAATTTTATTCGTTTATAAATGTCATTTCGAGCTTGTCGAGAAATCCTTTTTTAACGTAAACAATTGATTGATTTCAAATAACAAAGATTTCTCCATTCCGCTTCGCTTCAGTCGAAATGACGGTTAAACTTCATATCCAAAATGCTTCAACTCTTCCTCGTTGTCACGCCAGTCTTTATCGACTTTCACTCGTAAATCGAGGAAAATCTTCTTTCCTGTGAACTCCTCGATGTCGGCGCGCGACTGTATCCCCACTTTCTTGATGGCCGCGCCGCCTTTGCCTATCAGAATAGCTTTCTGCGACTCGCGCGATGCATAAATCGTTGCTGTTATCTTGATGAGTTTCGCACTCTCCTCGTAAGCGTCAACAGCGACTTCAACAGAATAAGGGATTTCTTGCTGATAGTTCAACAAAATCTTCTCTCTGATGATTTCCGTCACGAAGAAACGCATCGAGCGGTCGGTGAGCTCGTCCTTCGGGAAGTAAGGCGGACAGACGGGCAGTTTCTCCACTATGCTCTCAAACACATATTTGATGTTGGCGTTGTGCATCGCCGAGATGGGGAACACCGTCGCCGCGGGAAGCAATTCTCGCCACAACATCACGGCTTTCTCCACTTCTTCTTGCGTCGAGAGGTCTATCTTATTCAACAAGACGAACACCGGCACCTCCATTTTCTTGATACGTTCCACCGTCTCCTCATCGGTTTTTTTGTCGGTGATATCGACGACATACAGAATAAGGTCGGCGTCGATGAATGCCACGTTGATGTACTGGTTCATGATTTCGTGCATCTTGTAGGCGGGGTTTTTGATGATTCCCGGCGTGTCGGAGAACACTATCTGGAAGTCGTCGCCGTTCACGATGCCCAAAATGCGGTGTCTGGTAGTCTGCGCCTTCGATGTGATGATGGAGATTTTCTCTCCCACCAGATTATTCATAAGCGTTGATTTTCCGACATTTGGCTTGCCTATGATGTTGACATAACCTGCTTTATGATCCATATTTTAAAAATATTTCTAAAAAATTTCAAAAAACACTTGACACGAGAGCAAAAAAGCTGTATCTTTGCACCCGCAATTCACGATGCGGGGTGGAGCAGTCCGGTAGCTCGTTGGGCTCATAACCCAAAGGTCGGTGGTTCAAATCCGCCCCCCGCTACTAAGAGGAGGTTTTTAAGCCTCCTTTTTTATTTTATCTTCTTCTCAGCAGCCATCAGCACCCGTTTAGTGTTGAAGTCGCTGATGAATGCCACGATGTAAAACTCGTCAGCGTTGTATGCCTCATCGACGGTGAACTTCATGTTTGAGATGAAATTGCTTCCTGCCGAGATGTTTGTGTCGGTAGTGTTAAGCTGTTGTCCCCATGTCATGCCGTCGGCGGTGCCTCTGAACACGTGGCGGTGCATATAGGCAGTGTCAACACCCGTTGGCGTCACTTGTTTGCCGAGGATGTTGTCTTCCATCATGCAGACGGTGAGGGTGACGTCGCCATCCCATTCTTGCAGGAACTTCGTGTGAATGCTGAGCCTTAGCTCCCTCGTGTCGTCGTCATACCCCGACTTGATGATAAGTCTCACGGGGGTGTCTTCGCCGATGATGCCGGAAACGGACTCCTGCCACATCGTGAAGCCTTGCACGCCGTCACTGCGGTTCACCAAGCCGTTGGGATATGCTGAGATGTTGTAATAGTTGTTCCACTCATGTCCATCGTCAGTCCTGAAGTCGGGGAAACCGCCGGCAGGGTTTTGCAGTGCCGATTTCGGATGCACGCCCAAAATCACGAGATGCCCCTCATATTGTTCTTGCAGCTGCAATGCCAAGGCACCTGCTTCAGGGCAGTTGTTACATTTTACACCAGTGTAATCTTCAAGCAAGATCACTACCTTGCCATCGAAATTCAAGGTGTCGGCGGCCTCTAATGCTATGGTGTCGCTTTGGGCTACCGTAGGTTCTATGATATATGCGTCCTCTTTCAATTTGTCGCACGACGCCATTGCTAAAATAATTGCCAAACTTGCAAATAATAATGTTGTTCTTTTCATATTTTTTCTTTTTTTTATTCCGTCATTTCGAGCTTGTCGGGAAATCACCGCCTTTCAATTTATTCAGATTCTTTATTTGATTCGTAAAAATTCAATTGCAGGAGATTTCTCCATTCCGCTTCGCTGCAGTCGAAATGACGAGTGGACTTTAGAATGAAGTTGTAACTGTTAAAGAAATACCACTGGATGCTGGCACGGTGCGGCAGACGCCTCCCACGCATACGAGTCCCTCGCTTTGGCGGCCTCCGCTGATGGCGATACGCGTCTGGTCCTTGATGTAACCGAACGAGCCTGTGAAATAATGGTCACGGTTGTCAGCAATAGGGTTGCCGTAGTTGTATTTGTCGGCGACACTTACAAACCACTTCGGAGCGATGGTGTATTCAAGCAGGAAAGCGAACCAGTTGCCGCGTTTGTTGTAGTAAGCCTCGTGTCCCGCCTCAATCTCATGGTCTTTGCCGACATTGTCCCACATGTGCTGTAACTCCAAGCGCACGCTGTGTTTTCTGTTTATCTTGTAAATCACTTCACCGAAAGCGATGTTGGCTTCTACAGCCTCAGCACCTGGATGATTCTCGATGGTCTCCATGTCGTAATAGAGGTTGATATACATCAAGGTGAGATTCCATTTGCCGTTGATTTTCTTCTCTATTTCGAAGTTGAAGTCACGGTAGAACATGCGGTCGCCGACGGCGAAGAACGGCGAGTCGTAGCCTTTTGTCCCTGGCTGGTTTATCATCTTCACGCCGTCAACAGTGATGGAGTCGCGCTTGATGTCGTTCACCTGGCTGTAGTTGAACGCGAGTTTTGTGCCGTATTTTCCGCCGAGTACGGTCTTCTTCGGGATGGTGTAGTTGATTTGGAACTGTATGCCCATCTCGCCCAAGGGCTGCGTGGCGTAGGCGAACATAGAAGGCAGGCTGTGAGTGTGGGTGTAGTTGAGAGGCGGGATGAAGCCGAGGTCGAGGTCGTTTTGCGTGGCGAGTCTCTTCGACTTCAGGCTCATGTTATCGACACGTTTCACCTGCAGCACCACGCCGAGTCCTTTTTGTGAATACGACAGCGATGCCATCAATTCCTCGCCTTCGCGATAGATGAAGTTGTTGAATGCCGACGGGTCGTTAATCTTGCGGGCGTATTCTGCCGACAGGCCGAATCGGCCATATCCGAGGTTTATCCTTCCGGCGTATGAAGCCACATTCCGGGGCATCACAAGCTGCATCTCCTCTACTGTTATTTGTGAGTCTTGCTCGTATTTGCTCACGAAGCTCGCGCCCAAGGTGGCATGCAGCTTGGTGCGTTTCCAAGCCTTGACACTCTGGTTGATGTCCCACTCGCCGTCGATGCCGCGCACAAGACCCCTTTGCTCTGATGTTGACAGGTCGTTGTCGTATTTTGCCCAGTAAAAACGCTGCTTTCCGTAAACGCCTTTAAGTGTCACTCCGTCTGTCGGATGAAACACGGTGCGGATGCCTCGCAACGAGTTGTCATAACCCAACGTCCACTCTTCATACGTCCTGAAAATCAAGCCGTTGCCGAACTGGTCGTAGATGTCTCCCACGGTCACTCCTATGGTGCCGTTGTCGTATGTCGCGAAATAATTGGCGATGCCCATGCCTTTCACCCTCGTGTCGAAGCCCGACATCGGGGTGGTCTGATAAGCCTCGAAACGCATTCCGGCAGTGAAGTTGCCAAGCTGGTACTGTAGCTTCCCGAAGCCGTAGGCACCGAATTGCTCCCCGTTGATGTCCTCCTCGCTGATGCCGATGCCCTTGTCTTCCCAATAATAATTACCGTCAATCTGGAAACTCCCGCTGACTTTCGACTTCTCAAAGATGCCTTGGGCGTATGTCGCCGTAACTCCGATTATGAAAGATACAATTAATAATATCCTCTTCATCATACTTCTTTTCTATTATCTGTTATCTGTTATCTGTTATCTCCAAACCCTCCACTCTATTTAGAAATCTTAAGGATTTCCTGATACAAATCTTCCTCGCCGCCCTCGAGATATCCTGTATGCTGCCAAACGATTTTGCCGTCGCCGTCGAAGAGGAAGGTATGAGGCGGGTTGCTGACGTTCATGGCGCGTTTCAGTTCGCTGTTCACGTCGAGCAGGATCTCGAAAGGCCAGCCCTTGCCGTCAACGAAAGGCCTGATTTTTGCTGAAGAACGCGAGTCGTCAATAGAAACGGAATAAATCTTCACGCCGGTCTCCTCAACCCAGTCATCATAGACCTCGGTGAGTGCGTTATGCTCTTTCACGCACGGACCGCACCAGGTTGCCCAGAACGTCATCACGAAAGGCTTGCCCCCGTTGCTGATTTCGGCGACGTTAACTGCCTCGCCGTCAAGGTTTTTCAATGTGATATTCGGCAAATCTGACTTGTTTTGGGCATTCAGACCGAAAAACATCAGGCCGAAGAGCAAAAATGCGAATAATTTTTTCATGATATGAATTTTTAAGGTTAAACAATATATGTCTCTAATATCTTACAGTCTTCTAACACGTTGATTTCCACTTTGTTAACTGCATTTGGAATCAAGATACACTCGCCGATATTGACTATCTCCTCACCTCCGTCGTATTTCAGGCTGAAGCCGCCACCCACGCTCATCAAGATGACGAAAGAGTCGAGTTCGGAGTAGTCTTTCGCAAGGATTTTACCTTTTTCCAGATTGATGAAATTGGTAGTGAAATACGGACATTCCACCATCGGCACCGTGACATTTTTCTTATCTCGTTGATATTCAGTACGATAGTTGTCCTCGTGCTTGTAGTTGAGCGTGTAGAGCGACTGCGGGATATGCAGTTCGCGGTACATCCCGTGCTGGTCGAGGCGGTCCCAGTCGTAAACGCGATAAGTGGTGTCGCTGGTCTGCTGTATCTCAGCCACCATGCAGCCCGGACCTAAAGCATGTATCCTCCTTGCAGGGATGAAAAACACGTCGCCGTCGCTAACTTCCTCATAGTTAAGGACTTCAGCGATTTTTTTGTCATAAATAAGTTTCTCCACCTCGTCTTTTGTAACCTCACGGTTGAAGCCGGAGACGAGCTCGGCGTCTTTGTCAGCGTGCATCACATACCACATCTCGGTCTTGCCGTTCTCGAGGCCTATCGTATGCGCTATTTCATCGTCGGGATGCACCTGCACCGAGAGCCACGTCAGCGGGTCTATCACCTTTATTAATATAGGGAAGGTCTCGCCGTATTTGTCGAACACGCTGTCGCCCACGAGATCGCCCATGAACGTCTCCACGAGGTCGTTAAGCTCGTCGCCCTCGAAATTGCCGTTGCACACCACGCTGTTCTGACCTTCCACGCCAGAGAGAAGCCACATCTCGCCACAGTTCATCAGCTTGCCGAAGTCCTTGTGCAGCAAGGTCTTGACATTCTGTCCGCCCCAAATCTTCTCCAAATAGATGGGCTGAAACTTCAATGGATATAACACGTTCATTTTTTTTAAGAATCAGAAGTCAGGAGACAGAAGTCAGAATAAAGTGACTCTGTCAAAACCGACTCTTCCAAACTGCAAAAATACAAAAAAGTTTGAAATTTGGAGTTAGTAGTTGGAAGTTTTTTTATTTTTGCAAGATTATATGAGATTTCTCCACTCCCTGCGGTCGGTCGAAATGACATCAACAACAGTTTGTCATTTCGACTGGAGCGAAGCGGAATGACATCGACAACAGTTTGTCATTTCGACTGGAGCGTAGCGGAATGGAGAAATCTCAGGCAAAAAATATAATTATGTATTCTATTTTGGAACTTCGTCACATTCTTCATGAACACGCCGAGCTCTCCGGCAAGGAGGTGAAAACCAACGCCATTTTAAACGACTTTCTTGAAAAGCTCAACCCTGATGTGCATATCCGCAACATCGGAGGCCACGGAATCGCTGTGGTTTTCAAGGGGAAAGAGCCGGGCAAACGCGTTATGATACGAGCCGACATCGACGCATTGAACATCCCTGAGGGCGGGCGTGGCTGTTCACATCGCTGCGGCCACGACGGACATGCCTCGATTTTGGCGGGGTTAGCGCAAAGATTGAACGAAAAACGCCCTGAAAATGGAGAAATTGTGCTGCTTTTTCAGCCCGCCGAAGAGACGGGACAAGGTGCCAAAGCCGTCATCGCCGACCCGCTGTTTGAACAAATAAAGCCCGACATGGCATTTGCGTTGCATAACATCCCGGGCTATCCGAAGAACACGGTTCTGTTGCGAAAAGGCTGTTTCGCCGCCGCCTCGTTGGGCTTGAAACTGATGTTTGACGGCGTGACGGCACACGCCTCGCAGCCTGAGACAGGTCACAGCCCTCAACATGTGTTGTCAGCTCTCATTGACGTTTTCGGCAAGAAAGCGGAGATGCTCCGCAACGAGCAGCCGCTCACCATGATGACGATGACACATGCGGTTCTTGGCGAGGAGACCTTCGGAGTGGCACCGGCACATGCCGAGATATGGCTCACCTTGCGCTCGTTCGACAACGAGAAGCTGCGGCATCTCACCGCCGACGTGGTGCAATTGTGCGCGATGGTGGCGGAGAAACAGGAATTTCAGTTCAGCAGCAGCATACATGAGGCGTTTTCAGCCACCATGAACTCAGACGACTTGGTGGAGGCCGTAAGACAGGCTGCCGAGTCATCACATCTTGATTGTCAATATCTTGACGAGCCATTCCGCTGGTCGGAGGACTTCGGCAGGTTCGCCATGATATGCCCTGTCGCGTTGTTCGGCCTCGGCTGCGGCGAGAGTCATCTGCCTCTGCACAACCCCGATTATGTGTTTGACGATGACATCATTAACGCCGGAGTTGATGTTTTTGAAAAGATAGTCAGGGGAGTTTATAGTTTAGAGTTTAGAGTTGAGAGTTTAGAGTCAGTTTTTTAGTTTAGAGTTTAG
>CALCYT010000027.1 GCA_937906455.1 uncultured Bacteroidales bacterium | reverse complement strand
ACCACTTCGCCGAATGCACCCTGACAGCGACAGCCAACACCGGCTATCACTTCGTGAACTGGACAAAAGACGGTGAAGAGATGTCAACAGACGCCACCTACACCTTCGAGGTGACAGGCGCAGGCGATTATGTCGCTAATTTCGCTATCAACAACTACGCCATCACAGCCACCGCCAACCCGGAAGAGGGCGGCACGGTGACAGGCGCAGGCGACTACGACCACTTCGCCGAATGCACCCTGACAGCGACAGCCAACACCGGCTATCACTTCGTGAACTGGACAAAAGACGGTGAAGAGGTGTCAACAGAAGCCACATACACCTTCGAGGTGACAGGCGCAGGCGATTACGTCGCCACCTTCGCCTTGTATAGCTATGAAATCACAACATCAGTGTCTCCGGCCGACTGTGGCACGGCGACAGGCGCAGGCACCTATTCATACGGCGAGACGGCCACTCTGACAGCTACTGCTGCCACAGGATATACCTTCACCAACTGGAAGAAGAACGGCGAAATAGTCTCAACAGAGGCATCATATAGCTTCATGGTGACAGAGGGAGGCGAGTATGTCGCCAACTTCGCCCTGAATACTTACGATGTCACAGCCACCGCCAACCCTGAAGAGGGAGGCACGGTGACAGGCGCAGGGACATACGCACACGGTGAGACAGCCGTCCTGACAGCGACAGCGGCGACAGGATATACCTTCATCAACTGGACAAAGAACGGCCAGGTGGTCTCGACAGAGACCGTCTATACCTTCGAGGTGACAGGCGCAGGCGATTACGTCGCCACCTTCTCCTTGAACAGCTACGCCATCACCGCGACAGTCAACATGACAGTGGGCGGCACGGTGTCGGGAGCCGGCACATATAACCACTTCGCCGAATGCACCCTGACGGCGACACCGAACACCGGCTATCACTTCGTGAACTGGACAAAAGACGGTGAGATGGTATCAACAGAAGCCGTCTTCACCTTCGAGGTGACAGGCCCGGGCGATTACGTCGCTAACTTCGCAATCAACGGCTACGAGGTCACAGTGACGGCTAACCCTGCAAACGGCGGCACAGTGACGGGCGCCGGGACATACACTCACGGCACCTCCATAACCTTGACGGCGATACCTAACACCGGTTATACCTTCGGCAACTGGACAAAAGACGGCGAGGTCGTGTCATCGTCAGCCAACTACACCTTCGCTGTGACAGATAACGGCGATTATGTGGCTAACTTCATCATCAACCAGTACACTATCGTCGCGGTGTCAAATCCTGAAGACGCGGGCACATTGTACGGCACAGGCTCTTATAACCACGGCGCAACATGTACCTTGGTGGCAGTGGCGTTGCCGGGACATAGCTTCATCAACTGGACAAAAGACGGTGAGGTGGTCTCCACACATGCCTCTTACTCGTTCACAGTGACAAACTATGGCGTTTACGTGGCTAACTTCTCGACTGCTAACTATAATATCTCAGCGTCAGCTAACCCTTCGTATGCAGGAACAGTGTCGGGCGCAGGCTCATACACCTATGGCACATCGGTAACCTTGACGGCGACAGCTAACACCGGCTATTACTTCGAGAACTGGACCAAGAACGGTGAGGTGATGTCAACAGAAGCCGACTACACCTTCGAGGTGACAGGCAGCGGCAGCTATGTGGCTAACTTCGGCACCAACGAATACACCGTCACCACAGTGGCAAGCCCGTCAACAGGTGGCACAGTGTCAGGCGGCGGCACATACTCTTTCGGCCAGTCATGCACCGTCACGGCAGAGCCGGCAGAGCATTATACCTTCGTCAACTGGACCAACGGCGCCGGTCAAGCCGTGTCAACAAACGCCACATATCAGTTCACCGTTAACGGCGACGTGACTATGACAGCTCATTTCACCTTGACGAGTTATAATATCACAGCTACTGCCGACCCGGCGGCAGGCGGCACCGTGAGCGGAGCAGGCGCTTATGAATACGGAGCCTCATGCACCTTGGTGGCATCAGCGGCAGAAGGCTACACCTTCGTCAACTGGACAAGTAACGGCGTGACGGTGTCGTCGAATGCCTCCTATACCTTCACGGTGACAGGCGCTCAGGCGTTTGTCGCACACTTCTCACTGAACACCTACGATATCGCAGCAGAAGCTAATCCTGCCAACGCCGGCACGGTGACAGGCGCAGGCACCTATGGCTACGGAACAAACTGCACCCTGACAGCTACAGCGGCAGCGGGCTACAGATTTGTGAACTGGACATGTGAAGGCGAGGTGGTCTCAACCGATGCCGCATACACCTTTGCGGTGACAGGAGCCGCGACATTCGTGGCTAACTTCGAGACCGTCACCACTTATGAAATAGTGGTAATCGCCGACCCTGAAGATATGGGCACGGTGTCGGGCGGCGGCATATACGAAGAAGGTGAGACGGTGACAGTGACGGCCGAGCCTTTGGCAGGATGCTACTTCTTGAACTGGACAGAGAACGGTGAGGTCGTGTCGGAAGATCTTGAATATTCTTTCGTCGTGACAGCTGACCGTGAATTGGTGGCTCATTTCGACGTTGACGGCATCGGAGAAATCACAGACGTGGCGTTTGAGATTTACCCGAATCCTGTCAAAGAGAATCTTTATATCGCCGGCGAGACCCTGATTACACGTTGTAAGATTTATAATGTGGCAGGAGAGATGGTTTACGTGCAAAACGGCAACTCGACAAATATGACAGTAAATGTCGAGAACCTCATCGACGGCATGTATATCATCCACATCGAATATGGCAACACAATGCAAGTAAAGAGATTTGTTAAAAGATAATTGATTAATTTGTTAGTAAGCGCTGTCGGGCGGCCTGTACAGGCCGCCCGACAGCTTTTTTCTGCTGTGAAGAAACAAAGGTCAGACTATCCCGCAAAGGTGATACAGCACCCTCGCACCTACGTTGCCGTCCCACTCGCCGTTTTCACCTGGAGACACCTCACACAAATCGAAACCTAAAACCTCTTTCCCCGATGCCTTGACTCTGTTGAGCAGATACGCCATCTCCTCGTATTCCATGCCGCCCGGGACAGGAGTGCCTGTGTTAGGACATAACTTCGGGTCTAAACCGTCGATGTCAACGGAGATATATACTTTTTCAGGTAATGTCTCGATGATCTCGTCACAAATCTGCTTCCAGTTGACGCCTTCATACATACGTCGGCGGTTGTCGCGGTCGTAAAACACCTTGATTCTGCCGTTGGAGCCTTGCACTAACTGCTTCTCCTGATGACAGTAGTCGCGTATCGCCACCTGCACTAATCTCTCCACGTTATCAAGCTTCATTACGTTGTAGAAAATCGAGGCATGCGAATACTTGAAGCCCTCGAAGCGCTCGCGCAGGTCGCTGTGCGCGTCGATATGCAGGACGCCGTATTTCTCACCTTTATTATTAAGGTATTGATGATAGGGCAGGGGCGTGCTGTGGTCGCCACCGAGAAGCCCTACTTTCTTTCCCGATGATTTCCAATAAGATATGCGCTCGCGCAGCCAAGCGAACATTTTTTCAAACCCATCCTCGATGGCTTTGTATTTCGCCTCGTATTTCCACGGGAACTCGTCAGCCTCACCGTTTTCGATGGCTTCGATGATCTCCTCGCTGACAGGCGCAAGCTCGTCGTGGAGTTTCCTTAATTCTTGCGGGAACTCGTCCATCCAGATGCCGCGCCGCCATAAGTCGGGGTAGTCGTGATGGCATAAATCGACCTGCATCGAGCCGTCGAACACCGCACCAGGCCCATCGACGGTGCCGCGGTTGTAACTCGTGGTGAGCTCCCATTCCACAGGGATGATGATGATTTCCGCTTCCTCAGCCGTGCAAGGCAACCCATAGATTCCCGAACCTAAAGCCGCCGCCGCATTCGGGTCAAAACTTTTTTCCATATTCATATATTTTGGGCAAAAATACAAAAAATATTCAATGTCAATAACAAAAAATCCCGCCATCGGCGGGATTTTTTCTAACGTCTAAAGACTAAAGACTAAAGACTTTATTCCAAAGTGTGAATCACCAACCCTGAACGTAATTTCGGCTCAAACCATGTGGTCTTAGGTGGCATGATGTTGCCGGTGTCAGCAATGTCAATGATCTGCTTCATGCTCACCGGATAGAGAGCGAAAGCAACCTTCATCTCGCCACTGTCAACACGACGTTTCAACTCGCCGAGACCGCGGATGCCGCCGACGAAGTCAATACGCTTGTCGGTACGTAAGTCCTTGATACCCAGAATCTTATCTAATACAAGGTTGGAGAGTATCGTCACATCCAAAACACCGATAGGGTCGTTGTCGTTGAATGTACCCGGCTTGGCTGTCAACGAATACCACACGCCTTCAATGTACATTGAGAAGTTGTGGAGCTTGTTGGGCTTGTATTCGTTGCTGCACTCGCAATGGCATGGGAACTCGCAGTTGCACTTGCCGCCGTCTTTGGTGCAGTCGCACTTGCATTCGATGTCGAAGCTCTCCTGAAGAGCCTTGAAGAAATCTTTGGTGCTCAATCCGTTCAAATCCTTCACAACGCGGTTGTAGTCGATGACGTTCAGCTGGTTGTCCGGGAAAATCACTGTCATGAAGTAGTTGTATTCCTCTTTGCCCGTGTGATGCGGGTTGTGCTCTTTCTTCTCCTGTCCGACCAATGCCGCCGCCGCGCTGCGGTGATGACCGTCGGCGATGTACATGGCTGGGACTTTCTTGTCGAACAACTCGACTAACTTGGCGATGGTGGCCTTGTCGTCGATGGTCCAGAAACGATGTCCGAAGCCGTCTTCCTTGGCGATGAAGTCATAGATGGGCTTCTCGTGACGCACTATGTTGTTTACGATGGCGTCAATCTCGTTGACGGCAGGGTAGGCGAAGAACACAGGCTCCACGTTGGCGTTGGTGATGCGCACGTGTTTCATGCGGTCTTCTTCCTTGTCCTTACGTGTCAACTCGTGTTTCTTAATCACTTTGTTGATGTAGTCCTCGCTCCAGGCGCATGCCACGATGCCGTACTGCCAATGTGCGTCGGCGGCTGTCGGGTTCATGCTCTGAGCGTAGATGTACAGCTTCTCTTCGTCGTCCTGGACGAGCCAGCCGTAGTCTTTGAACATGTTGAAGTTTTCCACGACTTTGATGTATGTCTCAAGGTCGCTGTCTTTATGACCTGCAGGAAGGTCTATCTCAGCCTTGGTGACGTGGAGAAGACTGTAAGGATTGCCAGCGCATTCCTCGCGAGCTTCCTCAGTGTTCAAAACGTCATACGGCCTTGAAGCTAATTTCTCAACGATATCAACCGGTGGACGATATCCCTTAAATGGTTTTATAACTGACATTTCTTTATTTTTTTAATTATTGAAATGCGCTTAATCGCATCTTTACTGTTACTTATTATTGTTTACAGCTAATGGCTAATAGCTAATGGCTAATGGCTAATGGCTAACTACTTATTCACTTGGAACTTCGTGCATCCGTCTTTGAAGAAGCCCACGATCTGGCGAGCTGCCGCAAGACCTGCATTCATGTTGGCCTCAGCTGTCTCTGCGCCTTGTTTCTTAGGTGTTGCGAAGAAACGTGGAGCGAACTGTGCCAATGTCTCAGCGTTTGCCGGAGCGATATCGGTCACATACTTGAAGTCTGTTCTCTCGGCGAGCATCTTCTCCATGTCGGCCTCGTTGATGACTTCCTTACGGGCTGTGTTGACTAAGCAGCCGCCTTTCGGCATCTTCGAGAGAAGAGCGTAGTTGATGCTGTTCTTCGTCTGCTCGTTTGCCGGTATGTGCAAGGAGATGTAGTCGCAGTGTGCGTAAAGCTCTTCGAGTGTCGCAGGCACATGTACGCCCTCGGCCTCCATCTTGTCTGTCGGGATGAACGGGTCGAACGCCCATACCTCCATGCCGAGTGCCTTGGCTTTCTCAGCTACGAGACGACCTACGTTGCCGTAAGCCTGGATGCCGACTTTCTTGCCTTTCAATTCACAGCCTGTGCCGGGCTTGAAGGTGTTACGAGCCATGTATATCATCATGCCGATGGCGAGTTCCGCCACTGCGTTGGAGTTCTGACCCGGTGTGTTCATCGCCACGATGCCTCTTGCCGTGCATGCCGCGAGGTCAAGGTTGTCGAAGCCTGCGCCGGCACGAACCACAATCTTGAGGTTCTTGGCGTGGTCTATGACTTCCTTGGTCACCTTGTCGGAACGCACGATGAGAGCGTCGGTGTCGGCTACAGCGTCGTAAAACTGCTGTACGTCAGTGTATTTCTCGAGTTTAGCGAATGTGTAACCCGCTTCCTCAACTATCTTCTGAATGCCATTCACAGCAGCAGCTGAAAACGGCTTCTCTGTTGCAACTAATACTTTCATTTCAATTCATTTTTAAAAACAACTAATAGCTAACGGCTAATGGCTAATGGCTAATAGCTTACTTATTCGCTTTTTCAAAGTCCTGCATGCACTGTACCAATGCCTCTACTGACTCAATCGGGCAGGCGTTGTATAACGATGCGCGGAAGCCGCCGACTGAACGGTGTCCCTTGATGCCGACCATGCCGCGTTCTTTGGCGAATGCCATGAAAGCGTCCTGGAGGTCTTCACGACCTGGAGCCATCACCCAGCAGTGGTTCATGATTGAACGTGAGTCTTTCTCAGCTGTGCCTACGAACATGCTGTTGCGGTCGATTTCTTCGTAGAGGAGGTTCGACTTCTTCACGGCGAGTTTGTTCATGGCAGCTACGCCGCCGATGGTGTCCTTCAGCCATGTCAGGGTCTCGTGCATCACGAAGATTGGAAGTACCGGAGGCGTGTTGAACATGCTGATGTTCTTGGCCTCTTCAGCGGCATGTGTCTTGTAGTCAACCATCGTCGGAAGCGGGTTCATGTAGGCGCGGTCGCCGATGTTGCCGAGGAGGTCTTTGCGCACGATGACGAATGTCACGCCGGCAGGACCCACGTTCTTCTGGGCGCCACCGTAGATGAGACCGTATTTCTTCACGTCAACGGGACGGCTCATGATGTCTGACGACATGTCGGCGACGAGTGTCACAGGGCAATCCATGTCTTCGCGAATCTCCGTGCCGTAGATGGTGTTGTTTGTCGTGATGTGGAAGTAGTCAGCGTCTGTAGGGACGGTGTAACCTTTCGGGATGTATGTGTAGTTCTTGTCTTCTGATGAGGCAACGATCTCGACTTTACCGAATAACTTGGCTTCTTTAGCGGCTTTCTTCGCCCAGACACCCGTCTGGAGATATGCTGCCTTTGTCTTCATCAGGTTGGCAGGCACTGTGAAAAACTGTGTGCTTGCGCCGCCACCGAGGAAGAGAACCTCATATTCTGCAGGAATATTAAGGAGTTCGCGCCATAACTGACGTGTTTCTTCCATGATACGCTCCCAACCCGGAGTGCGGTGTGAAATCTCCATCAAACCGATGCCTGTGTTGTCGAAATTGCGAATTGCGTTGATTGTTGACTCAACGGCTTCTTTTGGAAGGACACATGGTCCCGCATTGAAATTGTGTTTCATTACGCTTATATTTTAAGTTGTTAATTGATGATCTTTCTCGCTTTTTTAAGCGTTGCAAAGTTAGCAATAATATTAATATGGTGTGCAAATCTCAATGAAAATAATTTTTTAAAAAATTTTCAAAAAAATATTTTTCGTATTAAAAAATGTTGTATCTTTGCAGCCCGAATTGAAAGAAAATTATACAGGCAATGAAAAAAGACATACATCCAAAGAATTACAGACTGGTCGTGTTTAAAGACATGTCAAACGACCACGCATTCATGTCACGTTCCACCATCAACACAAAGGAAACCATCGTTTGGGAAGACGGCAACGAGTATCCGCTGGTGAAACTTGAGATTTCAAACACATCACACCCGTTCTACACAGGTAAGATGAAACTTGTTGACACAGCAGGCCGCGTCGATAAGTTCAATAGCAAATACAAAAAATTCCAGGAAGCAAAGAAAAAATAATCCAAGAATAGGTTTGTTAAATTTTTCATAATGAAGTTTTGCCCTTGCCAGAAATGACAAGGGCTTTTTTGTTGACATATTTTATTTTGGCACGGTTTTTGTTGGAGACCCTTGAAAAAACATTGTTTTATGGATAATCAGATAAACAACGACATCATCTTCAGCGATATTATCGAAGCTGATGCAGAATATATACCGCTTTTTTCGCCGGAGGACGAGAGACGCATGATCGACGCACAGCTGCCGGAAGAGCTGCCTGTCATGGCTCTCCGTAACGCCGTGCTGTTCCCCGGCGTCGTCATCCCTATCACGGTGGGACGCAACAAGACTATACGCCTCGTGAAGGATGCTTATAAAAAAGGTATGGACATCGGCGTCATCACACAACGCGACGCTAAGGTGGAAGACCCGCGGCAAGACGACCTCTTCGAGATAGGAACCATAGCCCAAGTGATGAAAACTCTCGAGATGCCTGACGGAAACACCACCGTCATCATACAAGGCAAACGCCGCTTCCGTCTTGAGGAGATAACCGGCAACGAGCCGTACCTGACAGGCCGCATCACACCATTCGGAAATAACCCCGCAGTGCCTCGCGACCGACAGTTCAAGGCATTGATACAGAGCGTGAAAGACATGGCGATGCAGATAGTGCAAAAGTCAGGGGCAGTGCCGTTCGAGGCTACCTTCGCCATAAGAAACATCGAAAGCCCTTGGTTTATGGTCAATTTCATTGGAAGCAACCTCGTGGCTAATATGGAAGACCGACAGAAACTCCTTGAAATTGAAGATATTACGGCATTCGCAACAGCCTTGCTTGAGCTTCTCACTAACGAACTGCAGATGGTTGACCTTAAACAGCAAATTCAAAGCAAAGTGAAGACCGACCTCGACAAACAACAGCGCGAATACCTTCTGAATCAACAGCTTAGAACAATCCAAGAAGAGCTCGGCGGCACGCCTAACGAACAGGATGTGAAGGAACTGAAGGCAAAGGCGGCGAAGAAAAAATGGAACAAGGAGGTGGCAGGAGTGTTCGACAAAGAGCTTCAGAAACTGCAACGGATGAACCCGCAGGCAGCCGACTACGGCATTCAACATAACTACCTCGAATATCTTGTGGAACTGCCGTGGAACGAATACACTAAGGATAATTTCGACCTCGAACACGCTCAGAAAGTGCTCGACAAAGACCATTTCGGACTTGAGAAAATCAAGGACAGGATAGTGGAGCATCTGGCAGTGCTGAAACTGAAAAACGATATGAAAGCCCCGATATTGTGCCTCGTCGGACCTCCCGGCGTGGGTAAGACCTCGTTGGGTAAGTCGATAGCTAAGGCGTTGGGACGCAAATACATACGTATGTCGCTGGGCGGCGTGCGCGACGAGTCGGAACTGCGCGGACACCGTAAGACATACATCGGCGCGATGCCAGGCCGTATCATTCAGAACCTGAAGAAGGCAAAGTCGTCAAACCCGGTATTCGTCCTCGACGAAATCGACAAGGTGAGCGGCAACAACATCAGCGGAGACCCGCAGGCAGCACTGCTCGAAATCCTTGACCCTGAACAGAATAACACTTTCAACGACAACTTCATCGAGCTGGATTTCGACCTCTCGAAGGTGATGTTCATCGCTACGGCTAATAACCTTCAGACCATACATCCCGCCTTGCGCGACCGTATGGAAATCATCGACTTGAACGGATATCTGCGCGAGGAGAAATACGAGATTGCCAAGCGACATCTCATCCCCAAACAGCTCAAGGAACACGGACTGAAGGCGAAAGACGTGCAGTTTTCGGAGGAAATAATCTATAAAATCATCGACGACTACACCCGTGAGGCCGGAGTGCGCTCATTAGAACGCAAAATCGCTGACATCATACGAAAAAAAGCGAAAGCTATCGTCATTGGTGACGACTATGACAAGAAAGTCACTGACGACGACCTGAAGAAAGCCCTTGGCGTGCCTATGCATCACGACGAGGACGAGGTGAAACACACCATGCCCGGCGTCGCCATCGGATTGGCATGGACACCCGTCGGAGGAGAGATTCTGTCAATAGAGGTGAGCTTGAGCAGGGGCAGAGGAGCACTGAACATGACAGGCAACCTCGGCGATGTGATGAAGGAATCGGCGACGATAGCATACGAGTTTATCAAAGCACATGCCAACGAGTTGAAAATCAATCCGATAGTGTTTGAGGAATGGAACGTCCACATCCACGTGCCTGAGGGCGCGACACCAAAAGACGGGCCGTCGGCGGGCATCACCATGCTGACAGCACTGACATCGGCGTTCACGCAGCGCAGGGTGAGAGACAGTCTCGCCATGACAGGCGAAATCACGTTGCGTGGCAGGGTTTTGCCGGTGGGCGGCATACAGGAGAAGATGCTGGCTGCCAAACGCAACAACGTGACAGATGTCATTTTGTCACGTGACAACGAACGCGATTTCATGGATATCAAAAAGGAATACGTTGAAGGCCTGCAGTTCCATTTCGTGGACAACATGCTTGAGGTCCTTGACCTCGCCTTGGAGAAAGAACAGGAAGTCAACGCATTGGATTACAACAAGTTCCTGGTGGATTCGCATAAGAAGGTGGCAGGGTTTAAAGTTTAAAGTTTAAAGTTTAAAGTTTAGAGTTTAGAGTTTAGAGTAAAGACGGATTAAATTCCGTCTTTTTTTGTATTAATTTTGTTGTTTTACAAAATTATTGTATTTTTGCATCTGATTCCGAATCAAATACCAAAGAGCATCGTAAATTTATTGAAGAAGATGAAATCGCTTGATAGCGAAATGGTTATGAATTGTTGGACATATTAAGTGCTCATATTTATGAAAAAGAAAAGTGTAGAAAAAGAAATAAAAGTTGGTCGGTTGAAACTGACGATAGCAAGAAAAATAAACAAAAAATGTGCGGATATATATCTGACACCTAATTATTTAAAACATATAGAACGTCGTCACAAAACAGAATTGGAGAAAGTTGGTCTATCTGCTGTCGATTTTGTTAAAACTGTCGTAAAAATTATAACCAAATTCGCAAAGGCTCTGGAGATTCTATATTGTTAGTTATCTTTAATGGCGACTTGAATTACACGGCCGGAATAGACTTGTGTCTGTCGGGAGATCATTGGGAAGTAAAAACAGCTGAACCGAGGAAAACTGAGGACATAATAAAAAGAAAACTTCTATGGGAAAAGTAGCACGCTCTTTTAACGGATATCCGCCGTCCGTTTCCTTAAACACCTCTGGTTATTTCGGCGGTTTGCCAGAGATTAGTGCTTGGAACCATAGAAGTTTTCTTGCTGCAAATATACAAACTTTTTTAATAAGTGCAGCTATATTTGAAAAAATATTTTGAAATCAGGAGACAGAAGTCAGAATTTTAAGTCTTGTCTGAACAAAACCTTCTCTGAAGTGTAAACTTCTCCGGCTGTCGTTTGAATCACAGCTTCTATTTGAAGGTCTGGGCTGTCTTTTGCAAGATATTCCAGACTTTCCATTATCTCGTCGAGGTGATAGCGGCGGGCGTGGGCACCACGATATTTGCCGTTGGGCTCAAAATCGCTGTCGATCTCATCGTATTCGAGGCGAAAGAAGTCGGTGCCGTCGTCGAAAGGGTGGGAGAGCTTGAAAAAAGGCTCTTCAAATGAGATGTCGTAACTCTTTGAATACCTGAAGTTTACGTCTAAAACAAAATATGGCCACTCGTCAAGGATTTTCTTCGCCTCCATCTTAATCTGAACCTTGTGAGATGCCATATTCGCAAGACTGTCAATGACTTCCATCGGGAAGAGCGGCACGTTGGTGGCATTGGAGCGCATGAAACTCAACAGCTTGTCGCGACTGCTTAACGGAATGATGATGGTCCGGTCGCCGTAATCGGTGATGACAAGGACGCCACGGTCACTGTGAATTTCTTTTATGCGCATTTCTTTAAAAATTTTTGCAAAAATACGAAATTAGTTTATAAGCTTAATAGCCTAATAGTTTAATAATTTAATGGATTGAAAAATTTTGTATTTTTGCGGGAGATTTCTCCACTTCGCCTAACGGCTCCGGTCGAAATGACAACAGCTTGTCATTTCGACTGAAGCGAAGCGGAATGGAGAAATCCTTGTTGAACGAAATCATCCGATTGTTAACGTTGCAAAGAGGATTTCCCGACAAGCTCGAAATGACAAGTAAAATGAAAAGACTATTATTCATATTATCCGTAATTATTCTTGCTTCTTGCGGCAGGAAAGCATCCGACGAAAACCTCAAGATTTTCAGGTACAACGAGTCGGCTGGGATCCTTACGCTTGACCCTATTTACGCCAAAGACCAGCCGCATATATGGGCTTGTAACCAGTTGTTTAACAGCCTCGTGGCCTTCGACGACGAGATGAATGTCGTTCCGGCGGTGGCGAAGAGCTGGGACATCTCAGAGGATGGCAAAACCTATACTTTTTTGCTTAGAAATGACGTCTTTTTCCATAACGACAGCTGTTTCAACGGGATGCGCAGGCGGGTGGTGGCACAGGACTTTGAATATTCATTCAACCGCCTGACCGACAGGAAGTTAAGCTCTCCGGGGACTTGGATTTTCGCGACGGTTGACTCGTACAGAGCCTTGAATGACTCTGTTTTTCAGATCGATTTGAAAGAGCCTTTTCCGGCGTTTCTCGGCATATTGTCAATGACTTACGCCTCGGTGGTGCCGCATGAGGCAGTCGAGTTTTACGGCGATAGTTTCGGCCGTCATCCGGTGGGGACCGGGCCTTTCAAATTCCAATATTGGAAAGAAGGCGTGCGCCTCGTGATGCGCAGAAATCCTGACTATTTCGAAGAGATTGATGGTGTTAAACTGCCTTACATTGATGCCGTTTCGGTGAGTTTTCTCATAGATAAGCAGGTGGCTTTCATGGAGTTTGTGAAAGGCAAGACCGATTTCATGTCGGGCGTCGATGCGCGTTACAAAGACGAACTTCTGACTCGTGACGGCTTCCTGCGAAGCAAATACCATGACAAATTCTATTTGATAAGAGAGCCGTATCTTAACACGGAATATCTGACGTTTTTCATTGACACTCAAGAGGAAAGAGCGGATAAAGAACGTGAGGTGGCATTACGTCAGGCGGTGAATTATTCCATCGACAGGGAGAAGATGCTGCGTTATCTGCGCAACGGCATCGGAACGCCCGGAAACGGCGGCATTATCCCTGCAGGATTGCCAGGATACGATTCTTTAGGACAAATTGGATACGCCTTCGACCAGCATAAATCGTTCGATTTGGTTGAGAAATATCATCTTTACGGAAGTGAGATAAAGCTTTATACCACAAAGGATTACATCGATTTGGCTAAGTTTGTGCAGTCGTCGGTCACCGATGTCGGATTAGTGTGCAGGGTGGAGGAGATGATGCCTGCCGCGTTGCGTGAGAAACGCGCCCAGTGCAGCCTGCCGTTCTTCCGCAGCTCGTGGGTGGCAGATTATCCTGACGCTGAGAATTATCTTTCTTTGTTCACGACAGGGAATTTCGCGCCGAAAGGACCGAACTACACGCATTATTCAAACACGCGGTTTGACGAGCTTTACGCAAAGGCTATTTCAACTAACGACTTGAAAATCAGAGCCAAAATATATCACGAAATGGACTCGCTGATGATGACTGAGGCGCCTGTTGTGATACTTTTTTACGACGAGGTGCTGCGATTCGTCAACAAAAAAGTGTCGGGATTCAACGGCAACCCCGTGAATCTGCTGAATTTGAAGACGGTTAAAATTGATTGAAAAAATTTTGATAATCAGTGCATTTTGTGTTGAAAAATTTACTAATTTTGCAGCGTTTTTTACGGAAATAAAATCAATATGATTAATATAACATTTCCTGACGGTGGCGTCAGACAGTTTGAAGCGGGTGTAACCCCAATGGATATTGCCAAAAGCATCAGCGAAGGCTTGGCGCGCAACGTGTTGTCAGCAAAGGTCAACGACAAGATGTGGGACGCTCTTCGCCCTATCGGTGAGGATGCGCATATTCAGCTTTTCACCTGGAACGACCCTGAAGGAAAGAACACGGTGTGGCATTCGTCGGCTCACCTCATGGCGGAAGCTATCGAACAGCTCTACAAAGGCGTGAAATTCGGCATCGGTCCGGCTATCGAGAACGGATTTTACTATGACATCGACACGGGCGACATCACCTTGACGGAAGACGACCTCGTGAAGATTGAGAACAGAATGCTTGAACTTGCTAAGGAAAAACAGACTTTCGAGCGCATGGAAGTTTGTAAGGCTG
The DNA here is from genome assembly GCA_937906455.1 of uncultured Bacteroidales bacterium. Taxonomy (GTDB): domain Bacteria; phylum Bacteroidota; class Bacteroidia; order Bacteroidales; family F082; genus Limimorpha. The sequence goes on along the minus strand of CALCYT010000027.1, from coordinate 55,165 downwards.
ATGCTTTGAAATATTTTACCGAGAAAGGTGACGAATATAAGGTGGAGCTTATCAATGACCTGGAAGATGGTACCATAACATATTATAAATCAGGAACTTTCACTGATTTGTGCCGCGGGCCGCATATCCCTGACACGTCGTGCATCAAGGCGGTGAAGCTTACCTCTATTGCTGGTGCTTACTGGCGTGGCGACGAAAACCGCAAACAGCTCACACGTATCTACGGCATCACATTCCCGAAGAAGAAAGACCTCGAGGATTACCTCGTTCTTCTGGAGGAAGCCAAGAAACGCGACCACCGCAAACTCGGCCGTGAGCTTGAGCTGTTTATGTTCACCGACATGGTGGGAAAAGGTCTCCCGATGTGGCTCCCAAGAGGTACGGCACTGCGTAACCGCCTGCAGGAATATCTCACGAAGATTCAGAAACACTATGGTTATGAACAGGTTATAACCCCTCATATAGGAAATAAAAACCTTTATGTGACCTCGGGACACTGGGATCATTACGGCAAGGACAGCTTCCAGCCGATCACCACTCCTGAGGAAGGCGAGATTTACCTGTTGAAGCCGATGAACTGCCCTCATCACTGCATGATTTACAAATGGCAGCCGCGTTCATACAAAGACCTCCCGCTGCGTTTGGCAGAGTTCGGCACAGTGTATCGTTACGAGCAGAGCGGTGAGTTGCACGGCTTGACACGTGTGCGCTCGTTCACACAAGACGACGCCCACATCTTCTGCCGTCCCGACCAGGTGAAAGACGAGTTCCTCCGCGTGATGAACATCATCGAAATCATCTTCAAGGCTTTGAAATTCGAGAACTTTGAGGCACAGATATCATTGCGTGACCCAAGCAACACAACAAAATACGTCGGTACCGACGAGAACTGGGAGAGAGCAGAGCAGGCTATCAAGGAGGCATGTGCTGAGAAGAACCTTCCTGCAAGAGAAGAACTCGGCGAGGCTGCATTCTATGGCCCGAAGCTCGACTTCATGGTGAAAGACGCCCTCGGCCGTCGTTGGCAGCTCGGCACAATCCAGGTTGACTACAACCTCCCGGAGCGTTTCGACCTGACTTATATCGGAAGCGATAACGAGAAACACCGTCCTGTGATGATTCACCGCGCGCCGTTCGGCTCGATGGAGCGTTTTGTGGCCGTGTTGCTTGAGCATTGCGCCGGCGACTTCCCGTTGTGGCTCGCTCCCGACCAGGCTATCATACTTCCTATCTCTGAGAAATATCAGGAATATGCGGAGAAGGTGTATGAGTCGCTGAAAAACGCCGAAGTCAGAGTGTTGCTCGACGACAGAAGCGAGAAGATTGGACGTAAGATCCGCGACGCTGAATTGAAAAAGATACCATATATGCTCATCGTGGGCGAGAAGGAAGAGGGCGAAGGCCTTGTGTCGGTGCGTAAACGCGGCACCGGTGACCTTGGCTCGATGCCAATCGCCGACTTCGCCAAGTTGGTCAACGACCAGGTTGCAGAGGAGCAGAAAGTGGAATATTAACGTATTGTTTAACTAATATAGGAGATAATTAACATAGCACCGTTTATCCCGGGAGGCAACGCCAACAACAATAACAACGGCAGACCTCCAAGAAAACAACAGAACGATGATCCGCACAGAATAAACAACAGGATCACGGCACCAATGGTAAGAGTCGTCGGCGAAGCCGGTGACAACGAGATTCACCCGATTCGCGAGGCCATCAGAATGGCTGACGAGGCAGGTCTCGACTTAGTGGAGATTTCACCAAACGCCAATCCGCCGGTCTGCAAGATTATGGATTACAAGAAGTTCCTCTTCGACCAGAAGAAGAAACAGAAAGAAATCAAAGCTAAGGCTACCAAAGTGGTTATCAAGGAGTTACGTCTCGGGGCGCAGATTGGCGACAGTGATTTCGAGTTTAAGTTGAATCACGCTAAGAAGTTCCTCGAGGACGGTGCCAAGGTGAAAGTCGATGTGTTCTTCCACGGACGTAGCATCGCTTACAAAGAGCAGGGAGAGCTGATTCTGCTCAAGTTCGCGCAAGCGTTGGAGGATGTCGGAAAGGTGGAGGCACTGCCAAAACTCGAAGGGAAGCGCATGTTGATGATGATAGCTCCTAAGAAATAAGAAAGACACTCATTCGTAAATTAAAAAATAGTTTTAAAATGCCTAAAATGAAAACAAAATCCGCTGCCAAGAAACGCTTTAGAGTTACAGGCACCGGTTTAGTGAAGAGAAAACATGCTTATCATAGCCACATTTTGACCAAGAAATCCAACAAACGCAAACGCGCTTTAGGACATCAGACATTAGTCGAAGAGGCCAACATGGCAGCCGTGAAAGAGATGCTTCTCATGTAATCAACAAAATTGTTTAACTCTTGTAAGAGCGGAAGAAAGTTCCCGGACAGATGCGGGGCGCTCTTACGGAATAAAATTAGAAAATTATGCCAAGATCAGTAAATGCAGTCGCTTCAAGAGCAAGACGCAAAAAAGTATTAAAACAGACGAAGGGACAGTTCAGCGCACGTAAGAACGTCTGGACAGTGGCCAAGAACTCTTGGGAAAAGGGTTTGACCTACGCCTATCGTGACAGAAAGGCAAAGAAACGTGATTTCAGAAGCCTTTGGATTGTACGTATCAATGCCGCCGCACACGAGTACGGAATGACATACAGTACGTTTATGGGTAAGATTCATGCCGCCAACATCGACCTGAACCGCAAGGTTTTAGCCGACTTGGCCTTGAACAACCCGGAAGCTTTCAAAGCTATTGTTGAAAAAATAAAATAATGTTTTCAAAGAATGAGTGGTAAAAAAAGCCCGCCGAAGGCGGGCTTTTTTAATATTTTGAAAATTTATTAAAAATCACTTGACAAAATATAAAATTATTTGTATTTTTGCATTGTCGTTTTACCATACAGCGCAGGTAACGAAGACTGTCAGCGTCGATGTTTTTGACAGTGACGAACGTATAAGACCGAGGTTTACTTCGGTCTTTTTATTATGTCAAATGCTGTAAGAAGCCACTTTTTTGTTATTCCTTGCGGCTCTTTTTGTAATGCTATTACAAATCGGAATCCCTTGCTTTCAAATACTTTTTTCTGACTGTCAGACTTTTTAAGATTGAAATCTCCGAACTGGACTACGATTGGAATGAAATCTTCTATACAGAAACCTAAACGATTGATTTCTAATTCATGTTTGTCAATTATGTGCGCTAATCCGTATCCTTTATGCTTTATAGGATCGGTTATTTCTCCCCAAACTATGTCAATGAATCCGATATCATCACGATAAAGCGCTTCTGTACATTCTCCGTTTTGCATCTTACGGAGATGTTTTATTGCTTCTTTTGGTTTTCTGACAAATTGTCTATAAATAGGTCCAAATTTTCCGATTTCAATAGTTGTAATTACATTTTTCATAATATTAGCATCAGTCCTTTTAATTTTTTTACACAATAAAAATTCCTTTCGCAATCCTGCGAACTTCCCATCCAATTTTTTATTTTGTTTTACGATGCTTTTTAGTTATGGTTCAATAACTGGGGCAAAAGTACAAAAGATTTTTGGATTTGGCAAAATAATTAAATTGGTAATTATCTCACTACAAATAAAAGGGTGACCAAGACTATTGGCCACCCTCACGAAATTACGTTAAATAAAAATTAAAATCATGTTATTCCTCTTTCACCAAGTTCATCTTCGTGGAAACTTCTTTCTGGTCGATGACTTGCTGAAGATTGAAGCGTTTCTTTTGCGTCACATAGCCGCTTTTCTCACATGAGATTTCAATTTGAACGTTACCTAAGTTATTCTTATTCAACCCTTTTATATCTAACGTCTCCGTCGATTCGTATGGGGTTGAACCTAAGAAGTTCTGATTTGTGTTCTTGACCTCAGGTGTCGAAGATACGACCCTCCAGTAAACGTCGGCACCTTGCGGAGCAGATGTGATGTACCATCTGATGACCGACATCTCAAGAACACTATCGTCGTTCTTTTTTGAAGTATGAGAACTGCTGAGGAAGAAAGCTATCCTGTCCCAGTCGATGTCTTCCAAAGCATTGTTATAGGCGGTGTTTATTGCGACTGACGCCAAGTCCCAGTCGTTGCTGAGACCTACAATGTTTGCTCTGCCTGCAACAGGAACGTTGGGATAGACAAGGTTCCTGTTTTGGTCATAAACCTCGACGTTCATCCTTACCGTTCCGCTCCATCCTGTGCCTGACAGATAACTGACATTGAAGTCGGTGATGCTGACCTGCATGATGTAATCAGTGCCGGCATCGGCGTTCAGGCTGAATCCCATTGTTCTCATGTAAAGTCTCATGCTCTCGTCAACAAAAGCCCTGACTTCGGGAGCGACATTCACCTGCGGCATGTATGTCGCGCTCGCGTCGTACTTCCTGAGAATGTTGGTGTTTGCGCGGTCGTCAGTAATACTGAGACGTATGCCGTAGTTCATAGCCAAAAACATATTGCTTCTCGCATTCTTCAAAAGTGTGAGATTTACAGTCTTGGGCTGTGGCGGAGTGTAAGACACCTGTTGTGACGTGCCGCACGAACATAACAAGAAAGCAACTAATGCGATTAAATAAACATGCGACTTTCTCATAGCTATCATTATGGAAGTCTGATATAATTATTTTGCTTTGATTTTCACAAGTTTAGCCGAAATAGTAGCTGTGTAAACAACTTTATTGCCGTTGTTTCCGACTTTGATTGTTGTGATTGGCTCGATGACGCCATCAGCACCTTGCTCCTGGACAGCGTTGATTAAACGATATGTAGCAAGACCTTTTGCAATAGATGACGGACTGTAAATGATATCATTTTCGTCATAGTCGCTCGACAAGAATCCGTATTTTAAAATGCCTGTGAAATATGGTTCAAAAACAGGTGCCTGCCAAAACTTAAATTTATTTGTCTGTTTCATCTCATAGGTAAATTCTTTGTTTACTTCTGAAATCTTAAAACTGGCATTCAACACGCCTCCTTCATCATAAACGACAACTGCTTCTGCTGTCTCGGTCTTAATAATCTGATAATCATTGCTTGTCAGGTTAAGCTCGCTCATAGTGACAGTTTTGTTGAGATTACTGACGGCTTTTGGTGTGATTTGTGTTGTTGCGCATGAAGTTACGAGTAATGCTACAGCGAAAACTAATGTTAATTGAAAAAATTTTTTCATCTTTTGATTTTACGTCCACTCCTTATGGACAAATTGTTAATAATTTGTTGAGTAATAATTGCTTTTGGAGCACCCGTAAAATTTAAAGTCCTTTTTGACTGTATGATTTGCAACGCACAGAAAAAACGTGGTACTCCTTCGCTTCATTTGAGTTCTCAGGATTCTGGACTACCTATCAAGTCAAATTAATCGAACAAAGCCCACGCTTAAATCGCGTGAGCGTTGTCGGCATTGTTCTTGACTTGATATTCAAAAATGTCCAGTTTTTGAGAACTCAAGATTATGCTTCTAACGCTTTCTCCAAATTATGTTTATAGTGTGTGCAAGAAACTACGCATTTATATCATAGGCAAACTGTTTTTGTAACTATTCCGTGAATTAGTATCGCAAAATTACATAATTTTTATTTACAAACAAATTTTTTTGCAAAAAAAAGCAAAAATGCATTACGATAGTGCAAAAATCTTAAAAAATTGCACAACGATAATGCATTTTTATAAAAAAACTAATGGCTAATGGCTAATAGCTAATGGCTAACGGCTATTGATGCGTCTCCCTCAGCAAGTCATTGACCGTCTTCACCGGGTTGAACGTCAGAATCGGGACTTCGACGAAGATAGTGATCCAGTCGGCCATCGCGCCGTTCCAGAGGCCTGGCAGCTCCATGGCTTTAAGGTCGCGGCCGTCTTTCGACTTCAACGAGATGAAACCCGTCTCGGGGTCAACGTAGTCGGGGAGGTTGAACGAACGGCCTTTGTAATCCTGTGTGGCGCAGACCAAATCCACGGGGTTGAAATGTGTGGAGGAACGGAATATCGCCTCCTGTTTCTCGTTTTTGTGGTCGATTTGCGACGACTCGACGATTTGAAGCGAGACCTCGTCGCTGCTGTTGCGTATGAAATATGGTCCTCCGCCAGGTTCGCCCTCGTTTCTCACCATGCCGCAGACACGCATCGGGCGATCCAGCTCGCCGTAAAGGAAGTCTATCTTCTCGATTTCGTTGTAAGTGCTGAAGAACTCGGGGATGTCAATCATCAGCTTGTCTTTCGCGAAAGCGGCGATTTCATTAATTTCATCGTTGGTGACGTCGCCGGCGTTGAGCATCTCAAGATACTCAAACTGCTGCTGTTGCAGGCGGAAGAGGTAGCCTCCCAACACCTTTTTATATTTATATGTTGTCGGCTTCAGATGGTCGGGAACTACGTTGTCAATGTTTTTTATGAAGATGATTTCCTTGTGTAAGTCGTTGAGGTTCTGTATCAAAGCCCCGTGACCGCCCGGACGGAACACTAACTTGCCATTCATGTCGCGGAAAGGCTCGTTGTCCATTGTCGCAGCGATGGTGTCGGTGGAAGGCTTCTGCACGGAGAAGCTGATTTCGTACTTGATGCCGAACTGTTTCTCGTATTTCGGAACGACATAATTCACAATCTTCTTAAAAATATCAAGATGCTCTTGCGAGACAGTAAAATGCAGCTGGGCAGTCTTGCCGTTTCCGGTATCGTGGGTGCTGTATTCGGCGGCTTCCACAAGATGCTCCTCCATCGCGAGACGAGTGCTGTCGGCATATTTGTGGAACTTCAACAAGCCCTTCGGGAGGCTGCCGTAGTTCATGCCGTCGGCGTTGAGCAAAGTCTCCGCAATCTCAACCAACTCGTTGTCTTTCAACATCTTCTCGATGTCTTTGCCTTTGGCTTGAAGGATGTTTTTCAAGTCGTTGAAGAAAGCGAAATCGTGAATCCCGAGGAAGAAATTCTCTACAGAATCGGGTTTTATCTTCTCCTTTTTCAGAAAATCGGCCGGAATCGCCTTGTCCTTGTATTCTTCCACGAATGAGAACAGGTTTTTGAACATACGGCTCGCAGCACCGGAAGCAGGCACGAATTTGATGATGTCATAAAATTTTTTGTCCTCATCGAACTGATTTACCAGGTCTTCAACCTCTTTTTCGTTGAAACGGACGATGCCTTTTCCAATAGTCGCAGGAGCAAGTAAATCGCTGAAAGCGAATCCTGTTTTGAATTGATCCAATTGATTATCAACCTGTTCGGCTGAGATTCCTAATGTTTCGAGTTGTTGTTTGTCGGCAGTTGTGAGCGTTGTCATAATTCAAATATTTAATCCTTACAAAGTTATATATTTTTTCGTTAGGGAAAAAATAATTTTTAAAAATATTGACAAAATCAAGAAAAATTCAGTATCTTTGCAATATCAAAATCGGATAAAACTTTAAAAAATTTGACTATGGCAAAGAAAATCGAAGACGCTATCAATGCGCAAATCAATGCTGAACTTTGGTCGGCATATCTTTATTTATCAATGGGAACGTGTTTCCGTGCGAAGGGTTTGGACGGCATCGCCAACTGGTTTGAGGTGCAGTTCAAGGAGGAGCAGGACCACGCCATGATTCTTTACAAATACATGCAGTCGCGCGGCTGGCGAGTTATTTTGAAGCCTATCGCGAAGGTCGAGACTGAATGGAAATCGGCGGTTGAGGCTTTTGAGGACACCCTCGCTCATGAGAAGAAAGTGACCGCTATGATACACAACATCAACAAGTTAGCAGTCGAGGAGAAAGACTATGCGACGGTAAACCGCATGGTGTGGTTCATTGATGAGCAAGTTGAGGAAGAGGAAGAGGCTGGCAAGAACCTTGAGGCCGTGAAGATGATTGGCGACAACTCCATCGGGATGTTTATGTTCGACAAGGAGTTAGGCGCACGTGAGTATCATAAGGCATCGGCGTTGAAGTAGTCTTTAGTCTTTAGTCTTTAGTATTTAGGGGTTAGGTTTCTAAAGACTAACGACTAACGACTAACGACTTTTATCTGCGTTTCCGTAATATTATTTTATTTAATTGTAATCCCATGGGTTCCAGCGGATTGCATCGGTTGGTCTTTTCACACCACTTCTTGCCCAAATTTCCCATATCTTTGTGCACGATTTTGAATCAAAACTAAAGAGCATTGTAAAACTTATTGAAAGGAATGGGGATTCACAAAATGTCAACTATCAAAACTTAACTACTGGCAAAACCTTTATGGTATAACCGTTGTTCATAATCATGCGCTCGTCGCTATTTGTAACAATCAGCAAATTGCGGCAATTCAGTTCTTCTGCGCCCTCAATGAGCGCATTAACCTCGCGTTTTTCGGTCTTGGGACTGCTTAAATCATAGCAAACCTGAATCAATGATTCGACATGAATCCCATTCCGCAATACGAAATCGACTTCTTTATTATTTCTCGAACGATAGTAAAACATCGTTTTTCCCGTGTCATAACCTCTGCGCAAAAGCTCGATAAACACTTGGTTTTCAAGCAGTCGTCCAAGATTGTCGCTGAGACTGAACGCCTTGGCTGCCACAAATCCATTGTCAACAACATACACTTTTTGAGGTGCTTTCTTCATGAGCTTTAGCTTGTTGTTGTATCTTGAAAGATAGTAAAACAGATATGGCTCATGCAGATAATCCATGAATTTTTTTGCCGTACTTGTGCTTGATATACCAAGTTCAATAGCCAACTCATTCGCGCTCAACGGATTACAGAAGTTTGAAAGCATATACATCGCTAAATTGTTTAAATCGGTGATGTTTCTTACATTGTGCCGTTTTACTATGTCTTTCAATATCATAGAATCAAACAATGTACTCAAATAGCTTCGTGTGATATACCTTGATGCCATTGTTTCCGGATAACCTCCATTTCGCAGATAATCATCGCACACAGCTGATGTATTTGTCTTCTCCTCTTCCTTTATATTATTGATATTCAAGTGATTCCATTCAAACACTTCATGTAAGCCAAAAGGCAGCATTTCTATTTGAATATAACGTCCTGTCAGCACAGTGGCCATTTCACTTGACAGCATATTGGCATTGCTACCTGTTATGATAAGATTTTTGCCTCTTCGATATAGCTTGCCGACCCATAAATCCCATTTGTCGAGGTTCTGCACCTCGTCAAGCAGCAAAAACTCATAACAGGGATAGACCTCATCGAGCATACGCATCACGAGTGCCTCATCCCATTTTTTCAGCAAATCAGCATCATCAAAATTAAGATAAGCGAATTTTCTGTTTTTAAGAATCAAAAGAGCCTCTGTGGATTTGCCTGCGCGCCGAGGGCCTGTTATCAGTTTGATTATCCTACTGTCAAGCAATTCGTTGATATTGTACTTGGTGTGCCGTGACAAATATGGGCGAGACATCAATTCATCACGTTCTTTTCGTTGGTTTAACAAGGTTGTCTTCATTGCTGATATTGTTTTCGATTGCAAAAATACAAAAATTATTCAATAAAACATCTGTATTGGATAAAAAAAGTAAAAATATATCCAATACAATTACAATAATGCTTATTTTGATAAAAAAGTCGGGGCGTTTCGTCAGAAACGCCCCGACTAATAACTAATAACTAATGGCTAATGGCTAATGGCTAATAGCTCACTTTCCGCCTTTTTCCTCTTTCTCGAGGTTCTCTTTCAGCGTAGCGAGGACATCGAGGTCGCCGAGAGTTGTGCGCTCAACGTTGTCGTTGATCTGCTTCACGGCGCGCTTGGTGTTCTTGGCAGCCTTTTCTTTTTCAGCTGATTCAGCCTCTGCCGCGGCGTTCTGCTTGTCTTCCCAGATGCGCGAGTGGCTGAGGATGATCTTCTTGTTTTCTTTCGAGAACTCGATGACCTTGAAATCCAATGTCTCGTCAACCTTAGCTGTTGTGCCGTCTTCTTTCTTCAGATGACGGTTCGGGCAGAAACCCTCAACGCCGTATGGCAACGACACCACCACGCCTTTGTCGCCGGCACTGATGATTGTGCCTTGCTGGATTGAACCTACTGTGAAGATGCTCTCAAACACATCCCACGGGTTCTCCTCAAGCTGCTTGTGGCCGAGACTCAAACGGCGAATGTCCTGGTCAACATCGAGGACGACGACGTCAATCTTGTCGCCAATCTTTGTGAACTCTGCCGGATGTTTGATTTTCTTCGACCAGCTGAGGTCGGAGATGTGAATCATGCCGTCAACGCCTTCCTCAAGCTCGACGAAGATGCCGAAGTTGGTGAAGTTGCGCACTGTGGCGGTGTGTTTCGAGCCTTTCGGATAACGCTCCGAGATGTTCTCCCACGGATCCGGGACGAGCTGCTTCATGCCGAGGCTCATCTTGCGCTCCTCGCGGTCGAGGGTGAGTATCTTGGCTTCCACCTCGTCGCCAATCTTCAGGAAGTCCTGGGCTGTGCGGAGGTGCTGTGACCATGACATCTCTGAGACATGGATGAGACCTTCAACGCCTGGGGCGATCTCGATGAATGCGCCGTAGTCGGCGAGCACCACGACCTTACCCTTGACGACGTCACCGACTTTGAGGTTCGGGTCGAGAGCATCCCATGGATGTGGGGTGAGCTGCTTGAGACCGAGGGCGATGCGTTTCTTGCTGTCGTCGAAGTCGAGGATAACGACCTTGATTTGCTGGTCGAGTTGGACGATTTCCTTAGGATCGTTGATGCGGCCCCATGAGAGGTCGGTGATGTGGATAAGACCGTCAACACCGCCGAGGTCGATGAACACGCCGTAGTTGGTGATGTTCTTGACGACGCCTTCGAGCACCTGGCCTTTCTCAAGCTTGCTGATGATTTCGGCCTTCTGCTGCTCGATCTCGTCTTCGATGAGTGCCTTGTGCGACACTACGACATTCTTGTATTCGTGGTTGATTTTCACGACCTTGAACTCCATTGTGCTGTTGACAAACACGTCGTAGTCGCGGATAGGCTTGACATCGATTTGTGAGCCCGGCAAGAATGCCTCGATGCCGAACACATCGACTATCAAGCCGCCTTTTGTGCGGCTCTTGACGAAGCCGCGGACGATTTCCTGGTTGTCGTAAGCCTCGTTGACGCGGTCCCATGACTTGAGGAGACGCGCTTTCTTGTGCGAGAGGACGAGCTGTCCGTTGACGCCTTCCTGGTTCTCAACATAGACTTCGATTTTGTCACCGACTTTGAGGTCAGGGTTGTGACGGAATTCTGAAATCGGGATAACACCATCTGACTTGAATCCGATGTTGACGACGACTTCGCGTGTGGTCTTCGCCACGACTGTGCCCTCGATAACCTCGTGGTCGCCGATCTGACTCATGGTCTTTTCGTACATGGCCTCCATGCGGGCGCGGTCCTCAGCTTGATAGCTGTCGTGTTTCTTGGCGTCGCTGCTCCAGTCGAAATCATCTGATGGAACGGGTTTCTCTCTCTTGGTTTCTTTCTTCACCTCAGCCTGTGGCTGCTCAACGTTCTGAACTTCCTCAACATTCTGGATTTCTTCGTTGACGGTGTTTTCTAATTCGCTCATTATTTTTACTTAAAATTGTACCCGACAGCTCTTCCGAATTGGGCAATCGAGGATTGTTAAACTTTATCTTTCCATCTCAAGTCATTGATTTTCAGTTGTAAAAATCAATTCCGGAATAAAACTCGAAAATGGACTGCAAAGATACAAAAAAAGTTTACATGGCTGCAACAAATTGATAATATTTTTTTGATTTTCTTATGTTAGAAATAAAATAATGTGTATCTTTGCATCATAGTTTCATAAAATCAACAACCATTATTATGAAAAAGATAAAAGACGTACAAAAATTAGAACAGCCGTATATCGTCAAATCGCATGATATCCGGATTGATGATGAATATGTTACATGGATAACCGAACTAAAACATCGTTATCGTTCAGCTCAGGTTAGGGCTGCTATAAAGGTTAATGCCGAAAAATTGCTTTTTAATTGGCAGCTTGGTCGTGATTTGGTTCAGAAAAAGGCGGAAGAGCGATGGGGCACAGGCGTTGTTGAGCAATTAAGTTTGGATTTAAAACGGGAATTTCCAAATGATAATGGCTTTTCCGAACGTAACCTGTGGTATATGAAACAATGGTATCTGTTTTATAATAGTGAGAATGATTTTGAAAAACAGCAACGACTCGTTGCGGAATTGCAAAGAATTGAAAATCAAAATATTAGAAAACTGCACCAAGCTGGTGCAGAATTTGCTGATGAAAAACTTCACCAATTTGGTGTAGAATGTCCAATGCCATTTTTATTCGTTCCGTGGAGACATCATGTTGAAATAATTTCTAAATGTAAAAATGTTGATGAAGCCTTGTTTTACATTGACAAGACGATTGAACAAGGTTTGAGTAGAGATGCATTAATAAACTGTATCAAAGCCAATCTTTATGAGCATAAAGGTAAGGTTATCAATAATTTCGATAATAATCTGCCGGCACTGCAAAGCAAACTTGTTCAGGAAGTGCTGAAAGAAAACTACAATTTTTTATAACTTTGCATCGGCAAAAAAGGCTAATAGCTAATGGCTTAAAACAGATTGGAAATGAGAAAACACCGTATATTATTTGTATGTCACGGGAATATCTGCAGGAGTCCGATGGCGGAATTTATCTTGAAGAACATGGTTGAAAAAGCAGGCAGGGCAGAGGAGTTTGAAATCGCGTCTGCAGCCACCTCCACTGAGGAAATCGGCAATGACATCTATCCTCTGGCGAGACGAATCCTGTTTCAGAAAGGCATAAAATACTCCTATCGCAAGGCTCGCCAAATCACGCGTCACGATTACGAATACTACGATTACATCATCGCCATGGACGAGAATAATTTGAGAAATCTGAAGAGGCTCCTCGATGAGGATATCGACAACAAAATCTCCTTGATGATGTCGCACGCCGGCTACCACCGCGATGTCGCCGACCCCTGGTACACTAGCGATTTCGAGAAGACTTTTAACGACCTCACCGAAGGCTGTGAGGCATTTCTTCGTAAACTCTAAATAACGCGGCTGGCCGACACGGAGGCGAACAGCGTGATGGCAAGAGAGATGTTTTGGCCATCTGTCATTTCGACCGAAGCGGAGGAAGCTTAAACTTTTTTTCATTTTTTCATTTTAAATAATTCGCTGAATGTAAAAAAAATGTAAATTTGCAGTCGAAATCATTCCATTTTTGGAGCGATTTAAAAAGACATATTAACAGCATTACTATTATTCGCGTTCAAAATCAAAAGCGTAGGAAACTGGAGATTTTTATATCGGATAATAGTTCACGAAGCGAGTGAACGGATTTGCTGTACCCTTTATTTGTATGCTTATACCTTTCAGGTGTAGGCTTCTATGGGTACAGGCGGGGTTCCTCCTACGCTCCTCGTGAACGCGATAGAATGGCCTGCACCTTTCTTGTATCCGATAGTGATTGATGGCAATGCACAAAACCGTCAATCACTATGGCTAACACCACATTGACTAATGCCAAAGAGGCAAAACAAGATGAGTTTTACACTCAATACTACGACATAGAGCGCGAGGTGGAAGCCTATCTCGACTATAACCCCAACGTGTTCAGGGGCAAGACCGTCTTGCTGCCCTGTGACGACCCAGAGTGGAGCAACTTCACCAAGTATTTCGCACAGAATTTCGAGCGACTGGGGCTGAAGAAACTCATCAGCACCAGTTATGCTGTGGAACGCAAACAGGAACGCTACGGTGTACAACTATCTTTGTTCGAAACCGAGTTTGAAACTCGTTCACCCCAATACAACAAAAAGATAACCCGCTCCCATGGCAAGATATTTATCCTTGACCGTGATGAGAATGGCGATTGTCGCATCGATATAGACGATTTAAAATGGGATTATTTGAAGGGCGATGGTGACTTCCGCAGTAAAGAGGTGACAAAACTCCGCGACGAAGCTGACATTATCGTTACAAACCCTCCGTTCTCATTATTCAGAGAGTTCTTTGCCTGGGTGATTGACACAGGAAAGATGTTTCTTTTGATCAGCAACAAAAACTGTATTACCTACAAGGAGGTCTTCCCGTACATAAAAGTAGGCAAAATGTGGACAGGTAAGACATCTATGAGTCAAGACTTGTTATTTAGAATACCTGCAGAGATGAATCAACAATTCATTGCTAACGGAAAAGAAGGCAGCAAGTACAAGATTGTCAATGGCGAGGTATTTGGGCGATCGCCTAGCGTATGGTTTGCCAATTTAGACCACGGACGTCTACACCAACCATTGGAATTGATGTCGATGGCAGACAACCTCAAATACAGCAAACACAAAGATCTCAAAGAAAAGCACGCATACGAGCAGTATGACAATTGCAATGCTATAGAAGTGCCGTATTCTGATGCCATACCAAGCGATTATAATGGCATGATGGGAGTCCCTATCTCGTTTCTCGACAAGCATTGTATTGAACAGTTTGAAATCATCGGACTTGATGACGACAAACCCATATGGAGAGGGAAAGGACCAAGTTTATATGGCAAGGTGCTTTATCGTAGAATCCTAATCCGTAAAAAAGTAGCAAATGTTAAACGGTAGAGGAGAAGGCAAAGCCTCGGAGAGGCTGCACAGCGCCGGAGGCGCGCATAACACCACACAAGCCGTAGGCGCAGTGTGGTGGGACAAGAAATGAGTACTAAAGCATCTCGTAGAGATGCGACAAAAAAATCCATATAAGTTCATCCACTAAAACAATAATATCATGAATGCACAAGGAAGAAAAGAAATCGCGAAGCATATCGCTTCGCTTGCAAACATCAAGAATCTCCTCGAAAACATGAAAGATGAAGAGGAAGAAAAGTACGACAACATGCCAGAAGGCCTGCAAGAGAGCGAGCGTGGCAACCAGATGCAAGAAGCTATAGATGCACTCGAAACCGCTGTCTCCAGTCTTGAAGAGACAATTGATAGTCTAAATGAAATATAATCCTTATGCATACCGAACTGAAACAATACACCGTTGCGGAGCTGTGCGACGGGTTTGTGTACAACGAACTGGAAGAGAGAGGCCTATATGGTCTTTCGGGCAGGTTGACCATACAGCCGGAATATCAGCGAAACTACCTTTATGCTGAGGACAATGGCAAGAAAGAAGTTGCGGTCATTGATTCCGTATTGAAACAGTATCCTCTAGGTCTGCTATACTTCAACCGATTGCCTGATGGCAGATTGGAAGTGCTTGACGGCCAACAGCGTATCACCTCCCTGGGTCGCTTTTTAACGGATAAATTTTCTGTAATGAGCAACGAACTGCCTTATAGATTCCATGCGTTGCCCAAAGACAAACAAGTCCTGATAGAGAACACAACGTTGTTGGTTTATGAATGTGAAGGTGCCGAAAGCGAGATAAAACAATGGTTCCAGACAATAAATATCGCAGGCATTCCTCTTAATGAGCAAGAGGAGTTGAATGCTGTTTACAGCGGACCATTTGTAACTAAAGCCCGTTCGGTGTTTAGCAACAGCCGCAACGCCAATGTCCAGAAATGGGGCGCATACGTCCGAGGTTCTGTTAAAAGGCAAGATTTTCTTAATACCGCTCTCGACTGGGTGAGCCACGGTGAAGTGGAGGAATACATGCAATCACACCGAAGAGACACGCAGATTGAAGAGCTGCAGAGTCATTTCAACGACGTGATAGCCTGGGTGGAAAGCGTTTTTGCCGACCCGTATAGCGGGATGTGTGGACTGAAATGGGGAAAGCTATACGACGAGTATCATGAGCAGGTTTATGACCAACAGAAAATGACCGCTCGTGCCGCTGAGTTGATGGACGATCCTTTCATTAACACCCGAAAAGGGATATTCGAATACTTGTTAGGAGGTGAACAGGACACAAAACTGTTAGAGGTTCGCGTTTTTGACGATGCCATAAAACGCCGTGTATATAAACGTCAGACCGCCGAAGCACGTGCAAAAGGCATCAGCAATTGTCCGCTTTGTGCCATGGGACATGAGGCTCATCGCACAAAAATATGGAGCGAAAAGGACATGGATGCAGACCATGTGATGGCATGGAGCAAGGGTGGTGCAACTTCTGAGGATAATTGCCAAATGCTGTGCAAGACGCATAACAGAGCAAAAGGAAATAAATCCTAATTGTTTACACCAAAAACAATCACACTTCACCCACGCTCACAATGGCGCCGATAACCTCTCGCAATGTCACCTTCTGATGGAACAAGACGACGGTGGGCGCGATTACGCTTAAGGTGATAACCATTCCGAGGATAGGCACCGGGCGCAGATGCTTACCGAGAAACATTCTGCCTTTTCAATGAATTATAATGGCGCACAATTAGAAAAATAGTTTAGAGTTTAGAGTTGAGAGTTTAAAGTCAGTTTAAGAGTTTAAAGTTTTTAAGTGAAAATGCTGAAAAAATAGCTAACGGCTAATGGCTAATGGCTAAAATCTTTTATCTTTTATCTCTTATCTTTCATCTAAATTTCGTATTTTTGCAAAAAATTAAGTTATCATGGCACTGAATTGCGGAATTATCGGTCTCTCCAACACTGGAAAAACAACCATATTCAATTGTATATCAAACACTAAGGCGGAGATTGGCTTCGCCACGAAGTCGAACATCGGGATGTGCGAGGTGCGCGACGAGCGTCTCAAACTCATCGACAACATCTCGCATTCGAAGCGTATCGTGCCGGCTACCGTCGAAATCGTCGATCTTCCCGGTTTGAGCAAAGGCGGTCAGGGCGTGGGCAACAAACTTCTCGCCGAGGTGCAGACCGTCGATGCGCTGATTCATGTTCTGCGCTGCTTCGACGACCCCAACGTGCCGCATAGCGAGGGCAGCGTTGACCCGGTGCGCGACATGGAACTCGTTGACCTTGAACTTCAAGTGCGCGACCTCGACCTCGTCACACGTAAGCTGCAACGTGTCGAGAAACTGCTCAAAAACGGCGATAAGGACAACAAACGAGCTTTCGAGGTGCTGTCTGTTTATAAGGAATGCCTTGAGAATATGCAAAACGCCCGCACAGCCAACGTGCCGGAGGAAGACAAGAAATATATCCAAGATATTCAATTACTTACGGTCAAGCCGATAATGTACGTCTGCAACGTGGACGACGCCTCAGCACTCACGGGCAACAAATACACCGAGGCGGTGAAAGCCGCTCTGCATGGCGAGGATATGATTATCCTTGCCGGAAAACTCGAGTCGGAGATAGCTGAGCTTGACGAGGAGGACAGGGCTGTGTTCATGGAAGACGCCGGTCTTACCGAGCCGGGCGTCAACAAGCTGGTGCGGTTGGCGTATAGCACCCTGAAGCTGCAGTCGTTCTTCACCACCGGTCCCGACGAGACGCGCGCATGGACCATCCACATAGGCGACACGGCTCCCGAGGCGGCAGGCGTCATCCATAGCGACCTCCAACGTGGCTTCATCCGCGCCGAGGTGATGAGCTGCGACGACTTCCTGCACTACGGCTCGGAACAGGCAGTCAAAGAAGCAGGAAAATTCGCCGTCGAAGGAAAGAACTACGTGGTGAAAGACGGCGATATCATCAACATCAGATTCAATGTCTAATTATGCCCGAATACGTCGTTCTTGTTGATAATCAAGATAATCAAATCGGATTGATGGAGAAGCAGGCTGCTCACGTCAACCCGACGTTGCACCGCGCGTTCTCTATCTTTGTCTTCAACAGCAAAGGCGAGATGCTGCTTCAGCAACGTGCGCTCACAAAATATCATACTCCGGGCTTGTGGACCAACACCTGCTGTAGCCATCCGCGTGACGGCGAGTCGCTGCAAGATGCCACAAAACGCCGCCTCATGGAGGAGATGGGGATTGAGTGCGACCTCAAGGAGGCGTTCAGCTTCATCTACAAGGCCGACGTGATGCAAGGGCTTGTTGAACACGAGTTCGACCATGTTTTTATCGGCACCACCGACGCGACACCTATTATTAATAGGGAAGAAGTGGAGTCGTATAAATACGAGACCGTCGAAAATATTAAAAAAGATATCGAGAAAAATCCTGAAAATTATACCGCCTGGTTTAAGATTGCGTTTGCAAAGTTACTTCCAGTCATTTCGGCCTGAACACACAGCGCGTGGAAAATCCTTCAACAGTTTGAAGTTTGAAGTGCTTAAAGAAAATTTTTTCATTTTTTTGTTGCATATTAAAAAAATGTTGTATTTTTGCGATGTGAAAATGATATCAAAATGATATTACTATAAATTGAATAATCATCTTAAAATTACAACTATGGACAACAAGGAATTTGAATTTAAAGGATTGAGAATCAATGGATTCTTGGTGCTATTTATGGTCATTGCAATTTGTGCTTTGATAATCTGCGGATTTACAACATTGACAGAGGGCGAGCCGCTGTGGCTACTTATAGTCGGAATAATAATGATGGTCATCGATGTCATCTTGTGCATCGGCTTCATCAAAATTGAGCCAAACGAAGCGATGGTGATGGTGTTTTTCGGCAAATACCGGGGCACTTTGACAAAAGTCGGCTTCCACTGGGCAAATCCGTTTTATTCGTCAAAAAAAGTTTCTCTCCGTGCACGCAACCTCAACGTTGACCCCATCAAAGTTAACGACAAGACCGGTAACCCTATCATGATCGGTCAGATTTTGGTTTGGAAGCTGAAAGACACTTACAAGGCGATGTTTGAAATCGACTCGCAGACTCTGGCGGCTGCCGGCAGTGTATCGGGCACTGGCGTTCAGGTCACAAGCCGTATGCGCGCTTTCGAGAGCTTCGTGAGGGTGCAGAGCGATGCCGCCTTGCGTGAGGTTGCAGGCATGTTCGCATACGATGAAAACGGTGACATCACAAAAGGCGATTTGACACTGCGTGCCGGCGGTTCGGAAATCAACGACATACTTCTCGGAAAACTCAACGACCGTCTCGCGATGTCGGGACTCGAGGTCATCGAGGCCCGTATCAACTACTTGGCTTATTCACCAGAGATTGCCGCCGTTATGCTACGCCGTCAACAGGCTGCGGCTATCATTGCGGCACGTGAAAAGATTGTCGAAGGCGCAGTCTCGATGGTGAAAATGGCACTCGACAAGCTCAAGGACGAAGATGTTGTGGAACTCGACGACGACAAGAAAGCCGCCATGGTAAGCAATCTCATGGTTGTGCTCTGCGCCGACGAATCCGCCCAGCCTGTAGTAAACACTGGAACTTTATATCAATAATCTTTTAATTGATTGATTATGAATGATTTGTTAATTAGCATACTGAACTTGGTGCTGATTTTTGGTCTGGCGATAGTCCTGCTTGTTTTATTCAAAAAACGCACAAGATTTGAAGTTTATAATGACCTTATCGTTGCTCGCGATTTCGCTTATCCTGCCAATATCCCGAATTATGCAATAAAATCTATAAGTTTGATTGAAAAATTGCCTAAAGTTCTGATGCGAAGCAACGGCTATGGCGGATTGAAGACCTGGAAAGGAATTTTCAGAATCGCAGGCGGCAAGCGGGCTGTTTTATATGTCGAAGACCATTTTAAAGGTCCTGTTATTAAAATCGATACCGTCAGGGAAAATGTTTACATCAACTTCAAGGATAAGGAGCAAACCCAACAGCTTTACGACGAGATGGCGAAAAATGTAAAAATCTTGGACGAAAAAGAGTTGGTTGACTGCAAATTTGTAGCAACCATGAGAAGTTGGGCGATTGCGGCGGTGTTTATCGTTGTAACAATGTTAGTTTTACTGATTCCTGTGATGCTGTTGTAATTGTTGATGGATTTTAACATTTAATAGTGGATTATGGCTAAAGACAAGGAAAATACAAAGAATTTCGTTTTGCGTCTCGATGCCAAGACGATGGAGGCTGTCGAGAAATGGGCGGCCGACGAGTTTCGTTCCGTCAACGGACAGCTGCAATGGATTATTACTGAATCACTTAAGAAAAATAAAAGAATTTGATTATGAATATAGAAAGAATCATTGAGCTGACATTGATTGCCGGCGTGGTGCTGTTTTATTTTTGTATGCCCGCCGTCGCGAAAAGAATCTACGACATGGAAGCCAGAAAAAGGATTATCAACAAGTTAAACGTGGTTTACCTGTTGTTTTCGCTCGGACTCGTGTGCTTTGTCGTTTACGATTTCGTCGTTTACGATTTGGCGAGCGACTACAAGGTTTCCCGATTCGGGCTTGTTATAATAACTGTGCTGATGTTTTGCTATACCACGTTCTTCAAGAAGAAACAATGGTTTGAGTGATTATTCCTCGACGTCGAGCCATTCCCACTCTGTTGGCAGCGTGGCATGGCGTTTTGTGCAGTCGTCGCTCTTGCACTTGAACACTATTTCATGCTTGTTGAATCTTACTTCATAAAGACCTTTGACATCTTTGCAAGGGTCTTCTTTGTTTACAAATGTAATCTGGTCGCCCTCAACGATATAGGTGCCTATAATCGGCTTGTCGCTGTCAACGCCCATGAAGTCAAGACGGTAGCCGCGGCCGTCCATCGTGAGGAACGCTCCTCCGGTGGTGCTCTGCCAGGTGCCTTTGATGCTTCTTTCCACCGCCTTGGTCTCGGCGGCTTTCTTGTCGGCTTGCTCAATGGTAGCCTCTTCTTTCTTGGCCTGTTTCGTGTCCCTGATGTCCTTCACGACAGTTTTGTTGTCGTCTTTGGCGACCTTCTCGGACTTCTGCTCGGGTTTTGTCTCTTTCTTGTCGTTTGTCCCAACGATGCTCGAGGCCGGCTCTTGTGTCGGCTTGTCGTTTTTAGACGGTTTGAACACGCTGAATATCAAGAAGAAAGCTAATAATAAAACGAAAATTACCACAATGATCCTTGTGATGATGTTTCCTGATTTTTTCTTCTTGGAAATGCCTTTTTTCTTTGGCTTTCTTATCGGTTTTCTTGCTTTTTTCGCCATAACGTTGATTTTTATTCGTCATTTCTAAGGATTTCTCGACTTCACTTCGTTTCGCTCGAAATGACGGGACAAAGATAATATTTTTTTATTTATAACGTGAAATGTCACTATAAATTTTGTAATTTTGCACCGAAATTATTCGGTTATGCAGGAAACGATTCTGATTTTGGATTTCGGCTCACAGGTGACACAGCTCATCGGACGCCGTCTGCGCGAGCTTAACGTCTATTGCGAGATTCATCCATATAATAAAATCCCGGAAATCACTGACGATATCAAAGGTGTCATCCTTAGTGGAAGCCCCTCGTCGGTGCGTGACGAAAAGGCCCCGTTCGCCGATTTGTCGGACATCAAAGGTAAACTGCCGCTACTTGGCATCTGCTACGGCGCACAGTTTATGGCATATCATTTCGGCGGCGAGGTGAACTCTTCGTTGGCACGCGAATACGGTCGCGCGATGCTCACCGTCGTTGAGAAAGACAATCTTCTTTTCAAAGGCGTCTCAACGACTTCGCAGGTGTGGATGTCGCATGGCGACACTATCGCCAAACTGCCGGTAAATGCTCATGTCATAGCAAAAACCGACGATGTGGAGAACGCGGCATACAAAATCGACGGCGAAGACACTTGGGCGGTGCAGTTCCATCCGGAGGTGTTTCATAGCAAGGAAGGCCATAGAATGCTCGAAAACTTCGTGATGGACATCTGCGGCTGTCATGGCAACTGGACGCCTGACTCGTTTATCGACACCACCGTCGAGGCGATGCGCGCCAAACTCGGTGACGACAAAGTGATTTTGGGACTCTCAGGCGGCGTGGATAGCACCGTGGCGGCAGTGTTGCTGAACAAGGCCATAGGCAAAAACCTGACCTGTATCTTCGTTGACAACGGACTGCTTCGCAAAAACGAGTTCGAAGACGTTCTTGATTCATATAAAGACTTGGGACTCAACGTGATAGGGGTGCATGCCGGCAACTTGTTCCTAAGCAAGCTCGTGGGCGTCACCGACCCGGAGGCAAAACGCAAGGCCATAGGCTCGACATTCATCGATGTGTTTGAGGCGGAGGCTAAGAAGATTGAAGGAGCCAAATGGCTCGCGCAAGGCACCATCTATCCCGATGTCATCGAGAGCGTGAGTGTCAACGGACCGAGCTGTAAGATAAAGTCGCACCATAACGTGGGCGGGCTGCCTGAGAAGATGAACCTGAAGATTGTGGAGCCTCTGCGCTCGCTCTTCAAGGACGAGGTGCGCCGTGTGGGACGCGCACTCGGCATCAAACGCGAGCTCGTGGGACGTCATCCGTTCCCGGGACCGAGCCTCGGAATACGTGTCCTCGGCGAGGTGACAGAAGAGAGACTGCGCATACTCCGCGATGCCGACGACATCTTTATCCGTGGACTGCGCGAGTGGAGATGCGAGCTGCCGAGTGCCTCGTATCCCAACGAGATGGCCGATAACCTCTACGACAGCATCTGGCAGGCAGGAACGATGCTCCTCCCGGTGAAAAGCGTCGGCGTGATGGGCGACGAGCGTAGCTACGGATATACCATCGCCTTGCGCGCCGTCATCTCCACCGACGGCATGACAGCCGACTGGGTGCATCTGCCATACGAATTCATGGCAAAAGTGTCGAACGACATTATTAATAAGGTCAAAGGCGTGAACCGAGTGTGCTACGACATCTCTTCAAAACCGCCGGCGACTATCGAATGGGAATAAAATTTATTACTATGACAAAAACAATCAATTGGAAACAGGAAATAGTCTCTTATGCCTTCCTGATATTCGGAAGTGCCTTGTTCGCCGTCGGCGACGTGATGTTCGTGAACCCCTACCACCTCGCGCCTGGTGGCACATACGGTCTCTCCAATGTGCTCAACGCGTTGTATCCATGGAAAGTGTCATTGTATGCCATATGCATGGACATCCCGCTACTCATCATCGGGACGTGGATTTTAGGCCCGAAATTCGGCTTTAAGACGATTTTATCGACAATACTCATCTTCGGATGCACCTTCGCCCTCGAATCGACGTGGGGCTACAAACCCGTGATCTATGAATTCATGTACGCCGTCGAAGAGGGACAGACGGTTGACAAATCGCTGCTTGAGATACTCGGCACCAACATGTATTTCAAACCCGATTATTTCCTCAACACCCTCGTCTCAGGCGGCATCTACGGCCTCGCCATCGGCTTCGTGTTCAAATCAGGAGCTACATCCGGCGGTAGCGACATTATCTCGATGATTCTGCATAAATATACTAAAATCTCTCTCGGAACGTTAGTTATGATAGTTGACTCGATAATAACGCTGACATCGTTGCTCCTCGGCGAGATTCGTCTGCCAATCTACTCAATCCTCCTGATTGTGATAGAAAGCAAGATTATCGACCTGGTGGTTGACGGCGTGAAGAGCTATAAGACGGCGTTCATCATCACAGATAATATCGAGGCAGTGAGGGCGTTCATTATCAACGATTTGGACAGGGGAGGCACATGCTTCGTGGGTACCGGCTTGTTTAAAGGTCAGGAACGTAAGATGATTTACACCAACCTCGACCGCGCCGACATGGTGAAGCTCAAGCGGAATCTGCGCAACATCGACCCGCAGGCTTTCGTCAATGTGATTGAAAGCGCCGAGGTGATGGGCAACGGCTTCGTGCCGCTCCCTACAAATGAGAAATGAAAATGAAGGGACTGATAACAAAAACCATAGTCTTTCTGCTTGCCTTTAACGCGATAGGGGCAAGGGCGCAACATGACACCTGCCGTGTGGCACTCATGGTGCCTTTGTATCTCGAACAGGTTGACCGGGACTTTTTCGACGCCGAGCCGTCAAACAGAACCCTCGCCACAAAACCCTTCTCGTTCCTGCATTTCTACGAAGGTTTCATGATAGCCGCCGATTCAATGGCTAATAGCCGCGGCATGAATGTCGAGCTGAAAGTCTATGATGTTGACAGCGACATCAAAAAGGCCGACACCGCCGTCATCGACCCGTGGCTTAAAACAGCTGATCTGATAGTCGGACCGTTCCACCTGAAGCCTTTTAACGTGGTGAAACAATTCGCCGTCGAAAACAATATCCCGATAGTGAACCCAATAACACAACGCTCGGAAATTATTGATAATCAGCCGAATGTGATAAAAGTAAAGCCGTCGATGGAATGGCAGCTGCGGCCGCTCGACAGCCTTGTCAAAAACTATTATCACAACAATAACATCTTCATCATAAGGCAAAACAGGTATGGAGACACGGCTATCATCAATAAAATCAACAAGATAGCGGAACGTAACATCGATAGCTGCGCGTATGTCGAAAACAGTTATATCGTCAAAACCATAAAAAAACATCAAAAGAGATGGAAATATCTGAACGTGGCTTTTGAGAAGAACGACTATCTCACTGATAATGTCAGCCTTAATGTTGACTCCCTCAGCAGATGTATTGACGACACCACCGTTTTTTACAATAAGATAATCAACATCAATTATTACCGCGACAGCCTTAATTTCGTGAAAGATTACGCTTCGACGATGAGAAACAACCTTTTCATCGTTTACGGTAGCGATAAAGTTTTCGCCAACGAAATTGTCAATAAAGTGACTAAACTCACTGAGTATTACCCTATTACGGTCGTCATGTTGCCGGAATGGAGTAAGTTTACGGGTCTGTTCAACGACAATCTGATGAAGATGCATGCCATCTATTTTGATGATAATAATATTGATTATCAAAATATTAGGGTTGAAAGCTTTATTTGCAAGTTCCGCAACAGATATGAGACGGAGCCGTCGCTGCAGGCCTATGAGGGCTTCGATATCGGATGGTATTTCCTCAACGCACTCAATGTGTGGGGCGAATATATGATGCAATATCTGCCCGATTTCAGCATCCCGCTGCTACATACTCATTTTTATTTCCAACGCAATGCGGAAAATTCGGGATATGAGAACACTTTTTGGAATGTTTATCAGTTTAAAGGATATAACAAAATCGTTCTAAATAATGATTATGAGAAGTAAAATTATATATATACTATTGATAGTCAACGCTTTGTTTTCCTGTAAAGAAAAAGACGAACCTGTTTTGTCGTATTGGGACGACGGAGTGTTGAAGTCGGAGCTGCGTTATACCGACGGCAAGCTCGACGGCGTTTGCAAATGGTATTACCGCAATGGCAATCCTGAGATGGAGGCGACTTATTCGATGAATGTGCTGAGCGGGGAGTCGATACGCTGGTATGAGAACGGCAAGCTTGAGGAGAAGGCGAATTACAAAGACAACCGCTACGACGGGGTGGTGGAGGAGTACAACGTTTTCGGCACCTTAGTGAAAAAATCCACATACAAAAACGGTGTTTTGAACGGCATGTTTTACCAATGGTATGACAACGGAAAACCATTTGTGGAAGGCGAATATCTCGACGGCATGATGCATGGCGGCTGGATAATGTATTACCGAGACGGCAGCGTGGGCAGCAATGCCGTTTACGACAGGGGAACCGGCGTGCAGAAAGGCTATTCGGAAGGCGGAGCGTATCAAAACGCTGAGATTCATTACAAAAACAACCTCAAACATGGCAGGGAAACGCATTACAACATCGACGGAAGTGTCATGGAAATCTTGCTTTGGGATGAAGGAAATTACGTCGGACGGGAGAAATAAAAAATATTTTTGAAAATAATTGTTAAATACAAAATAAAGTTATAATTTTGCAGAAAATTTCAAAGGAATTTTAAATACGTATTAACAAACTTTAAATAAACAAAGTAATGAAAGTACAGACTATCATGGAAAACCTGGAGAAGAAACATCCAGGCGAAAAAGAGTATTTGCAAGCAGTTCGCGAAGTACTCGAATCAATTGAAGAAGTTTACAACCAGCATCCGGAGTTTGAGGCTGCGAAAATCGTTGAGCGTTTAGTTGAACCGGATCGTATCTTCACCTTCCGCGTGACATGGGTTGACGACAAAGGTCAGGTTCAGGTGAACCTCGGTTACCGTGTCCAGTACAATGCCGCTCTCGGCGCATACAAAGGCGGTCTCCGTTTCCACCCAGCTGTCAACGTATCAATGCTTAAGTTCTTGGGCTTCGAGCAGATTTTCAAGAACTCATTGACCAACCTCCCACTCGGTGGCGGTAAAGGTGGTGCTGATTTCGACCCGACAGGCAAATCAGACGCTGAGATCATGCGTTTCTGCCAGGCTTTCATGTATGAGCTTTGGAGAAACATCGGTGCTGACCAGGATTCACCAGCCGGTGACGTCGGTGTCGGCGGCCGTGAAATCGGTTACCTCTACGGCGCTTACAAGAAGCTCGCCCGCGAGCACAGCACAGGCGCTCTCACAGGCAAGAGCTATGGCTGGGGCGGTTCATTGATTCGTCCGGAAGCAACAGGCTTCGGCGCAATGTACTATGTTGACCGTATGGTTCACCAGAAAGGTGAGACAATGCAGGGCAAGAAAGTCGCTCTCTCGGGCTTCGGTAACGTGGCATGGGGTGCTGCTCTCAAAGCTATAGAACTCGGCGCTAAGGTCGTCGCTATCTCAGGCCCGGACGGCGTTTGCGAAATCGCTGACGGTATCACCAAAGAGATGATCGACTACATGCTCGACATGCGTGCCTCTAACCGTAACAAGGTTCAGGATATGGCCGACAAATTCCCGGGCAAAGCCAAATTCACCGCTGGTAAGAAGGCTTGGAGCGTGAAATGCGATATCGCATGCCCATGCGCATTCCAGAACGAGATGGCTGAAGAGGATGCTAAGGAATTGATTAAGAACGGCGTACAGTATGTCGCCGAGGTCTCTAACATGGGTTGCCAGCCGGGTGCTATTGAGGCTATCCAGAAAGCCGGTATCCCGTTCGCCCCAGGTAAAGCTGTCAACGCAGGTGGTGTCGCCACATCAGGTCTCGAGATCTGCCAGAACGCGGCTCATATCAACTGGACGGCTCCTGAGGTTGACCAGAAACTCCACAAGATCATGAACGACATCTATGACATGTGCGTGGAGTACGGCAAACAGGCTGACGGTACAATCAACTACGTGAAGGGCGCTAACATCGCCGGCTTCATGCGCGTTGCAAAAGCTATGTTAGCTCAAGGAATCATCTAAGATTTAGACCTTAGTCTTTAGACCTTAGACGTTAGACGTTAGTGGAGACGCACGGATGTGCGTCTCCACTTTTTGATAAATAATCAAAATTAAATAATTATATTCTTCCGGTGACAAATTCCTGATAGTTGTCAGGATTGATTACCGCATATGTGTGGTTCGGGTAGTTTTTGGAAAACGTCGCCGTCAGTTTTGGATGTTTTGTGCTGCCCCATCGGAACTCGTATGTACGCAGCTCGCCGTCAATGTCTTCCAAATAATCAATTTCCTGCTGCTGCTTGGTGCGCCAAAAATAACATTTTCCATTAAATTGGCTGTACGAATGGTGCTTCAAACGCTCCACAACAAGATAATTCTCCCACAGCGCTCCTATATCCTGCCGTAGATTTATCGGCTTGAAGTCGCCAAGGATAGCGTTGCGGATGCCATTGTCCCAGAAATAAATCTTGTGGCTTTTTTTCAGTTCGCCTTGCACATCCCGGTTAAACGAGCTTAAATGGAACACGATAAACGATTTTTCCAAAAAATCAATGTATCGCCGAACCGTCTGCGAGTTAAGACCGATAAGACATCCTAACTCGTTGTACGACACCTCGCTCCCTATCCGCAAGGCTAAAGCCTGCAACAGCTGCTCGATGATTTCCGGTTTGCGTACATCCTGAAAGGCAAAAATATCTTTGTATAAATTACTTCCCGACAGATTGGTGAGGGCCTCGCATTCATCTCCCGCATGATTCACCACCTCGGGATACAAGCCATAAACAAGCCGACGTTCCAAGAGCCGCCGCTCAATGTCTTTGCCATGATGGGCGATGAGCTCTTCTGCGGATATCGGTAGCATGGTGTATTCGTATTTTCTACCTGTCAGCGGCCCGTTGGGACTATCGGAGAGTCCTAATGCCGTCGAGCTTGTGACCACAACCTGTTTCCCGGGAAAAATGTCAACCAAAAGCTTCAGTGTCATTTCGATATTCTGTACACGCTGCGCCTCATCTATCAATATGAGATTGAAACCGGATGTTTCAGCTTTGAGTTCTGTTGCAGTGGTGTAATTCAGTTTCTGCCTGATTCCCGGCTCGTCGCAGTTCATAAACAGCGTGTTTTTTATTGTCTCATTGCTCAGCATATGAAGCAGGGCAGTCTTACCCACTCGGCGCGGACCTATAATGATAATCGCTTTTTGTGGGGACATCCGTTGCTTTGCCAATTGTTTTATGATGCGCTCAATCATATTATATAATGTCATTTTTTCCGGTGCAAAAATACGAATTTTTATTATGATAAAAGAATACTATTACATTTTTTGATTATATCACAAAAAACTCACCA
Source organism: uncultured Bacteroidales bacterium (assembly GCA_937906455.1). Classification (GTDB taxonomy): domain Bacteria; phylum Bacteroidota; class Bacteroidia; order Bacteroidales; family F082; genus Limimorpha. The sequence goes on along the minus strand of CALCYT010000027.1, from coordinate 26,795 downwards.
AATCACGCATTACGGATGCGACTTTTACATTGTTGTCATATCCGCTTCAAGAAATTTTTCAAATTATTTACGCCATTTCTGCTCTTTCTGCGTGAAAAAAAGTTCTATCTTTGCAAAAATTTCAGCGATGTCATCATTCGACGAAATATTGTCAAAACACGAGCTCTCAAAAGAGGAAATCATGACACTTCTCGCGGCGGAAGGCGAGGAGATGTCGCGCCTTTTCCGCAAGTCGCTCGAGACCAAGCTGAAGCATCTTGACAATTGCGTGCATCTGCGCGGTCTTATCGAATACAGTAACCGATGTGCGAAATACTGCTTGTACTGCGGCGTGCGCGCCAAAAACACCAAGGTGGAACGCTACACACTCACAGATGACGAGGTGCTTGAATGCGCTCGCCTGGCTCATCAACTCGGCTATGGCTCTGTCGCGATACAAAGCGGCGAACGCGATGACAAGGATTTCGTCAATAAGATAGAATATCTCGTCCGTGAGATAAAGAAAATCGACAACGGCAGCCTCGGAATCACGCTGTCGCTGGGCGAGCAGACCGAGGAGACCTACCGCCGCTGGTTCGATGCCGGAGCACATCGTTACCTGCTGCGTATCGAGGCATCCGACGAGGAACTGTATTATAAGATTCATCCAAAGGATAAACGACATGATTTTAAACGTCGTATAGAGTGTATCGACAATCTGTTAAGCATTGGCTATCAGACAGGTACAGGCGTCATGGTGGGACTGCCGTTCCAGACCCTCGACAATCTCGCCAACGACTTGCTGTTCTTCAAGAACAAAGACGTGGCGATGGTCGGAATGGGTCCATTCATACCTCATCCCGACACTCCCCTTTATGAACATAAAGACCGGATCCCTTCTGCCAAAGAACGTATGAACTTGACGCTCAAGATGATAGCAGTCTTGCGCCTGATGATGCCTGAAATCAACATGGTGGCTGCCACCGCCAACCAGACCGTTGACCCGCTCGGACGCGAGAAGGCGATAGCTGTGGGTGCCAACGTGATAATGCCTAATCTCACACCTAACGAGTTTCGTGAGAATTATCTGATTTATCCTGACAAAGCGTGTGTCAACGACAAGCCCGACCAATGCCAGACATGCTTGGATGTGCGTATGGCATCAATCGGGCATAAGGTTCTGTACAACGCCTGGGGCGACTCAAAAGCCTTCCTTAATAGCCATTAGTTATTAGCCATTAGCCATTAGGGATATGACAGCTAATGGCTAATGGCTAACGGCTAATGGCTAAAAATAAAGATCCCGTTCCCCTTGTTTGATTCTCTCGATGCGCTTCTTAAGCTCTTCGAGGAACTGCGGGTCAACGTTTTTGAAGTTGTTTTCTATTGTCTTCCAGCCTTTTGCGGCCACTTCGGGGGTGGCGTAGTCAACTAAATATTCCGTCAAGGTGAGTATGGCATTCGGAGTGCAGTAGCGTTTGATGAAGCCCGGCACGCTGAACTCCATGAAATGCTCGCCCGTTCTGCCAAGACGATAGCATGCGGTGCAGAAACTCGGGATGAAGTCGTGGTCGAGAAGTTTGTCGATGATGTCGCCTAAGGTGCGGTCGTCGCCAATCTTGAACTGCTCGCGGTGAAGGTTCTGGTCTTCCTGCTTGTCGCTGTTTTTCTCTTCCTCCTCGTGATGGTATTTGTAGTCGCCGATTTGCAGGTTGGTGCCGCCGTCGATCTGTGAGATGCCGTATTCTATGGCTTTTGCGCGAAAATCCGCGTCTTCGCGTGCGGTAAGAATCATGCCGGTGTAAGGTACCGCTAAGCGGAAAATGGCTATGATTTTCTCAAATGTGTCGTCATCGACGAAATATTTCTTGTCGATGTCGAGGCCCGAAGCGTCCTTGATTCTCGGGAATGAGATGGTGTGCGGTCCCACGTTGAAGCAAGCCTCGAGGTGGTTGGTGTGGCGTATCATGGCGAGCACCTCGTAACGCCAGTCGTACAAGCCGAAGAGGATGCCTAAACCGTTGTCGTCAATTCCGGCTTGCTGAGCGCGGTCCATGGCAGTCAGACGGTAGTTGTAGTCGCCTTTCTTGGTGTTGATAGGGTGATAGTCATTGTAAACCTCAGGGCAATAGGTCTCCTGGAAGATTTGGTATGTCCCGATGCCTGCCTCTTTCACGGTGCGGAAGCCTTCCACATCCAAAGGGGCTGCGTTGATGTTCACGCGGCGGATGCTGCCTTTGCCTTTCTTTGTGGCGTAAGTCACTTTCACGGTGTGGGCTATGTACTCAGGTGAATATTTCGGTGACTCGCCATAGACGAGGATGAGACGTTTCTGGCCGTCTTCCTCCAATGCCTCCACGTTGTGGATGAGTTCCTCGTCGGTGAGAGTTGTGCGGATCTGCTCTTTGTTAGATGAGCGGAAACCACAGTATTTGCAGTTGTTTACGCAGTAGTTGCCCACGTAGAGAGGGGCGAATAGCACGATGCGGTTGCCGTAGATGCGGCGTTTCAGCTCTCTTGCGCCCTCCTTGATTTCCTCGACTAATGCCGGATCGGTAGTGTTGACGAGGACAGCGGTCTCTTCCATCGTCAGACGGTTCTTTGCCAAGGATTTGTTGATGATTTCGCGCACGCGCTCAGGTGTGCTCTTGGTGTTGTTGATGAATTCCCAAATCTCTTCGGAATCGATGAATGGTCGGTTCGGCTCGTCAGGAATCCTGCATTTTTCCGGATGAAATTGCATATTTTTAGCTTTTTATTTGTTATTTTTTTTCAAAACAACAAAATTCAGCTGAGAAATGAAGTGTTTCAATTCCCTTGCCGTCAGATTTTTACCTCTTCCGGCTCTGACTTTTTATTCGTAAATCCCTTAGTCTCAATAATTTATCTCGACTTTAGGCTGTTTACAAACTATTGTTGGTTGGTTCTGCAAAAATAATAATTTTTTTAACATGACCAAACATAAAAAAAAACTAATAGCTAATGGCTAATGGCTAATGACTAATGGCTAATGGCTAAAAACCCTCGTCGCTCTTTCAAAAATCCCGTTCATATAGGCAATCGCCATTCCGTAATTTGTAATCGGCACACCGTTATCTATGGCCTGGTTTGTCCTGTTAATCAATTGCTTACGTGTGGCGACGCAGCCTCCGCATTGTATCGCGATGGCGTATTGGCGGATGTTTTTAATCGGTGTCAAGCCTGAAAGATAGGTGAATTCCACGTTTTTGCCGGTGAATTTCCTTATCAAATTCGGCAGTTTAACCCTTCCGATGTCGCCGCAGCTGATTTCGTGTGTGCACGACTCGAGCATCAGTATTTTGTCACCGTCTTTGAGGTCCGACAGGTGAGGGGTGCCTTTCAGATAGTTCTCGAAATCGCCTCTCAAACGCGCCAAGACGATGCTGAAGCTGGTGAGCGGCACGTCATCGGGCACAATCTTGCTGACAAGACCAAACACTTGAGAATCAGTGACTACGAGGGCGGGCTTAGGCATATTAAAATCGAAGTATTGTTGCAATGCCGTTTCTTTAAGCACCACGCAAATGCAGTCGTTGTCGAGCACATCGCGTATCGCCATCACTTGTGGAAGTATCATGCGGCCTTCGGGAGCCTCGTCGTCTATTGGGGTTACCAACACCACCACGTCGCCAGGTTTTATTATGCCTCCGAGCAGCGAAGGACGCTTGAAAGCACTCTCCGGAATAGCTTTTTTCAGAGCTTCTTGAAGACTTTTTGCATCATCTTTTAAAGCGCTGAATTCCAATATTTTAGTGGAAAACTCGTTTTCGATGGCTTTTTTGTGGCTTTCCGAGAGCTCCGATAAATCCGATTTATTGTGAACTATAATAAATGGTATCTCATGCTTCCTGAGTTCTCCGATTATTGCCTTTTCTGTCTCTCCGAATTCCTCTCCGGCAATCACCAAGATGGCGCAGTCTATCTCTTTGATAGTCAGATATGTTTTCGCGACACGTTGTTTGCCGAGTTCGCTCATATCGTCGATGCCTGCGGTGTCAATCAAAATCACCGGGCCGATGCCGAATATCTCGATAGCCTTCCTCACCGGGTCGGTGGTTGTTCCCGCCTGCTCCGACACAATTGACAAGGGCTGTCCTGTTAACTTGTTGATTATCGTGCTTTTACCGTTGTTCATCCGCCCGAAAATCCCGATATGAGGTTTTAAGTCTTTAGCCATTTTCTTTCTTTTTAGTCATTAACTGTTAGCCGTTAGCCATTAGCTGTTTAATTTGTCTAAAAATGCTAATGGCTAATAGCTAATGGCTGGTTTGACGTTGCAAAGATAATGATTTTTCTGACAGGATTAGCAAGATTTACTATATTTTTGCCGCCACCACTAACGCCCTTAATGGCTTTAACGCCCTTAATGCCAGCGGCAACAACAATCCTTTTTTAATGATAGCCCTCCTCGAGCGGTTTTTGTTCCTTTTCCCTTGATGAAAAATGAACCGAATTTTGCTCAAGTCGAATACAGAGCCAAGTTTGCTTGAGCTATGTTGAGACAAAGCAAAATCAGTGAAACTAAAAGATCAAGCGCCATATAAAGCTCGAACCGCTATTTGGCGCGGGCCCGTGCTGTAAACCCAGTGGGGCGAAGCCGCGAAAAGATTATTTTAAAAAAGTTTTCTATCCTTTAAAAACTATTTGTATCTTTGCACCGAGTATCGTGATACTTAATTTATTGAAAATAACATAGCGTTAGTGCTATATTCGAAATGTCCTAGAACCTAGCAATTTCACAAGACATTGTACAACGAATAAGTGCCAACGTCTGCGCTATGGCGTGGACTGGAGACTTGTCTGTACAATGGGTTTTGCTAGGACCTTAGGACGTTGACAAGTGCCTTTCCGCGCTTTTTTATGTCCCGGGGTCCTTTGTTTTAGCCCATATCCCGAACTGGTAGTCCTTTCGCTAACAATTATGGCGTTGATATAAGGATGAGATATTTAGGCTGTAAAGCAACATTAGTAGAATACATTCAGAAACTTTTTGAACGACAGCAGCTATTAGAGAATAGACATAATAGGCTGGTCTTGTTTGATGCATTTTGTGGTACAGGTGCAATTGCCAATCATTTCAAAAACAGGTTTAATTTGGTGGTAAATGACAATTTACATTGTGCTACTACATTCGCATGTGGTCGAATTTTTGCATCACGTTGTACTTTCGAGACTTTGGGTTTCAATCCATTTGATTATTTCAATGAAAACGACAATCAAATTATTGGGTTCTTTTCTAAAAACTATTCTCCCCAGCTTTCAGGAAGAATGTATTTTACAGACTGGAATGCAGGCCGTATTGATTATTTCCGCCAACAAATACAAAAATGGTATGACGGAAAACAAATAACATATGAGGAATATTGTTATCTGTTGAGTTCTCTATTAGAATCTGTTTCGCATGTGGCAAATGTAGCCGGAGTATATGGAGCTTTTTTAAAAACATGGGATGCTCGAGCAGTGAAGAATATAATATTTATGCCTCCAGCAGATACTGATACTGAGCCGGACCCGCACAATATTAATCATGTTCAAATAGTAAATTGCAACATAGAAGATATCATTGAGGATGTTGCCTGTGATATTCTTTATCTTGATCCGCCATATACAAAGAATTCATATTCTGTACAATATCATATTCTAGAAACTTTAATACTTAATGATAATCCGACTTTAAAAGGTATTACAGGGGCACGTCCATATAGCGGTATCTCCAACGATTGGTCAAAACCGAATAAAGTTGCCGTACTTTTTGACAAAGTAATAGCAAAAACTCAAGCTTCCCATATTATTTTCAGTTATAGTAGCGATGGCTTGATGTCAAAGGATTATATCATGTATGCACTGAAAAGATATTGCTATGAAGAAAGTGTGATATGTGATGAGATAGATTATAAACGATATAAGAATTTTAAAACTGGAGAAAAACAAGGACATAAAGAATACTTGTTCTATGGATGTAAAAAACCGCTTGCAGATGTAAATTATTACTGCCCATTGAATTATATGGGTGGAAAATCGCAAATAATAGATTTTATCAAACCACATTTAATTGGAAAACCAAAATTTGTAGATTTATTAGGAGGAGGTTTTAATGTGGGTATTAATGTGGCAGGTTTTAAACAGATAATTTATAATGATATAAATTTTGCTGTTGCCAGCATTCTTCAAATGTTTAAAACCGAAAATACTGCAACGCTGCTGACTTTCATAGAAACAATCATCAAAAAATATAATCTCGTTAAGTGTAATAAGGAATCGTATATTAAGATACGCGATGATTACAATAAAAAATATCGTAACACCTCCAAGGCGTACTGTTATTTGTATGTGGTCATATTATATGGATTTCAGCAACAACTCCGCTTTAATTCAAATTATGAATTCAACAATCCAGTTGGGGAAAGCGGTTATAGCGATTCCATAAAAGAAAAAATCGTGTCATTTTCACGTCGACTAAAGGAACTGGATGTATCATTTCATATCGGTGATTTTTGTGATATTGATGATTATATAGATGAGAACACTCTCGTATATGCGGATCCTCCATACCTACTTACGCTTGGAAGCTATAATGATGGTAAACGTGGTTTTAAAGGATGGAATAATGAAGAAGAGAAACGATTGTTAATATATCTTGATGGTCTTGTAAAACGTGGATGTAAAGTTATTATATCCAATGTTTTAGAATATAAAGGCTCTCGAAATTCTTTACTATTACAATGGATTGAAGAACATCAAGCAGAATCATTTCAAACAACATTTCGAGGGAGAAGAGAAACCTTAATTATTGCTCAATAATATGAAAGCACTATTTACAATTTGTCGTCTTGGTGCACAAGATAAAGTGCCTAATGTCGATACGGTTATAACTAGTCCGGATTTACAAAAAATTTGTTATAGACTGACCGGACAAAGAAAATATGTAGTGGAATGGAAAGAACAACGCATAAAAGGTAAAATGTTTACATTTGAAACGGACAATTGTAAATACTATATAACATATACACCAAAAGAAGTGGGAGGACGTAATTCATATCTTCAAAGTGTGCCAACTGCATTTGGTTTATATCTTAACGAAGCTTATAATAGCAATAAAAAGTGTCGGTTTTGTTTGTATATAACACCGACAAATGGGGGAAACCAGACTCGTTATCACAAATTTATGTATGGGCTTCTGTTTTCTATGGGTGTAGTGTTTTTGAATGCAGACGAGGGGCTGAGCGGGTTTTCGATTAAACCATACGACAGTGTTCGTGACTTAATTGCTGATAGGGAAGCCAATAGTATTAGAAATAGTGCTAATCAATCTTCATATATTACCGACGAAGGGCAGTTTTACCATGTATATGGAAAAACATTTGGCGCAAATCAAAAAGAAACAACGATGCTCTGCCTGGCTTTATGTGGTATTTCCGACAAACCAGTTCGCCTTTTTCAAATTGCAGACAACGATAGTGAATATCTAAGTGACGCTGATATAGATGCTATAAAGAATTATGCACGAGAAAGGGGGAGGGCGCAGATTGAAATTCTAAATGACACTTATGAATTTGATGAAGATGATAATCATACATATAAGCCGGTGTCAGCCGATGAAAGCCTGAGAAGCCCTCGTTTTATATATAACCTATTGGAAAAGACGGGAGGTCATAAAATATGTTCGTTATGTCACTGTGAAATTGAAAGCATTATTCAAGGGGCTCACATTTATCCAATTCAAGCAATTAAACAACGCACAGATTTGCCGTTTGCTGAAAAGTTAAAAATGGCTACAGATGGGAACAATGGACTTTGGCTTTGTGAAAACCATCACAAGTTATTTGATAGAGGTTTGATTAGATTTGAGAAGGGCAAATTAGAAATTATGCCTAAATTAAATGAAAATGATACGGCTTTTGTTAATCTGATATCACCATACCCTGAAATAGAACATAACTATTATACATCGATGATGTCTGAGTATTTTAAAAAGAGAGATGCATTTTATCGCTCTGAAAAGATTTATTAATACTTTTTTTGTGCGTCAGCTCTGGCCCGATTGCGGTGCAGCGGTGGCTTTAGACTGGCTGTAGCGGGGCTCCGATTAATCGGGCCTTGATTTTTTGGATAATTTTTTATCAAGAAAAAAGTATCATAATCCTGCCCCAAATCAGAATGGCACAGATTTTTTATGCCTCGTTTAAAATTAATTTCCCCTCCTATAGCTGCACATCTGAAAATAAATCGTAACTTTGCATGTTTTAAATATTAAAACCATGCCAGAAATTTCAAGATTCTATGGAATCATAATATACATGTGGTGGAAAGATCATAATCCGCCGCATATTCATGTGAGTTATGGAGATTATGATTGCAATATCAGCATTAAAGACAAGGTCGTAAAAGGGGAGATGCCGGCAAAAATAATCTCAAAAGTCGTTGAATGGATTGATTTGCATGAAGGAGAACTGATGGATTTATGGGATAAAGCTCAAAATGGTGGTGAATTAAAAAGAATAAAACCTCTTGAATGATGATACGAGTTGTAGATGTTGATTACATTAAAGATTACACACTGTCTTTAACTTTCAGCGACGGCGTGACAAAAGTTGTCGATTTGCAGCCATATCTGAATGACGGCGTTTTTGAACAACTGAAAGAATTGTCCCAATTCAAACAATACGGATTGAACCACTGGACCCTCGAATGGGCGTGCGGTGTGGATTTTGCCCCCGAATTCCTTTACGAAATCGGCGATTATCCAACAACCGAAGACTCTCCACTGCCTTCGGCCGCCGAAGAACAACAACCTTGCGGGAAATAGGATTAAATCATACCTTTTTTACGCATTTTTATAAACTGAATGTTAGAAAAATCCAATGTTTAGTTCGAATTCTTTTGTATCTTTGCAACCTGAAAACACGAAAAATTCATTGAATCAGTCCTTGAAAACTGATCAACTAAACAACTGAACAACTGATCAACTGAACAACTATATATGAACTTTTTATATCCAAATATACTCTGGTGCCTCTTCGCCCTCGCGATTCCAATCATCATACACCTTTTTAACTTCAGACGGCATAAGATAGTGTATTTCAGCAACACAGCCACCTTGAAGACGATAGAGCAGGAGAACGCTAAAACGAAAAAGCTGAAATATATTATCGCATTGATAATGAGGATGTTATTCATCGCCGCACTCGTTTTCGCTTTCGCGTATCCTTATAATTCGGAGCAGAGACTTAAAACCGATGACGCAGATAATCTGGTGGCTGTTTATATCGACAACTCGATGTCGATGCACAGCCGCTCGTCGGAGATTTCGCTGCTTGAGGACGCAAGAGCCTCGGCACGCAAAATAGTCAGTAATATCAGCCCTTCGCAGAGATTTGTACTGCTCACCAACAGCCGTCAGCCTGAAAACGAGTATCCTATGAACCAAGACGAGATGCTGATGAGTATCGATGCCATGCAGACTGAGGCTTCTCCGATGAGTATCAATGCTTTATATGAGAATCTGCAAATGATAATGCGCCGCAATGGTTTCAAATCCGCCTCGCTGTTCGTGTATTCCGACTTCCAAGACAACATGATGAATCTCGACGGCATTATGGCCGATTCAGCTATTCAGATCGTTGCAATTCCGTTAAAGTCTGATTACCAACAGAATATATATATCGACACCGTCTGGCTGTCGTTGCCGATTCTGCAAAAAGATTTCGCCAACGAAATAAACGTGCGCGTCGTCAATGAGAGCGGTAAGGAGATAAAAGGCCTCCCAGTGAATTTCGAAATCGATGGTAAAGCCGTGGCATTCAACACAATAGATATACCCGCAAATGGCAAAAATAACGTCTCGATGCAATTTGTTGCTGAAGAGGGTAGTCATACAGCAACCGCATCAATCGACGATTTCCCGATAACATTTGACGATTCATATAATTTCATGTTGGATGTGCGCCCGATTATCAAAATTGTGGAATTGTCAACAGACAACGGCCAATCCGCAATCCAGACGTTGTTTTCGAACGATTCATTGTTTGATTGCAAACGCGTTGACCCTCGCCGCATCGATCAGCAATATCTCTCTGATTGTCAATTGATTATCATCGATGGCGACGATCTCGTCAACGAGACGATGATGCAATCTATCATGGATCTGGCAAAAGAAGGCTGCAGCGTGGTTATGCTCCCATCGGAGCCACTTAACGCCCGTAATGCCCGTAACGCCCCAATAATCTCCGACGATACCTTAAGTATTTCCATGATTGCCGCCCAACATACATTCTTCGATGACATTTTCGTTTCGATTCCCGACAACGCCGACCTCCCGAAGGTTTACAAACATGTTCAAATTGATAAAAAACAATTTCATAATTCTCTGACACTCATTTCTTTACAGAATGGCACTTCATTCTTTACTTTAAGTAAAATCGGAGCGGGTAATGTCTTTGTTTTTGCTTCAAGATTTAATGCAAATTGGACCAATTTTAGCGAGAATTCGCTATTCGTTCCGATAATGTACAAAATTGCGATGCTCGGCAGTCAGGTGAGCAGGCTTTCATATACTATTGGCATTGATAAAGAATTGTCAATCAATGATTTGACGGCTTTTTCAGGAGGCGACATCCGTATCCGCGATGTTGAAAGCACCTTCGAGATGATTCCGATGGTTGAAATGCGCAACAACCGTGCGATGATTAGGCTCTTCGACGAACTGCCCGGTGCAGGCTTCTACAATGTCAGCAATGGCGATGAGATTGTAGCCACGACGGGGTGGAACGACAGCCGCAAAGAGTCGAAAATGAAGTTTGTTGATACGGAAGAGGTTGATAAAATATTGAAAAACAATGGGTTGAACGTCATTACAGTGATGAGGTCAGACGATATCCGCTCAGGCGATGTGATGAAGACTATGGTGCGTCGCTCAACGCTGTGGAAGTCGTTCATAATCTTAGCGTTGATATCTTTGTTGATAGAAATTTTGGTTTTGCGGTTTTGGAAATAAAAATTTTTCTTAATTTTGTAGATTATAATTGAAATTTTTGACGATGGCAGATTTTGATGACGAAAATATTGATAATCAAGAGTTTGAAGAGATAAACGAGATAGACGACGATGTCACTCAGGTGCTTGACGGCTTCGATCCCACGGCGGAAGAGGAGTCGGGAATGCTTGTGCAGTCGGGCGACGGATACCGCATCGTACCGCTGAAAGGCATGTTCGAAAACTGGTTCTTGGACTACTCCTCGTACGTCATCCTTGACCGCGCTGTGCCGGAAATTGACGACGGCTTGAAGCCCGTGCAGCGCCGTATCCTGCATTCCATGAAGGAGATCGACGACGGACGCTACAACAAGGTTGCTAATATCGTGGGAAACACCATGAAATATCACCCTCACGGCGACGCTTCCATCGGTGACGCTCTCGTGAATCTGGGTCAAAAAGATCTGCTTATCGACTGCCAAGGTAACTGGGGTAATATCCTCACCGGCGACGGCGCGGCGGCTCCTCGTTACATCGAGGCACGTCTGTCGAAATTCGCGTTAGACGTTGTCTTTAACCCGAAGACAACCGATTGGACGTTTTCATACGACGGCCGAAACAAAGAGCCTATTTCGCTTCCAGTAAAGTTCCCGTTGCTGCTTTTCCAAGGTGCTATGGGCATCGCGGTGGGTCTGAAATCGGAGATCCTGCCGCATAACTTCAACGAACTTATTGACGCTTCAATATCTTACCTCAAAGATGAGCCATTCGAGCTTTATCCCGACTTCCAGACAGGTGGTCTGATAGATGTCCGCGGCTATAACGACGGCGGTCGCGGAAGCCGTGTGCAGGTGAGGGCGAAGATATCTCAAATAGACAAAAAGACATTGGTAATCACTGAGATACCATACGGTACTACAACTGAAACTTTAATACAATCAATCACTCAGGCGAGTGAGAAAGGCAAAATCAAGATTCGCAGGGTTGACGACAATACGGCTAAGACCGCTGAAATAGTCATCCATCTCGCGCCAGGCGTGTCGCCCGACCAGACTATCGACGCACTCTACGCTTTCACAAAATGCCAGGTCAAGCTGAGTAGCCTCGTGACATGCGTGATTCATAACGACAAGCCTGAATTTACCACTATTTCGGCGATTTTAAGGCACAACACCGACCATACCTTGGATTTGTTGAGCTGGGAGCTGAAAAACACTCTTGATGAACTGGAAGGTCAATGGCATTGGATCTCTCTTGAAAAGATTTTTTTCGAGAAACGTATCTATAAAATCTTGGAAAAAGATGCGGAAAGCTATGACGCCCAGATAGATGCGATAGAAAAAGCCTTCGATCCGTATCGTCCGAAACTGAAACGCGACATCACACGCGACGACGTACTCAAACTTTGTGAGAAACCTGTCCGTAAGATTTCAAAATTCGACATCAAAAAGGCGGAGGATCAATTACTTGACATCGAGAAACAGATTGAGCAGGTGAAATACGACCTCGACCATATCGTGGACTACACCATACATTATTTCGAGGAAATCAAGCGTAAATACGGCAAAGGGCGCGAGCGTAAGACCGAGATTCGCAACTTCGACAACATCTCGGCGGTGGCGGTGGCAGCTAACAATGAGAAACTGTACGTCAACAAGGAGGAAGGATTCATCTGCACCGGTGCCGGTCTCAAGAAAGAACAAAACAAGGACGCCTACGCCTATGTGTGCGACTGCTCCGACATCGACGACGTCATCGTATTCCGCGAAAACGGCACGTTCTCGGTGGTGAAACTGCAGCAGAAGCTGTTCGTGGGTCCGGAGAAGATCATCTACGCCAACATCTATCATAAAGGCGACAAACGCACCATCTACAACATGGCTTATCGCAACGGTAAGCCTGGAAATCCTTACTATGTGAAGCGTTTTTACGTCGATGGCATCACACACGACAAGATTTACGACCTCACTATGGGCGAGGCAGGCTCGAAAGTGGTTTATTTCTCTGCAAATCCTAACGGAGAGGCGGAGGTCATCAAGGTGATGCTGCGTCCCGCTCCGAAGCTGAAAAAGCTCTCGTTTGACTACGATTTCGCCACTTTGGACATCAAAGGACGTGGCAGCCGTGGCAACAAGCTCACAAATCACGCAGTGAACCGCATCTTCAAACGCGAGGAAGGCGTCTCCACGCTCTCGGCACGCGAGATATGGTACGACGACACGGTGAAACGACTGAACGCCGACGGCCGCGGAACGTCAATCGGACGCTACTCCGGCAACGACAAGATAATGCAGATACACTCCAACGGCGAGTTACGTCTCACCAACTTCGACCTCTCAACGCATTTCGACGATGACATGACGATGATTTTCAAATTCGAGCCGGAGACGATTTTCACTGTTTTGTATATCGAGTCGGAGACTAAGCTGATGTATATCAAGAGGTTCACTGTCGATGAAGAGACACCTCTGAACAAGCGTATCTCGTTCATCGGCGAAGGTGAGGACGCCAGGTTCCTGATGTTGAATATGGATGTCATGCCGAGACTGCTGTTGAAATTCAATGACGGCATAAGCGGCAAACACTTTGAGGATGAAGAGGTTAACGTCGAGGAATATATCGGGGTGAAGAGCTACAAGGCAAAAGGGAAACGCCTCTCGGTACACGACGTGAACTATTACGAGTTCCTCGAGCCATTCGAGCCGCAGCTCGCAGAAGAGGAGGCTCGCGCAGAAACAGTGGAAACAGCGGAAAATGGCGGTGGTGAAACACAGGTTGAGGGGGCTCACGCAGAAACAGTGGAAACAGCGGAAAATGGCAGTGACAAACTACAAGGTGATGAATCTATTAAAGAGAAAACAGAAAAAGTTAAAGATATTGACAATGAAGATAATAAAGACGGTCAGCTGACGTTATTTTAGCAATCGACTCTGCGAGATCCGCTCGCTTTAGCGAGTCAAATCGGTGGAAGAAAAACGTGGAAGGACAAATCTGTGAGATCTGCGAAATCTGCGAGAGATAAATATGTCAAATATGAAAAGAAATATAGTTTTACTGATTCTTGGAGCGATTCTTTTGTTGCACTCCTGCTCTGAGCAGCACAGCATTGCGCGGCGTTTTGTGAAAAACAACCGAAAGACCGTCGTGGCTCTTTATATGCCTGAAAGATTGGCCAAAAGGAATCTTCGTAACGACTCGATTCCTGAAAATCTCGCCGACTCATCGCTTCAACAACAGATTACCTATCTTGAAAAACAAGTTAAAGTTATAGATAAGATAAATGATGATAAATTCTTGGATATCATTTACTTGACGATGCAGTCAACATTGAAAAACTACGGTTTGACGGTGGAATATTGGGAGGACGAGAACTCGTTCCCCGACCCTACGCATTGGGTGATTGAGATTCCGCGAATAGAGGTGACGGAAACATGCGACCCGCAGCAGTTTTGCGGCTGGGTTAAATACAACAAATATTGCATGGATGTGCCTGTCGATTTGGTGAATGTCGCGGCATGGTTCAACATCGCCAACGACACGGTTTACAATTTGGCATTCACCGAGCAGAACTATTTCAACGACACCGATGTGACGTTCGATATTGATTATCATACAAACAAAGTGTATTCCAAGACTTATTGCGACACAATCGACATAGAAGGGTTTTATAAATTCGCAGAAATTTTAGGGAAGCTATATTCTGGCTACTGCTACGATTTCATGATGAACAAATATATTGACAGTCAGCAGAATACACCAACAAATGCCGTTTATCGTTACCGTTATGACCCATATGAGCGGTATTTCTATCAGACTTCGAGAGATTATCTTATAGAGATTAAACCGCATGAAACAATCCAAGAATGATTGAGTATCATCCACTTAAGCCATTTTTGCCGGCAGATGAGAAGGTTAAATTGCAGTGTTTTATAAGATTTCTCCACTCCGCTTTGCTGCGGTCGAAATGACAGCTAATGGCTAAATCCTCTTCCTTCCCTGAATCTCCTTAATCTTCGCCTTCATTTCGCTCGGTTTCACGTCGTAAACCTTGCCGTCGAAGACGATTCTGATGCTGCCGGTTTCCTCGGATACGACCAAAACGATGCAGTCGTGAGTCTCGGAAACTCCGATGCCGGCGCGGTGTCGCAGTCCGTAGCTGCCCGGAAGCCTCGTCTGCTGTGTGATGGGTAGTATGCAACGCGCCGCCACTATTTTATTGTTGGAAATGACCATTGCGCCGTCGTGGAGCGGACTGTTCTTAAAAAAGATATTCTCTATCAACGGCTTGCTGATGATGGCGTCGATAGATACGCCCGTGTCGATAATATCTTGTAAATCATTATCTTGCGTAAGAAGAATCAAAGCCCCGACTTTGTCGCTTCCCATAGAGATGCAGGCATCGCAGATGGGGTCAAGGTCGGTGTCGTCAGCCTCTTTGTATTTCACGCCGAGATGAGAGAAGAACCCCCGGAATCCCACGGCCAATTTCGAAGTTCCGATGCTTAGCAAAAACCGTCGTATCTCCGGTTGGAAGATGATAATCAACGCGATGAAACCGACATTCACGAAGGCACCGAAGATGTAACTGAGCAGCTCCATGTGCAGCAAAGTCACGATTTTCAAGCCTATAATGACCGCCACGATGCCGATGAAGATGTTGATTGCCGTGCTGCCCTTAACTAAGGTGTAAAGGAAATATAGCAGCAATCCCACTAAGATAACATCCAGAACGTCCAGAAAACGAATCTGAATGAAGGCGTGTGTCATCAATTCAACCATAATTCTCCAAATAATTCACAAAAATACACTTTTTTTCAATTAGTCATCAAATTTTTTCGTCATTTCGACTGATGCGCAGCGAAATGGACAAGTTTCACCGCTTCAACCGCTTCTTTTACATCGTGAACCCGAAGGATGTCGGCGCCGTTTATCAAGGCAATGGTGTTTAGTACCGTGGTGCCGTTCAAAGCTTCTTGTGGAGCAATGTTTAAAGTTTTAAAAATCAATGATTTATGAGAGATTCCGATTAAGATTGGCAAATTGTTGACCCTGTAATAATCGAGATTTTTAAGAAGTCCGAAGTTGCATTCTATTGTTTTATTGAACCCGATTCCGGGGTCGAGGATAATTTGCTGTTCACCGTATTCCAAAAGTTTATTCACTTGATTTTCAAAGAATTGCCTTACTTTTTCATGCACTTTTTCGCTGATGATTTCCTCTTTGTGCATCCCTTCAAGTGTTCCGGTGATATGCATCAAAATATAAGGGATATGATTTTTGCCGATGTATGGAATCATTTTTTCATCAAAAAGTCCGCCGGATATGTCGTTTATGATGTCGGCACCTTCCTTAATACATTGATTAGCAACGCTTTCGCGAAAGGTGTCAATTGAAATCAGTATGTTCGGGAACTCTTTTCTAATGGCTTTCAGCGCGGGTATTATCCTTTCTTTTTCCTCCTTGACGGAAATGTGTTCGCAGCCCGGCTTAGTGGAGAACGCCCCTAAATCAATGATGTCAGCACCTTCGGAGACCATTTTTTCGCAATGCTCTAAAACGGCCGTAAGTCCTTGATACTTACCGCCATCGAAAAAAGAATCGGGAGTCACGTTCATGATTCCCATCACGACAGGACGGTCGAAAGAAAAAATTTGTCCTCTTGTGGCAATTCGTAACATAAAAATGTGTAATTTTACAAACGCAAAATTATATAATTTTTTCCAATGAAGAGAGATACAACAGCAGAATTTCAACAAGTTTTGTCGCAATGTCGCGATATTTTCGACAAGAAGATGAAAGATTACGGCGCGGCCTGGCGAATCATGCGTCCGGAATCGCTCACCGACCAGATTTATATCAAGGCCAACCGCATCAGAAGCTTGCAGCGCAAGAAGGAACACCTTGTGAATGAAGGCGTTGAGCCGGAGTTTGTCGGCATCATCAACTATTCGGCAATGGCGATTATACAACTGCAACTCGGGGTGGTGGAGCAGCCCGATTTGGAGCCTCAGCAGGCTTCCGAGCTTTATATGCAGGTGCTTAACGACGCCTTCGACCTCATGTCGAGGAAAAACCACGACTATGACGAGGCGTGGCGTAGCATGAGAATCAGCTCGATGACTGATTTGATTTTGATGAAGATCTTGAGAGTCAAGGAGATAGAAGACAATAACGGCAAGACTTTGATTTCGGAAGGTCTCGACGCCAATTATTTCGACATGATAAACTACGCAGTCTTCTGCCTTATTTTGATTAATGAAGGGAAACAGGAATGATGGTGCGAAACAGTGATAAGTCGGCTTTGGTCTCTTATGGTGTGACTGCTATGGCTCTCGGATGTGCCGTCTTCGTCGGCCTGCACTCTGCCTTTTCATGGATGCTGCTTCTGCTGATACTTGTAACATTAGGATTATCAATTGTTTACGGAAACAGATACAATGATGCGGGAGTGACGGTAAACCGCATGCTTGTAGGGGCTTTGTTCATTTTCAGCAGCTTCACCAAGGGCGTTGACCCGCTTGGGACAAAGTACAAGATGCTGGACTATTTCGCCGCTTACGGCATTGAGTGGATGAACGACGCCGCCTTGATGCTTGCCGTTGTGATGATTTTAGCTGAGTTCATCGTTGGTATCTGTCTGTTCGTCAACGTCTTACCGCGCCTCGCTACGCTCGGCGCGGTCATTCTCATGCTCTTTTTCACCATCACCACGTTCTTCGACGCCATGTACGACCTCGTTCCCGACTGCGGATGCTTCGGAACGGCGATAAAGATGAGCAATTGGCAGACGTTTTTCAAGAATCTTGTCATCGATGCAGTGCTGATTCCTGTGGTTGTTAATAATAAGTCGTTGAAAAACAAACGATTGACGCTTGGCGTGCAATGGGTGCTGGCTCTCGCCTTCATGAACCTGTTCGTCTGGTTCGAAGTTTACAACATACGCCATCTGCCTGTCGTTGATTTCATGGACTGGAAAGTGGGGAAGGATATGACCCCCGAAGTCTATGACGCCGGAACGATTTACGTCACGTACAAAAACAATGAAACCGGTGAGATTCAAGAGTTTGAGTCACCAAACTATCCTTGGGACGATAGTATTTGGATGAGCCAATGGACATTCGAGTCGCAACGCACAGTGGGTAGCTCGCAGCCACTCGGATTTGCAATTCTTGACGAAGATGGCGAGGACTTTACACATATTTTGTTCGAGACGGAGAATCTTTATGTCTTTGTGGCGCCGTATCTTGAGGAGTTTACCGAAAAAGACTTCGAGAGCTGTGTTAAGATGACTGAAGTGGCTGATAATCAAGGATTTGAATATATCTGGATAACATCGGCACCGCCTGAATATGTCGAGGTATTAAATGATAAATATTTGATTTTCAATGAAGTTTATTATGGTGACGAGCTGGAACTGAAGACTATGGTACGCTCTAATCCGGGCTTAATGCTGATAGATAACGGATTGATAATCAACAAGTGGTCGAAAATAGATTTCCCTTTGGAATAAGATGTTGTCGTACGTCATAAGAAAGATACTTTACGGAATCCTCGTCTTGTGGGGCGTGGCGACACTGGTGTTTTTTCTCTTCACCATTGTGCCGGGCGACCCTGTGCGCATGATGCTCGGACAACGTGCCGACGAACAAGATGTGCAGGCAATACGTGAAGAGCTTGGACTCAACCAAAGCGTTGGGAAACAATATGTTGACTATCTCAACGACCTTTCGGTGATATCATTTTACAAAAGTGAAAATGATTTTACAAGATATGCGCCGTATGCGAAAATTGCAAAGATTGGGAATACGAAAATCATCCTGAAAACACCGTATCTTCGCTATTCCTATCAAAGCAAAAGACCTGTGGGTACAATACTTTCCGAGGCTTTTCCAAACACTTTGATACTTGCTTTCGTATCGATACTTTTCGCTTTCGTGATAGGAGTTTTACTCGGTGTGCTCACCGCCATTGTGAATAGTAATTTCCTGAATCGTTTGACCTTGTTTATCACCACGATAGGGATGTCGCTGCCCTCGTTTTTTGCTGCTATTCTTATTGCATGGCTCTTCGGCTTCGTGCTTGAGTCGGTGACCGGCTTGAGCATGATCGGTAGCCTCTTCTCTGTCGATGACTATGGCAACGGCTCATATCTCGACCTGAAAAACCTTATTTTGCCAGCGTTGACGCTCGGATTGAGGCCTCTTGCCGTCATAACAGAACTTACACGAACAACTTTGATTGAAGTCATGTCGATGGACTATATCCGCACGGCGAAGGCGAAGGGTTTGAAAAAATGGCGTGTCATAGGGGTACACGCCCTAAGAAATGCCATGACTCCGGTGGTTACCGCCGTCTCAGGATGGTTCGCCTCATTGCTTGCCGGCGCGGTATTCGTCGAATACGTCTTCGACTGGAAAGGAATCGGCGTGGTCATCGTTGACGCTCTCGACAAATTCGACTTCCCCGTTGTGATGGGCGCAGTATTACTAATAGGTGTGATGCTGATTGTCATCAACATCGTGGTGGATATTATTTACGGAATTTTGGATCCGAGAGTGAGGATAAAATAATTTTTCTTATCTTTGCACTTTAATCGAAAAATTTAAATCATCACACCATGAAAAGAAATAAAATCGTCGCGGGCAACTGGAAAATGAACCTCGACTTTGAGGAAGCCCAAACCCTTATTGAAGATCTCGAAAATATCCTTGACGAGAAACAGCCATCATGCGAAGTGATAATATGCCCGCCGTTCCCGTACCTCGAACTTGCTACCGACGAGGCTGCTGAACACGAACTCTTTGAAGTTGGCGCCCAGAATGTATCTGCATGGGAATCAGGGGCTTACACTGGCGAGGTGGCGGCTAAGATGCTCGACTCCATTGGAGTGAGTTGCTGCATCATCGGTCACAGCGAGCGCAGAAAATACTTCGGCGAGGATAACAAAACGCTTGCCGCAAAGGTAAATCAGGCACTCAAATATGAAATCGTCCCGATTTTCTGCGTGGGCGAGGTGTTGGAAGAACGCGAGGCCAACAAGCATTTCGATGTCATCCGCAAACAAGTGGAGGAGGGGTTGTTCCATCTCGATGACGCTGATATTGAGAACGTTATCATCGCCTATGAACCTGTCTGGGCTATCGGGACAGGCAAGACGGCGACCCCGGCGCAAGCTCAGGAAGTGCACGCATTCATCCGTGGCCTCGTGAAAGAGAAATATGGCGACGACATCGCAAGCCAGATACATATCCTCTACGGCGGCAGCTGTAACGCCAAGAACGCCTCTGAACTCTTTGCTCAACCTGATGTTGACGGCGGTCTCATCGGCGGTGCATCGCTTAAGGCAGAGGATTTTGCAAGCATCTGCGAACAAGCTTCTAAGTAATTGACAATGAATTATATCGCTTGCACTTTTTCAAACCCACAGAACGAGGCTCTGAAAGATATGTTCACCGAGATGCTCGGTAACATAGGCTTCGACAGCTTTATGGACATCGACGAGGGATTCACCGCCTATTGCGCCGAGACCGCCTTCGACAAAAATGCCCTTGATGGAATCTTGGCAATGGAACAACTTGCTGATGTTCAGATTTTTAAACAAGAAATCATCCCGGATCAGGACTGGAATGCAACCTGGGAGTCGTCATATGAGCCAGTGGTGATCGACGGCATATGCCGTATTCGCGCGCCTTTCCATGAAGCCGACAGCAGTTACAAATATGACCTATGTATCGAGCCGAAGATGTCTTTCGGAACCGCACATCACGAAACGACAGCACAGATAATAAAGCTCATGCTTGCTGAGGATTTCAAAGGGAAAGACGTGCTTGACATGGGTTCGGGGACAGGCATCCTCGCAATACTGGCAAAGAAACTCGGCTCGGCAAAGACTGTCGCTGTCGATAACGACGAATGGGCTTACCGTAATGCACTCGATAATGTCAAACTTAACGCCGAGAATGATATCGTGGTCGAGCTTGGAGATGCTAACTCATTGAATAACAGGCAATTTGATGTTATAATAGCCAATATCAACCGCAATATCCTCTTGCGCGACATGCGCGAATATGTCAAGTGTCTGAAAAATGCCGGCAAAATCTTCTTCAGCGGTTTCTATGAGTCTGATTTGCAAATGATTAAATTCGAGGCCGAGCGTCTTGGACTGTCATATCTCAATAATATCAAGGAAAACGAATGGACAGCGGCGATTTTTGTCAAAAAATAAAAATATTTTAAAAAAATAAGCTGCAATTAAAGAAAAAGTTGTAATTTAGCAGTTTGAAAAAAATTAGGAGTTATGAAGTTTATTCTATCGAGTTTAAAGCTTTTGAAAGCTATTCAAGCCCTCAGCGGCGTTATAAATTCAAGCAACACCTTGCCGATTTTGGATGATTTCCTCTTCGACATCAATGAGGATGAACTCAAAATCACGGCATCTGACCTTGAGACTACAATGACTGTCTCAATAAAACCTGACATGGCGGAAGGTAGGGGACAGGTCACCATTCCGGCGCGTCTTCTCATTGACATGATGAAGAATTTCCCCGACATTCCGGTGTCGTTTAATATTGACGAGACCTCGCTCGCCATAGAAATCACTACAGGCGAGGGACGTTATAAAATGGTCGGTCATAAGAGCGATGAGTTCCCGCAAGTGCCTGTCATTGCTGAGCCTTCAGTGTGGGACATCCCTGCCGATGTGCTTGCCTGCGGCTTCGAGAAGACCATCTTCGCGACGGGTAACGATGAGATCCGTCCGATAATGACGGGCGTTTTCATGGCGATGAGCGACACATGCCTCACATTCGTGGCCACCGACGCTCACAAGTTAGTGCGCTACAAGAGGATGGATGTCAAATCCGATGCCGCCGCCTCATTTATAGTGCCTAAGAAGCCTATCAACCAGCTGAAGAACATACTCGCAAGCCGAGCCGATGAGCCTGTGCATGTGGAGTTCAACAACACCAACGCGTCGTTCACTTTCGGAGAATATAAGCTGATTTGCCGCCTCATCGAGGGTCGTTATCCTAACTATGAGGCTGTCATCCCGACAACAAATCCTAACAAGCTTATCGTTGACCGTCAGCTGCTTAACTCGGCCATCAAGCGTGTGGCAATCTTCTCAAGCAAGGCGACGAACCAGATCCGTTTCAAAATCAACGGTCAGGAACTCATCCTTACTGCTGAGGATCTCGACTATTCAAACGAAGCTAAGGAACGCCTCTCCTGCAACTATTCCGGTGAGGACATGGAAATAGGCTTCAGCTCGAAGTACTTCCAGGAGATGCTCGCCAACCTCAGCCAGACTGAGATTCAGCTCGAGATGTCGGCACCGAACCGCGCCGGTATCATCACCCCTGTCGATAACCAAAACGCCGATGAGGACATCCTCATGCTGCTGATGCCAGTGATGCTGAACTAATATCACAGCCGTAATTTCGACTGTAACAAAGCGAAAAATCTGATAAAGGTTGACAGATTTTCAGAATTCGCAATATTTTGCATAAAATCACAAAGACAAAAAACGACCGAGGCTTTGCCTCGGTCGTTTTTTGTCCGCTGATAAAACCAACGGCTATTTCTCTTCAACCGTCACCGTGATGGTGCTGTTGATGGTAGTGGGGATTGTCAAACCTTGCTCGGAGATGGTCAACGAGATGTTGCTTTTAATGTTGCTGCTTGTCACAAAGCCGGTATGAGCGTTGATGGTCGAGGTGCCTTCGTAGGTGCCTGTCACATCCTTTGAATCAATGGTTCCAGTGACATTTACATTGACGCCTTTTTTGCTGATGCTTGCAACAGTGTATTCCATGTTGATGGCGAACTCAATGCCGTTGATGTCTTGAGTCTTGCTGAAATTCCATTTGCTGCCCTCAAAAATCTCTTCTTCGGGAAGTTGGATTATCACATTGTTGAGCTGGCTCATGCTAAGGTCGTTGGCATCGTCACTCTGACCTAACTCGTTGTAAGTGATTGTTGTAGGTTTGTGAAGTGCCTTTTCAAGCTCTCCTGTCTGACCCGCCAACATCGGACTGGTGTTTTGTGGATTATCAGAATCATAAACCAGATTCATGCCCATCTGTGAAACGGTCATTTTTATCGCGTCAATCTCAGTGTCGAAAACGTTTTTCGTTGTGGAGACCTCGTTGGCACTGAATGTTTGACGTGTTTCCATTGTCTGGTTCGAGTTCATCGACTGCCCTTGTAGTTTCATGACGCTTATCATGGTACTCTTCGTCTTTACGACGTAAGTCTTGCCTTGTTGTGGGCAAAGTCTTAATGTGACACCTTTCCCTGCTGTGAGTGATAATGCTGTTAATCCAATGATAATCAGCATAATAGGTGTTAAACACTTGATTCTTTTCATTATATCAAAAATTATCGTATCAAATCCAAAACTAAAGTCTAATGTCTAATGTCTAAAGTCGGTCCCGCTTTCACCAATGCCTTTCCGGCTTCGTTTGTCGTGAACTTGCCGAAGTTCTTGATGAATCTGCCGGCGAGGTCTTCAGCTTTTTTGTTCCAGTCTTCGACGTTGGCGTATGTGTCGCGCGGGTCGAGAATCTTCGGGTCAACGCCCGGCAATGCCGTCGGCACCTCAAAATCGAAGTATGGGATTTTCTTGGTCTCTGCTTTCTCTATCGAGCCGTCTAAGATGGCGTCGATGATGCCGCGGGTGTCGCGTATTGAGATGCGCTTGCCGGTGCCGTTCCATCCTGTGTTCACGAGATAAGCCTTGGCGTTGCTCTGTTCCATGCGTTTCACGAGTTCCTCGGCGTATTTTGTCGGATGCAGCTCAAGGAACGCCTGGCCGAAGCATGCGCTGAAGGTAGGGGTGGGCTCAGTGATGCCGCGTTCGGTGCCTGCGAGTTTGGCGGTGAAGCCGCTCAAGAAGTAGTATTTGCACTGTTCAGGAGTCAGAATCGAGACGGGCGGCAACACTCCGAAGGCGTCGGCTGAGAGGAAGATGACGTTTTTCGCAGTCGGACCGGCAGATGTGGGACGCACGTTTTTCACAATCTTATCGATGTGCTCGATAGGATAACTAACACGTGTGTTCTCTGTCACGCTCTTGTCCTTGAAGTCTATTTTGCCGTTGGCATCGACGGTGACGTTTTCAAGCAAGGCGTTGCGTTTGATGGCGTTGTAGATGTCGGGCTCGCTCTCTTTGTCAAGGTTGATGACCTTGGCGTAGCAGCCGCCCTCGAAGTTGAATACCCCTTCGTCGTCCCAGCCGTGCTCGTCGTCGCCGATGAGCAGACGTTTCGGGTCAGTGGAGAGTGTCGTCTTGCCTGTGCCCGACAACCCGAAGAAGATAGCGGTGTTTTCGCCTTTCATGTCGGTGTTCGCTGAGCAGTGCATCGAGGCGATGCCCTTCAACGGCAGGTAGTAGTTCATCATCGAGAACATGCCTTTCTTCATCTCGCCGCCGTACCAGGTGTTCAGAATTACTTGCTCGCGTGATGTCACGTTAAAGGCCACACAGGTGTCGCTGTTCAGACCTAACTCCTTGTAGTTCTTGACTTTAGCCTTCGATGCTGTGTAAACGGTGAAGTTTGGTTTGAAAGTCTTAAGCTCTTCTTCGGTAGGCTTGATGAACATGTTGAGTACGAAATGTGCCTGCCAAGCCACCTCCATGATGAAACGCACAGCCATGCGGGTGTCTTTGTTCGCTCCGCAGAAAGCGTCAACAACGTAAAGATTCTTGCCTGAGAGCTGTTTCTTCGCCAGATTTCTCACCTCTTCCCACACTTTTTGGCTCATCTCGTGGTTGTCGTTAGGATAAACAGGAGTGTTCCACCAAACGGTGTCCTTCGAGTTCTCGTCCATGACGATGTATTTGTCCTTGGGCGAGCGTCCTGTGTAGATGCCGGTCATCACGTTGACGGCCTTAAGCTCGGTCTCGACACCTTTCTCAAAACCTGTCAAAGCAGGGTTCATCTCGGCCTTGTAAAGAGCCTCGTATGAGGGATTATAATAAATTTCCTTGACATCCTTGATGCCGTAAGAAGCCAATGCCTCTCTGATTTCGTTGATGTTTGTTGCCATAGTATTTTTAATTGATGAAATTCACTTAAATAATTTGCAAAGTTCGTAATAAAATCTTTAAAAAGCAACATTTAAAAAAAATAAATTTTTTTGCGCTTTGAAACAGATAAAATGTGTAATTTTACGGCTTAAAAGTTTAGAGATGACATATTTTTTATTTTATTTCATATTATATCCTTTATCGATTCTGCCCTTAGCACTTCTTTATGTGATTTTTATACCTTTTTATTTATTAATGGCATTTGTGATAAGGTATAGACGTAAGATTATCGACGATAATTTTGCGAAATCCTTTCCGGAATGGGGTAGGCGAGAAAAGAGAAGAGCGAGAAACAAGTATTATTGGCACTTCATGCAGCTTGCAGCCGAGATGCTTAAGATGCTGACGATGAGTCGCAAAAACGTGATGCGACGCTATCGTTGCTCAAATCCTGAGGTGGTGAACAAATATTTCGACCAAGGAAAGA
Source organism: uncultured Bacteroidales bacterium (assembly GCA_937906455.1). Classification (GTDB taxonomy): domain Bacteria; phylum Bacteroidota; class Bacteroidia; order Bacteroidales; family F082; genus Limimorpha. The sequence goes on along the minus strand of CALCYT010000027.1, from coordinate 1,308 downwards.
GTGTTGTTTTGGTATCGAGTCACCACAACAACTGGGAGTGGATGGTTTTGAGTGTCGATATGCAGTTCAAGCATCACGGGATAGGGGTGGGGGCACACAACACTAACAAGGTCTTCGAAAAGCTAATCAATAGAGCCAGAACGCGTTACGGTGACCAAGTGGTGTTTCACGACAATGTCCGCGAGGTGATGGCATATCATGAGGATAACCATATCCCCGCAGCTTACATGATTCTCTCCGACCAGAGTCCAAGCAATCCGCAACGCTGCTATGTGACTGATTTTCTGCATCGCAGGACAGGTTTCATACGCGGCTCAGAAGGTTTCGCCCGAAAATATGACTTGCCGGTTTTGTATTATGAAGTCATAAAAGAGCGCATTGGAAAATACCGTTTCGATGTGCAAGAGATATGCGAGCATCCCAACGACCTTCCGGAAGGTGCCGTCATGCAGAAATACGTGGAATTACTGGAAAATACGATTAGAAATCACCCATATTACTGGCTGTGGAGTCATCGGAGATGGAAGCATAAGTTTGAGTAACCCTCTTCACTTTCAGCATTGACAAAATCGAAAAATGCAGTCAATGAAACTTTTGAATCTATTATTAACACACGTTTCTGGTCGAGGTGAAGAATAACATCGGGACGTAAGATATTGCCTTCATTAGTTTTTATGGTCGCTTGCGCATCGTAATGTACTCCTTCTGTAAGTCCTTGCGATTCAAGCAATTCGGTGAGTATAGTGCTGCTTGTTTCAGCGAACTCTTTCTGTCGTGCTTTCAGAAGGTCTTCAGTCGCCGCCTTGTTTTCATTAACCATTCGTGACATGGCTATGTCAAAACGCTCTTGTTGCTCTTTGACGGAATCATTGTAATGCTCTTTAATTGCTTTCAAGGCCTCTTCGTTGGCTTTGTCTTTCGCTTCCAATAATGAGCGATTTGTGGTTTTGAAGAAGATGCCAGCAATTATAGCACCTAAAAGAAAAGAGGCGAGAGCAATAGTGAAAGTAGTGGTCATATTATTATATTGATATTAAAATGTTGTGATTAAACAATCTTATAATGCTCCCAAAAATTTAAACCAAAGGTTAAAGTGGTTATCTTTGCACAAACGAAAGGGAAAAAAGATGACCAACACGAAGACAAGGAGCCGCCGGAAGTTCACGGCGGAGTTCAAGGCGAAAGTCGCCATGGAAGCACTACAAGAGAAACTGACATTGAGTGAGTTGAGCAAGAAGTACGAAGTCCATCCGAATCTAATCACGAAATGGAAGAACCAGCTGAAAGAGCAAAGCACAAGCGTTTTCA
>CALCYT010000026.1 GCA_937906455.1 uncultured Bacteroidales bacterium | reverse complement strand
CTGCGAGAATTGTTTCCGATGCAAATTTACACAAATTTTGAAAGCAATTCACAACAATGTACTCTTCTCTTATACCTTAAATGTATTGTTTCCGATGCAAATTTACACAAATTTTGAAAGCAATTCACAACGACATTTAACTATATCGTTGAAAGTCAACAATTGTTTCCGATGCAAATTTACACAAATTTTGAAAGCAATTCACAACATTGGGTAATCAAATTTGGTACAAAAGGCATTGTTTCCGATGCAAATTTACACAAATTTTGAAAGCAATTCACAACAACACCTTATTATTATACTAAGCGTACATCATTGTTTCCGATGCAAATTTACACAAATTTTGAAAGCAATTCACAACTACTACTAAAAAAGATATCCATTCCATATTATTGTTTCCGATGCAAATTTACACAAATTTTGAAAGCAATTCACAACTAAAATCTGAGATTAAGAAAATAGATGCTGATTGTTTCCGATGCAAATTTACACAAATTTTGAAAGCAATTCACAACTGACCAGGATGGCTACATAATCGCCATAGATTGTTTCCGATGCAAATTTACACAAATTTTGAAAGCAATTCACAACCCCTTCTGTAAATGCCGAAGTTGAAGCTTAATTGTTTCCGATGCAAATTTACACAAATTTTGAAAGCAATTCACAACAGGCACAGAATTTGATAGTGTAGGAGTAAAATTGTTTCCGATGCAAATTTACACAAATTTTGAAAGCAATTCACAACTACGCAAGAAATTACATTTTACGAAAGAAAATTGTTTCCGATGCAAATTTACACAAATTTTGAAAGCAATTCACAACCCGTGACGACCATCGACAACAAGCCCGGCATTGTTTCCGATGCAAATTTACACAAATTTTGAAAGCAATTCACAACTCTAATGCCCAAAATTCTCTTAACTTGCACATTGTTTCCGATGCAAATTTACACAAATTTTGAAAGCAATTCACAACGAATGGGACTTGATTCCGCGAAAACATGTCATTGTTTCCGATGCAAATTTACACAAATTTTGAAAGCAATTCACAACTATAGGTTGGTGGAAACCAAAATATCACCTATTGTTTCCGATGCAAATTTACACAAATTTTGAAAGCAATTCACAACTGGACGCTCATTTGAAAGTGCAGGAAAAAATTGTTTCCGATGCAAATTTACACAAATTTTGAAAGCAATTCACAACCGCGGCCTCAAATACAGCGTCAAGCAGGAAATTGTTTCCGATGCAAATTTACACAAATTTTGAAAGCAATTCACAACGCGCAAATTTAGATCCCAACGGCACAATGGATTGTTTCCGATGCAAATTTACACAAATTTTGAAAGCAATTCACAACTCGAAAATATCGTGGAAATGAAGTACATGGATTGTTTCCGATGCAAATTTACACAAATTTTGAAAGCAATTCACAACGTGGCGTGTGCAATGAATTCCTCTTTAGTATTGTTTCCGATGCAAATTTACACAAATTTTGAAAGCAATTCACAACGTGCCTGTTACGGCAACGACATACAGGCAGATTGTTTCCGATGCAAATTTACACAAATTTTGAAAGCAATTCACAACATCATGGATGAAAACGGCAACTATTACGGCATTGTTTCCGATGCAAATTTACACAAATTTTGAAAGCAATTCACAACATACAGCAGAACACAGCAACTTAGCGAAGCATTGTTTCCGATGCAAATTTACACAAATTTTGAAAGCAATTCACAACTCGTCGTGCGGGATACGCCAGCGGTCGAAGATTGTTTCCGATGCAAATTTACACAAATTTTGAAAGCAATTCACAACAAATTCGCCATACACTACGACATATTTTAAATTGTTTCCGATGCAAATTTACACAAATTTTGAAAGCAATTCACAACACCTCCCGACTGTATACTCACGCTATTACTATTGTTTCCGATGCAAATTTACACAAATTTTGAAAGCAATTCACAACAGAATCGCCGTTGCTGCGTGCATGTCCCTGATTGTTTCCGATGCAAATTTACACAAATTTTGAAAGCAATTCACAACAATGTCGGTTGTCTTGCGCACGAAGGCGAATTGTTTCCGATGCAAATTTACACAAATTTTGAAAGCAATTCACAACACTCATTGCTTAAAAGTTTTATGGCAACCAATTGTTTCCGATGCAAATTTACACAAATTTTGAAAGCAATTCACAACTTCCTTTTCCATTTCTAAAAATTCTGCTGCATTGTTTCCGATGCAAATTTACACAAATTTTGAAAGCAATTCACAACAGTTGAAAGCGAGACCTGCACCGTGAAAATATTGTTTCCGATGCAAATTTACACAAATTTTGAAAGCAATTCACAACGAAGAGGAATTCCTTCTTCTGGATCCGAAAATTGTTTCCGATGCAAATTTACACAAATTTTGAAAGCAATTCACAACGTGGCGTGTGCGATGAACTCCTCTTTCGTATTGTTTCCGATGCAAATTTACACAAATTTTGAAAGCAATTCACAACAGGCGCGACCATATTTCTTTGTAGCCCATCATTGTTTCCGATGCAAATTTACACAAATTTTGAAAGCAATTCACAACCGAATGAGTTATCTCCGCAGTTGTTCCCGAATTGTTTCCGATGCAAATTTACACAAATTTTGAAAGCAATTCACAACCAGGTCGTTGTAATCAATATACATGGCACCATTGTTTCCGATGCAAATTTACACAAATTTTGAAAGCAATTCACAACAGAGAAGCACAATACTCAACAAGATGGTGCATTGTTTCCGATGCAAATTTACACAAATTTTGAAAGCAATTCACAACCAACCTGTCGAAAAGGGAGCTCTGTCAGAAATTGTTTCCGATGCAAATTTACACAAATTTTGAAAGCAATTCACAACCCAAGCCGGAAAGCGTCAGGTGCTGAAGTTATTGTTTCCGATGCAAATTTACACAAATTTTGAAAGCAATTCACAACACTGGCATCGGTGAATGGTTTCAGAGGGGTATTGTTTCCGATGCAAATTTACACAAATTTTGAAAGCAATTCACAACCAACTTCGGTGTGCCTGTGCGGAACCCGATATTGTTTCCGATGCAAATTTACACAAATTTTGAAAGCAATTCACAACTTATGACTGGTCACACCGAAACCCGACCAGATTGTTTCCGATGCAAATTTACACAAATTTTGAAAGCAATTCACAAGTGACATTAAGATAAAAACACAGAGTTTTATGCTGACATGAAATTCACCGCAAAGGTATTGAATAATTTTGTATATTTGCAATTTGTTGATAAATAAGTAATAAGTGTTTATGTTAGGAGCGATAATTGGCGATATAGTAGGCTCAAAGTATGAGTTTAACAACATCAAGACAAAGGATTTTCCACTGTTTTCAGATGGATGTTCGTTTACCGACGACACCATCATGACAGTGGCGGTGGCTGAATGGCTAATGACATCAAGCCACATGCGCCATCTCGTTAGTATCATGCAGAGTTATGGTAAAAAATACCCATTTCCACAAGGCGGTTATGGCGGCTCATTTGCACGATGGCTGCGTGATGCCAATCCGATGCCTTATTACAGTTTCGGTAACGGTGCTGCCATGAGGGTGTCTCCAGTTGGTTTGAAATACCACACTCTATCTGCCACGCTGTCAACTGCCGAAGTGACAGCATCAATAACACACGACCATCCTGAAGGCATCAAAGGTGCAGTGTCGGTGGCTCATGCCATGTACATTGCGAGAACCGAACACAACAAAGAGTTACTGCGTGATGTAATCCAATCCCAATATGGTTATGATTTACAAACAACATGTGATGAAATCAGACCAAACAACATGTTTAACGAAACCTGCCAAGGTACAGTGCCACAAGCTATTGTTGCTTTCCTTGACAGCACCGACTTTGAGGATGCCATCAGAAACGCCGTATCATTGGGCGGTGACAGTGATACATTGGCGGCTATAACAGGCGGTATAGCTGAAGCCTATTATGGTGTGCCGGATAACCTGAAACAAATGGCAATGTCTTATTTGCCGAATGAGTTTAGACAAATAATAGATAGATTTTACAACATGATTGAAACACATTAAATATGGAAAAATTAACTGATAAACAGAAAGAACTGCTGAAAAATTGCAGGTATTATAATGGAAAAAAAGAGTGTCCTTATGATGTATATCCTAATGATTGGTTTTGGGATATGGAACGTGTATATGTGACATCAGATGGTGTCGCAGGTGGTGAGGCATCATATTATTACAGGGTGGGTGGTAAATCATATCCAGGTATCCCCAACAACCTTGTAACAGTAATGTTCACATCATGGGGTAAAACGGCTTTCGATATAAAATCCACTATATCAAAGTTTTACGCATTGATTGAAGAATACCTTGAGATTGCAAGCGACCATTATGAGAAAGATAAGCTGCCATCTGAGGGCGCAAAAGATTAATAACCTATGTAGCTATCAGGTACGTAACTCAAATCTTTCAGTTCTTGACAAATAATCTCAACGTCAATATAATATTGACCATATCTGCATTCAACTTTGGTCACTCTCATTTTAGTGCCTCGCTGGAACAACGTTTCATGTTCTTTGCTAAATGATGAAAATTCTTTGTGACCATCCCAGCTGCGTCCATCGCCATTGCCGTACGCACTAAAAGGCTCTGCATACGTTGCTTTCGTGCCTTTTGGTGCGTATATGTTTAATATAACTTCGCCGCTAAATCCCTTGCCTTTTTGACTGCCAGCGGACATGAAACCACCCTGATGTAATGTCTTTCCAACCAAGCATTGAGGGTCTGCAACAATATCTTTAAATGACACCTTTTCGCCAGCAAAGCGCAAAAGTGATTCAATAACCCTGATGCCACCGCCTTCACCTCTTTGAAACCACATGTCACAAGGCAATGATGACCTGTCAATATACGATTCAATCTTTGCAACACGGTCTAAAAATTCATCTTTTGTCTGACTGCCTGAATATCGCCTCATTGTCAATGGTTCGTTGATATTGCAATAGTGGCGTGTGTACTCATATATCCTGTCACGTTCTTCGTCAAAGGCTGCTAACCAATCGTGACTTGCAGAATCACGTAATGTCTTTGCAGCCAATGAGCCGTCGCCTTTATCCCATACAGCATTGTTTTTCCTTTCATCAGTATATGCGGAATTGACGAATGGGCTTAATTTGTCTTGTGCTTTTTCTGCCAAAGCCCTTGCATCTTTCCAATGCTTGTTTGCAACGGCATCTTCTAACTGTTGGATAAACGCATCATCAAAATCGTTTTTATTGGCTTTGACATCAGACAATATCTGCTTGATTTGCTCATTGGTGAGTTTGGCAGGTTTAAGCAACGCTTTTTGTGTCAGTTCATCCTTTTTCGCTGTTGCCTGATTGATGAGTGTTTCGGCTTTTGTGTAGTCTTTTGCCGACATTGCATCATCAAAGTCCTTAATAAGCTGGTGATACACCGAAGAATGGGTCTTGAAGCCATTAAGAGCTGCCTTTTGAGCATTAAGGTTCTCTATTGTTATCTTTTCATTGACAACTGATAAGCATTTCTTATATGCGTTTTGAGCTATTTCCCATGTTGCATATTTTTTGTTATCCTCAACCCAGCTTATTTCAAACTCCAGCTTTTTCTTTTGGTCTGCCAATGATAGGCTTGACCAGCCGTCAAGTTTCTTTTCAACAGCCGCATTGACACTTTTGGCATCAGCCATTGAGAATTGTTTGGCGGCAACTATCGGGTCATCAAGGTAAGTTAGCGATTCTATTTCGGTCTTGATGTTTATTAAATTGTCCTTTTCGGTCATAATCTGATGCAGCTTGCCGTCTGCAAGTGCTTTCTTGATGATGGCCGTGTCAACATCTGATATGCCATCAAGTAATGACATGACATCATTAGCAGCTTTGATGATGTCCTTTTTGATTTGCTCCAATTTGGCAGCCTCTTTGCGTACAACGTCCCAGTTGGCGTGTTTGTAGGCATCTGATAGGGTAGAGGTGTAGCTGTCATCAAAACCGCTGAAATCACCCAAAGAACGCTTTGCCATATTGATAGCATCCTGTCTTGCTTGAGCTTTTTTGGTGATTTCGGCAATATATTCAGGCGTTCTTGCAGCGTGTCTTTGCTCTGCAATCTGTAACGGTGTGAGTTTGGTGGGATATTGTTTCCAATGCAAATTTACACAAATTTTGAAAGCAATTCACAACACGTGCCACGCTTACAACCTTGCCGACGGTGTTCTGCACCGCCTGGAATATGTTGTTAAGCTCGAATACCGCACTGTTGATGCGCTCCATTGGGTTCGGCACACTCTTCGCTTGGAGTTTGAATTTTCCAAGAGCCTTGTCCAGCTGCGCAATGCCAGTGTGGGCGTTGCCGTTAAGGTTTATGATAAATTCAACCTTATTATCTGCCATTTTTTATTTCAAAATGTTATTCGTATTATTCTTTTTTGTAACTTTGCACCGTTATGACAATTTTTTATATTATATTAGGCCTTGTGATCTGTTGTTTGATTATCATGACTGTCAGTTGGATTAAAAGCATTCGCACGGATGACGCCGCTGCCGCCGAGTACGAGTCTTTAAAAGCTGAAGCCAAGCGAATAGTCAAGGAACGGGAGGCCGAAAAAAAAGAACGTAAAAGATTGAGGAAGCTTTTCAGGAATCAAGGCAACTCCAATATAACTGATGTTGCCCAAGGTAAGTGTTAGTATATTTTGTTTGCCTTAACCTCTTCCTTTCTTACCCACTCAAGTTCCTTGACCATCATTGCCCATTCCGTGTCATTCAGGCTGTCGAGGTCGGCGATGTGCATATATTAGTGCAGCTATGCGTTTAGCTTACGCATTCCATCGCTGTCTGCAACCCCGGTAACCTTTAGAACTGCAAGTGCGACTGGGAGGAGACCGACGACCCCGTCGACACGCGCGGCCTCACCCCCAAGCAACTGGCCGACTACGGCACCGAGAAGGGGGCCATACGGTCGCCCGGACTGGCAGGCAACCCGGCAAAGACAGGGAAGATTTTCACTGACGAGTGCCCTTATGTGAAAAAGGCCGGCAGGCATGGTTCTGAAATTGTAGAGGAGTTCTTCCGACCAATAGAAGAACACCATAAGGAGTATATATCACTGCACAATAATCCGGATTACAAGGATGTGGATTTTGATTGGGGAAATGGTGGACTGAAGGCAACGCATGTCAGGCATTCCAATCTATCCAGCGATAGAAGTCGATATTTTGGTTTAACTCCCAACCAGTTGGAAAATTATTGTCAGGATATTCTTTTCCGTCTCGGTAACAGTGCAATTCTTTGTGAGGAGGGCATTGAAAGCGTGCCCGGTAAACCCGATACCGCCCTCGATTTGCTTCTCAATGGTAAAAGAATGGATATTTCCTCCGTTACGGAACCAAAGGAACACTACCGAAATAATCTGTTAGGCAAAAACCATCAACTTAGAAAATACAACCGACTCCCTTATGTGATAGAAGAATCTGATTCCGTCTGTCTCTATTTTCATGACCCTTCATTGTTCAGTCCCGAAAAAGTAACCAAGGGATTTGAGGAAATGAAGAAAATGCAATACAGAGACAAGGAAACAGGAGAACTGAAATATCATGTCATCCGAATTAAGCACATTTATTGTGTAATCAACGAAGGCAATGGAAGGTTTGAAGTTTTCAATGTGGAATAAAAAAACCCGCCGAGGCGGGTAAGTCTAAAGTTGATACGGCCCGAAAGCCCTACCCAAATATTAGACTCTGCAAAAATACAAAAAAATTGAATATACAAACAAAAAATTTAAAAAATCATGAAAGAAAAAATTATAGCAAACGTAGTGACATATATACGCATAAAGCGAGTAAGGCCGACGCGAAGCAGATGTATCCGCAAACTTCGGAAACTGAGAATATGGCTCGGCGTGGAACCTTTACCGATTGCGCCCGACGACGATATCGAATCGCTTTTCTGGCTTCTTCTCCAAACAACGCAATTCCCCTTCGGCAAATACGCACTCAAATGTTGTTTCCGATGCAAATTTACACAAATTTTGAAAGCAATTCACAACTGAATTGTCATGAAAAAGTTGAAAAAACTGGAAATTTTTGGGGAAGTCTTTAATAATGAAGGTTAATTTTTACCCGGATAAGGTATATCGAGCTCCTTGCAGATTTTCCTGCAGGTGATGTCGTTGAAGTCGGGATGTCGCGGAACGGCCGAGATAAAGCCGCTTTTCGTGTTGCGGAAAAGCGTGTGCCGGCCACCCTCTCGCAAAAGCTCACAGCCGTTTCTATTCAAGTGCGCAATGAACAATTTTCTTTTCATGCAAGATTGAGTTTGCGGTAGAACACGCGGTGTCCGCGACTATCTGCGGCGGCTTTGTCCTTGTAATATCCGAGTACAAGGTTTATGGCGTCCTTCATATTCTCAATCAGTTCCTCGTAGGTGTCGCCTTGGCTGATGGCGGCAGGAACTTGAACACATTGACCTGTGTAGGTGTTTGTTTTGGGATCTTTCTCGATCACGATGGTGTATTCCATGACTTGTTCCTCCTTGTTTTCATGCTGCAAAGATAACAAAAAAATTGTTTCCGATGCAAATTTACACAAATTTTGAAAGCAATTTACAACTGGATTAAGGAATACACTCGGAAGTGGTTTTAAAGACTTTGAATCTGTCTTTGTTGTATGTGGGGATAAAACATATCAAATGAGATAAAAACGGAACGGGAGGCTCCTTTCGGTACACCCCCCCGCGCTGCAAAAATACAAAACTATTTAATACAAACAACAAAAAATTTAAAAAAATATTGTTTCCGATGCAAATTTACACAAATTTTGAAAGCAATTTACAACAATTTTTTGTCGTATTGACATTTTTTATTATCTTTGCAGCGTGATTAATTTCATTATATGGAGGCTTTGTTTGTTTTATTTATACTGTTGTTATTGATTATAGCACTTCCTGTTATCAGTGTCATCCGCTTGAAAAAAAACAGACGGATTAAAAAAGGTATCAATAATGGCACATGCTTTCATGTCAATATTACTATAAATGAGGATTAGACTTTATTAGCCTTAGACTCCTCGCGCCTTATCCACTCAAGTTCACTGACTTCCATAGCCCAATCTTGGTCTGTCAGACTGTCGAGGTCTGCAATGTGCATATAGTAGCGCAGCTATGCGTTTAGCTTACGCCCTCCATCGCTATCTGCGACCCCGGTAACCTTTAGAACTGCAAGTGCGACTGGGAGGAGACCGACAACCCCATCGACACGCGCGGCCTCACCCCCAAGCAACTGGCCGACTACGGCACCGCCAAGGGCGCCATCCATTCCCGTGGTCTCGAAGGCAACCCGGCAAAGACAGGGGAGATTTTTACGAATGAGTGCCCTTATGTGAAAAATGCCGGCAAGCATGGTTCTGAAATTGTGGAGGAGTTCTTCCGACCAATAGAAGAACACCATAAGGAGTATATATCACTGCACAATAATCCGGATTACAAGGATGTGGATTTTGATTGGAAGACTGGCGGCGTGAAAGCCACGCATGTGGGACACGAAGTGCATTCGGCAGATAAAGAAGAAACATTCTTTAAGGAACAACTCACAAGTACACAATTAGAGGAAAAATGTCAAGATATTTTATATCGTTTGGGCAACAGAGTTGTCCTGTGTAACGAGAAAAATAAGAATCCACAAACGAACATTGTCGATCCTGCATTGGATTTGGATCTTAATGGAAAAAGGATGGACATCGCTTCTGTCACCCAACAGACAACAAATATCAGAAATGTTCTTGTGGGAAAAAACATTCAACTCAAGAAATTCAATCATTTAGACTATGTTACAGAACCTGCCGATGCTGTTTGCTTATATTTCCACGATCCGTCCATGTATGATAGTTCAAAAATAGTCGAAGGCATTGACAAATTCAAAAATATATCCTACACAGACAAAGAAACAGGAGAAAGAAGGCATCCGGCAAATTATATTAAAAGAGTTTATTGTGTGATAAACACAAACGATGGCATGTTAGAGATCTTTGATGTAGAATAAAAAAGTCCGCCGAAGCGGACATGTCCAGGGTGGAGCCGAAGCTTCTCCCTAAAAAAGGACTCTGCAAAAATACAAAAAAATTGAATATACAAACAAAAAATTTAAAAAATCATGGAAGAAAAAATTATAGCAAACGTAGTGACATATATACGCATAAAGCGAGTAAGGCCGACGCGAAGCAGATGTATCCGCAAACTTCGGAAACTGAGAATATGGCTCGGCGTGGAACCTTTACCGATTGCGCCCGACGACGATCTTGAATCGCTTTTCCGGCTTCTTCTCCAAACAACGCAATTCCCCTTCGACAAATACGCACTTAAAATATTGTTTCCGATGCAAATTTACACAAATTTTGAAAGCAATTCACAACAAAATCATCTTACCCTTGCCATATTCCAGCGTTGTTTCCGATGCAAATTTACACAAATTTTGAAAGCAATTCACAACACGTGCCACGCTTACAACCTTGCCGACGGTGTTCTGCACCGCCTGGAATATGTTGTTAAGCTCGAATACCGCACTGTTGATGCGCTCCATTGGGTTCGGCACACTCTTCGCTTGGAGTTTGAATTTTCCAAGAGCCTTGTCCAGCTGCGCAATGCCAGTGTGGGCGTTGCCGTTAAGGTTGATTATAAATTCAACAGTGTTTGACATTTTTTTGTTTTTTGAATTGATAATTTGTCTATTTTTGCATCATGAAAATCCTGATCTACATAGTGCTTGCAGTTTTAGCTCTTATCGCCGTCTTAATCGCCGGCGTGGTTGTCGTGACGTTTTACCGTCTTGCGACAGGCAGGATTTCAAAAGAAGAGCAGGAACGCATACTTGAAGCCGACAGACGCATGAAAAAGAACAAGCGCAAACGGTCTAAAGATGGAAATCCGTTTCATTTTCTGTCATATCCCTCACCTCTGAATCACTGGGGTCTCTGGCATTGATAATCTCTTCTTAGCCTCTTCTTTCTTACCCATTCGAGTTCCTTGACCATCATTGCCCATTCCGTGTCATTCAGGCTGTCAGGGTCGGCGATGTGCGTGTAGTAACGCAACTTGGCGTCAAGAACACGTAAGTTGTCACCGTCCGAGACCCCGGCACCCTCTGGAACTGCAAGTGCGAATGGGAGGAGACCGACGACCCCATCGACACGCGCGGCCTCTCCTCCAAGCAACTGGCCGACTACGGCACCGAGAAGGGGGCCATACGGTCGCCCGGACTGGCAGGCAACCCGGCAGAGACAGGTGAAATATTCTGCTCCAAGAAACCAGAGAACCCTGACGACCCCGACAGCAGACACACGTATTTCAAGCAGGTCAGCAACACCAAGTCCAAGAAGTTGGAACATTATGCAGGAGACACTTTCCTACGTAAGGAAAGTGCTGGCAATGTGCATTCTTTTCAAGGCAAACCTCCCATAAGAATAGATAAAAGGGGTGAAGAAATAGAGGTGATTGTTGATTCAACAACCACAGGTCATATCTCCAATGATATAGCTCAGTCGTCCAATTTTCTTTGGAATGAAATATCTTCCAATATTCAAAAAGTACTCAAAAACGGAACTCTGGTGGCTCACGAACCAAATGTTAAACAAGACAAGAAAATGTGGGCAGTTGAATATTTTTATTACAAGTGTGAGTGTGCGGGAGACACCTTTTATCTGAGTGTTGAAGAAAATAACAACACCTTTGAAGACAGACATTTTTACAGATTGTATTCGATTACTAAAAACTTGCGAACCTCGGCAATATTATATTAAAAAAGGTTGAAAGCATCGACCACCGGCTAAAGCTTGGGTGGTTGCAAACAACCTTTTTCGACTGCAAAAATACAAAAAAATTGAATATACAAACAAAAAATTTAAAAAATTATGAAAGAAAAAATTATAGCAAACGTAGTGACATATATACGCATAAAGCGAGTAAGGCCGACGCGAAGCAGATGTATCCGCAAACTTCGGAAACTGAGAATATGGCTCGGCGTGGAACCTTTACCGATTGCGCCCGACGACGATCTTGAATCGCTTTTCTGGCTTCTTCTCCAAACAACGCAATTCCCCTTCGGCAAATACGCACTCAAATGTTGTTTCCGATGCAAATTTACACAAATTTTGAAAGTAATTTACAACTTTGCCTTGACTATCATTCTAACTTGTCAATATTCGAGTCGTCCTCAACCCTCAGGTTGTCGATGATGAACTTCTGACGCTGGTCGGTGTTTTTCCCCATGTAATATTTCAACAATTCCGGAATCGTCATGTCGTGGCGCAGTATGATGGGCTCAAGGCGCATGTTAGGACCGATGAAATAGCTGAACTCGTCGGGAGAGATCTCGCCGAGACCTTTGAATCGCGTTATCTCAGGATGCGCGCCGAGCGACTTGATGGCATCGACACGTTCTTCGTCGGTGTAGCAATAGCGCGTCTCTTTCTTGTTTCTCACGCGGAACAACGGCGTCTGCAAGATGTACAGATGCCCGCCGCGTACCACGTCGGGGTAGAACTGCAGGAAGAAAGTGAGCATCAGCAGGCGTATGTGCATGCCATCGACATCGGCATCGGTGGCGATCACTATGTTGTTGTATCTCAGATTCTCTATCGATTCATCGATATTCAAAGCTGCCTGCAAGAGGTTGAACTCCTCGTTTTCGTAAACGATTTTCTTCGTCAAGCCATAGCAGTTGAGCGGCTTGCCTCGCAGACTGAACACCGCTTGTGTCTGTGCGTCACGGCTCTTGGTGATGCTTCCGGATGCCGAGTCGCCCTCGGTGATGAACAGCGTCGATTCGAGGCGTTTCTCCTGATTGGTGTTGTAATGTATTCGGCAGTCGCGGAGCTTGCGGTTGTTGAGGCTCACCTTCTTGGCACTCTCGCGGGCAAGCTTCTTGATGTTCGCCATGCCCTTGCGCTCTTTCTCGTTTTGTATTATCTTGCGCATCAAGCTCTCCGCCACGTCGCTGTTCATGTGCAGGAACTTGTCGAAATGCCGTTTTATGATGTCGGTGATGTACTGCCTGATGGTTGTCTCACTCTCCTTGTCCATGTAGTTCGACGAGAATTTTGTCTTCGTCTGCCCCTCGAACTCAGGCTCATCCACTTTTATTGCCAACGATGCGATGAACGAGCTGCGGATGTCGGATGTCTCGTATTCTTTGTTATAGAACTCTCTGATTGTCTTGGCGATAGCCTCGCGGAACACGTTGAGATGTGTGCCGCCGAGAGGGTTGTATTGTCCGTTGGCGAACGGGAAATATTCCTCGTTGGAGCTGACGTTGGAATGTGTGAACGCGCATTCGAAGTCGCCTTCTTTGATGTGTATGATAGGGTAGGCGCAGGTGTCGAGCTTGCCGATTTTGCGTGTCAGCAGGTCGAGGAGACCGTTTTTCGCCTGATATTTCTGTCCGTTGAGGACGAGGGTAAGGCCGCTGTTCAAAAAGGCGTAGTTCCAAACCATCTCATCGACGTATTCCATAAGGAAATGGTAGTTTCCGAATAGCTCGGCGTCGGGCACGAATGTTATCTCGGTGCCGTTTTTCTGGTCGGTGGGTATTATCTCCGACTCTGACAGTAGCTCGCCTTTTGAGAACTCAACGACTTTCGTCATGCCGTCGCGGAAGGCCTGTGCGCGGAAGTATGATGATGCGGCGTTGGTGGCTTTGGCACCCACACCGTTGAGACCCACGGCCTTCTTGAACGCTCCGGTGTTGTACTTTCCGCCGGTGTTCATCTGTCCCATGCAGTCTTTCAGCGAGGCGAGAGGTATGCCGCGGCCGTAGTCGCGCACACGCACCTTGCCGTCGTTGATGTCGATTTCTATGGTCTTGCCCGCTCCCATGTTGAACTCGTCGATGCTGTTGTCTATGATTTCCTTCAACAGGATGTATATTCCGTCGTCGTGAGCCGAGCCGTCGCCCGCCTTGCCGATGTACATGCCAAGACGCTTGCGGATATGCTCGTTCCACGACAGATGCTGGATGGCATCGTCGTTGTAATCGACCGGATTTACATTTGTGGTAAAGTCTAACTCGTTGTCTTCCAATACGTTATCGTCAATAATTTCTTCCGCCATGTTCTCAAATTAACTTTCTGCAAAAATACAAAAAAATTTTCGAAAGTCAATGAAAAATTGAGAAAAATCACAATAGTTCCTCGCTCCAGCCGTGACCTATGTCCCAGTGATAGTCGATTACAAACTCGAAATCGTCGGGCAGATTGAACTCATCGGCAAGCACTTCGCGGAAATTATTAATATCAATTTGGTGACCATCAATGCCGTCGGCAAGCCAGTGACCGACATAAACATAGAATTTTCCGTCTTTTTCATCAAGAAAGATGCGTCCACGGGGAATCATGGTGTAGTTATGTTCATTGTAAAAGATAGATGTAACGTCTTTTTTTTGCACTGCCCGATGATGTTGTTTCTGCCAATAAGTCTTATGCAGCTTGCCGACAGTGGCTTTCCCGTTCACAAAAACGGCCTTGTCTGCATCAATTTTTTCAATGCCAAATAAATTGTTTTCATTTATGTCGTACCAAAAGATTCCTACTTTAGGTTGGCAGTTATCTAAAAAAACCGACATCGCGCCTACAATCTCATTGTGTTCGTCATCGTTGGCATAATTGATGTTATTGTCGTCTTTTGTCATATTTATTTTTTGCAAAGATACAAATTTTTTGAGTTGTTCTGTCGTTTTTGAAATTTAATTATGGTCAATATTATGAAGTTCGTCCATACATTATTTCTATCGCTTAAAAACACCATAAACAGCTTCTTTTAGCATCACCATGTCTTCCTTGGTAATCAACAATTCCTTGTTAGAAGTCTTGTTAATTCTCTTGAATACTATCCATTGGTAAATGATTGTAGCTAAATGAGTTAACGATGCCGAGATACCTGCTCCCACCATCCCGAACGACGGTATTAAAAGATAAAGTGACGGTACTGTCACGGCAAGGCCGACCAAGGCTCCGAAGAGGTTGTGTTTCGGCATGTTGACGCCTGAAAAATAATGACATAGAACCATGTTTGCCGCCATAAACACCACTCCCGGCGCAAGAGCTATCATCACGACGCGCATCTCTGCAAAATCTTTAGTGAAAAGCCATGAATATACACTTGTCGGGACGATGCAGACTATGAAGATACAGACCGCTGTAAGCACCATGGCAATCTTGAGCAGCTGTAGTGTCAGCCGTGCCGCCGTGTCGTTGTCCCTCAAGTTACTAATCCTTGAGAACTGTACCATGGCGATGCTCTGTCCTATCATCTTAGGTGACTCAGACACTTGTGATGCCGCGTTAAAAACACCGACCTGTGCATTGCCCCAGAAGCTTTTGATTATCAGGAGGCTGAGCCTTCTGTTGAGCGTCGAGACAAGAGTCGAGAGTTGTATTATGCTCCCGAATCTGAACATCTCTTTGACGGTTTGCGTTATCGAATCAGAGCTTTCGTCTCTCAGATATGGCCATATCTGCGTCAATCCGCAAAGATAACCTACGATGTAACCCGTGAGAAGCGAGTAAACAAAGGCATTGGCATCGCGTATGCCAATCACGAAGATGTAGAACAGCATCGAAAGCATCTGTGTGATGAACTGTATGATAAACAATATGTTATTCGTCCCGACGCGTTCTTTTCCGAGAAGGGTGGTGAGGTTGAAATTGTGCAGACTATAGATGAAAACAAGCAGCAAAACCATGCCGTGATAGCCTTCGGGAATGAACTCGGCTCTCATGCCGAACAATCTGCCTAAACCTTGTGTGAAATCGATATGGACAAGCGAGCAAAGATATATTATCAGGGCGTAGAACGCCACGACAAGCGCACTCCAGATGTATGAAATCTTGAACAAGGTGCGATACGACTTCCTCGGCGTGAAATAAATCAGTCCGCTGCCTGCAAGAAACTCCACTCCAATGAGCAGCAGCGACACGTCGAGAAGCACTATGCCGCCGATGCCCCATGCCTCCGCACCGAGATAATGCGTTCCAAACCACAACGTTATGAAGTTGCAGATGGCGTTCAAGACGCGGGTTCCGAATGTGCCGAATATTTTTTTTAACATCTTTTTGTTTTTAGACCTTAGACTTTAGTGCGTTGGCGTATTTGTTGCAACAGTCCTTGCCAGCTGAAAGCAAACCGTTTGGCGTCGAAAACAGTAACGCCACCGTCGCTGTTGATGGTGTGAATGCCTCGGTTATACTTCCATTTTTCATCAGGTTTTATCTCTTTTATTGTTTCTTCAATATATTGATATTCATCAAGTTGAAGTATTTTATTTAAAGTAATGCTTTCACCATAGTGACGAGTGCTGTTTTGCCCCGGGCGAACCAAATCACCGTCGATTTTTTGTATCTTTCCGGCCATGCGCGAGTCGGAGCAATCAACCTTAACGGGATTGTTGAAATGAGGGCGATACGTGCCCCGCAACTCGTCTGCGACAAATATCATAAGATGGGTGTGCGACGCTTTTTGTGGCGTAGTGAAAAGATACCATTTGCCGTCATCATGATGACACAAGGTGGAATCCACATAACAGCCGTTTAATAAATCGCAGTCCAATGTCAATTTATTATCTTCAAATTTGTACAACGACACCTTATTTGTTTTGTTCGCTTCCGGCACACAATATATAACACCTTGATATTCAAACACAAAAGGGTAGGAGCGATGCTCCGGAAAATCAGTTATCTTATGATAAACCTCAAAATTCTCCGATTTCTTGGCAACGGCGAGGTCTGCCTTCCCGTTTTTGTTTGAAAACCATTCAAAAAACAGATAGGTGTCTTCTTCATTTGAGATTACAAACGGGTCGGCGAAATAGTCTGACTTTGGCGGATTCAACCAATGCGGAGATGATTGATTATCAATATAATAGCCAACATTCCAGTCTTCTTGTCGGAAGAGATAGTTGAAATGGAACGACACCTTTCTCCAGCAACAAAGCCAGAAATACCTGAGCATTTGCATATTCTTCGGCGGATGCAATATAGGCGCGTTCGACTGCGACAGCTCAGGCTCTATTTTTCCGTTGACAATCAGTCTCTTGCAGGCCTGCAAAGGCATAAACGCCGATTCCTTCAGCAATTTGTTGAGATGAAATTTATAGGAATGCAGCTCTGTATTGAACTGTAAACGACTGATTATCATACCTTTATCCAATTCATCGGTCAGCTGTTGCAAAATGACGCCGTTTTGCGGGATTTTCCGCATGAACTCCCAGAATCCGGGCGGGCCGCCGCGCACAACACGTTCATCGTCATGATGAAACGACCAGACACCGTACTTGGCGCAATTCAAGACCTCGCCTCTGATAATGTCGAAGCCGAAACGAAGGATGAAGTCGAGGCCGAAGGATTTGATCACGGCAATGTCTTCTTTATCAAAATACGTGGAAATGCCTTTGATTGTTGGGATTACAGTCATTATAGCGGGAGATTTCTCCACTCCGCCACGCTCCGGTCGAAATGCCGTCAACTTTTTCGCATCGGGTTTGAAGAAATACCTGTGCCAAATCCTGAACAAAATCTGTCGGTACGGATAATGCAAAAGCTTGTCGGCAAACGACTTATAAGGCTTGTGCTTGTCACCGTTTTTGATGACCAATACCAGCTCTACGCCATTGTCTGTCAGCAGATTAACACATTCAAGCTGCCATTGTTCGAGGGTGTCGCCGTCGAGCATCACGCCAAACCGTATCTTCTTGTCAAAATCCATCATACAAATAAAGCGCAAAGATAACTAAATTATTTTATGAAATAAAAAATCGTCGCAATAATATTTTGTTTATTTTTGCCGTTTTAAAAGATGGTAATGAAATTATCTGTCGTCATAGTCAATTATAACGTCGAGCATTTTCTTGAGCAATGCTTGTTTTCAGTGCGTCGCGCCATGGAAGGCATTGAGGGAGAGGTGTTTGTTGTTGACAACAACTCCGTTGACGGCTCGTTGAGGATGCTTGCCACGAAGTTTCCTGACGTGAGAGTCATCGCCAACAAGGACAATGTGGGTTTCGCGAAGGCCAACAATCAGGCGATAAGGGTATCGAAAGGCGAGTACGTCCTGCTGCTCAATCCCGACACCGTGGTGGAGGACGACACCTTCAGCAAGTGCATATCTTTCATGGACTCGCATCCCGATGCCGGCGGTCTCGGCGTGAAGATGGTCGATGGCAAGGGACAGTTTCTGCCCGAGTCGAAACGCGGTCTGCCCACCCCGATGACGGCATTCTATAAGATTTTCGGGCTTTCAAAGCTGTTTCCGCATTCGCGGCGTTTCTCGAAATACCATCTCGGCTATCTGCCTGAAGATGAGGTCAATTCGGTTGACATACTTGCAGGCGCGTTTATGATGCTAAGGCGTGAGACGCTTGAAAAATGCGGGCTTCTCGACGAGACGTTTTTCATGTATGGCGAGGACATCGACCTGTCGTACCGCATCACTTTGGCGGGATACAAGAACTACTATTTCCCAGAGACGCGCATCATACATTATAAAGGAGAAAGCACAAAGAAGACCAGCGTCAACTATGTCTTTGTGTTTTACAAGGCGATGGAGATATTCGCCAAGAAGCATTTCGGGCAACACAGGGCGCGGCTGTTCTCGTTTTTCATCAACCTTGCGATATATTTCAGGGCATTTCTCGCCTTGCTGTCGCAGTTTCTGGGCAAGATTTACATGCCGCTCATCGAGGCAGTGATAGGCTATGCAGGTCTTGCCGCCATCAGTTATTTCTGGGGGCATTACATGATATACGACGGCACCGGCTCATATCCCATGACACCGCTTTTCACGATAATATTGCCGGTTTATCTGCTGATATGGCTCGTAACATCTTATTTTGTAGGCGGTTACGACAAGCCTTACCGTATTTATCCGGCTGTCGGCGGCACCTTGATAGGCAGCGTCATAATCCTGATTTTATATGCTCTGCTCCCCACACATCTGCGTTTCTCAAGAGCCCTGATACTCTTAGGGACCATCTGGATGGCATTGCAAATGACTTTAAGCAGAACTTTAGGTTATGTACTCAAACTACATGATTTTCAATATGGTAAGAATGCCAAAAAACGTTTTTTAGTGATTGGTGGACCCGATGAGACAAAACGTGTTGAACGGCTGCTGAAAAGCACCTCCATCAAGCCTGATTTCGTCGGTTTAGTTATGCCCGACAACGAGAAAGACGTTCCTGACAACTACCTCGGCAATATCGCGCAAGTGCCTGACATCATTGGCATTTACAAGATCACCGAGATAATTTTCTGCTCAAAGGACATCACACACCAGGAGATTATCGACAAGATGGTGGCATGGCACGCCAACAAACTCGATTACAAAATAGCGCCTGTTGACACCTTGTCGATAATAGGCAGCAACTCCATCAACACGCGCGGCGACCTCTATACCGTTGATATCCGCACTATCAGCACCGTCCAAAACAAAAGGAAAAAACGTCTTTTCGACTTCTCCATATCATTTTTCGGCATCGTTTTCTGGATATTCGCCGCTTGGTTTGTCAACAAGCCCGTCAAGTTCCTTGGCGACTGCTTCAAGGTGCTGTTCGGGCGTTATTCATGGGTGGGCTATTGTCCTACCGAAGTCATTGACGTCCAACGTCTTCCAAACATCAAGAAAGGCATTTACAATCCTTCGTCGATTGCCGAGGGAGAGCTGTCCGACGAGGCGCGCGGCCGCCTGAACGTGATGTACGCCCGCGACTATACCATACAGAAAGATTTTAATATCTTATTCAGAATGTTGCTGAAACGATAAATTTTGTATCTTTGCAGTCTGAAAAGTTTTTTAATTTTTTAAACCATGTTAAACAGAAGGTTTTTGAGAATCAAAGTGTTGCAAGCCCTTTACGCCTATATCGAATCGGGCGAGACCAACATCAACAACGGAATTAAGAATTTGCTCGAGAGCATCGGCAAGCTGTACGAGCTGTTCATCTGGCAGCTGTCGTTCCTCGTTGAGACAAAACGCTTCGCGGAGAATAAAATCACCGAGAACAAGCACAAATACATTCCGACATACGAGGATCTGCATCCGAACATGAAATATGTGAACAACCGCCTTCTCAACGTGATTGAAGACAACGTTGATTTCAAGAAACACGAGGCTGCGCTGAAGATAAACTGGGCCGACGACCATCAGGATGTGGTGAAAAAATACTACACCATGATGAAAGACACCCCGGAATATAAGAAATACATGGCCGACAAGACCGACAACTTCGCGAGCGACAAGAAATTCATCGTCACCATGATAAGCGAATATTTCGCCGACCTTGACGTGCTGCAGGATTTCTATGAAGACAAAAGCATATACTTCTGCGATGATTATCATTTAGTTAGCTCCATGCTGATTGAATTTTTCACCAAGATGAAAAACTTCGACGTCAACACGAAACTGCCTGAGATTTACAAGACAGAGAATGTGGAGGCCAACGCCGATGAGGAATTCATCCAAGAGCTGTTCCGCGAGACGATAAACCATTACGAGGAGTTCGGAAAACTCATCGCCGACAACACCAACAACTGGGAAAAAGAGCGCATCTGCCTGATGGACATGATAATACTCAAAATGGCTCTCACCGAGTTCGTATGCTTCCCGTTCATTCCAGTGAAGGTCACGATGAACGAATATATTGAGATTTCAAAGTATTTCAGCACCCCTAAGAGCAAGATTTTCGTCAACGGAATACTCGATAAGCTCGCGAAGAAGCTTACTGATGCAGGGAAAATCGAGAAAAAAGGATTGGGATTGTTGGAGAAATAGCTATTAGCCATTAGCTGTTAGCCATTAGAGATATGAAGAGATTATTAGTCATATTGAGTTTTTTGACGATGTTTGTCGCTGAAATACATGGACAAACGTCGAAGGGCGCGTATGGTTTTCTCGACATGACGAGTTCTGCGAGGGTGGCGGCACTCGGCAACACCGATTTATCGGTATATGATTCCGACATCGAGCTTGGGATATACAATCCGGCGTTGATTAACAGCGACATGCATAACGCCTTGGTGTTATCTTACGTCAATTATTATGCAGACATCAACTATGGCATGGCGCAATACGGCCGTTCCTTCGGTAATATAGGCACTTTCACCGGCACGGTGCTTTATCACAGTTTCGGCGATTTCCTCTACACCGATGAATATGGCAATGCTGACGGCGGCACGTTCACACCGTCGGATTACAACATCATGATAGGCTGGGGGCGCCAGCTGACGCCACATTGGAGCATAGGTGCCAATGTGAAGTTCGCCGGCATACAATATGAGCGTTTCAAGACATTCGCTTTGGCAGTGGATGTCGCAGGCTGCTACAGGACCGGCGAAGGCTGGATGTTTTCACTGACAGCGAGAAACATCGGTTATGAGCTGTATTCCAACTTCGAAGGCGACCGTAACGAACTGCCGTTCAGGATGTCGGCAGGCGTCTCGAAACGGCTTGAGCACATGCCGTTCCTCTTCAGCATCGTTTACGAGAACATCCAGAAATGGGACCTCACTTACGACGACCCGCTTGATTTGGAGGGCAATTACGACCCGCTGACAGGCACCACAAAGAAAAAAAGCTCAGCGGCGCAATTCGCCGACAATATGATGAGACATCTTGTGTTTGGCGGCGAGATATACATCGGGAAGAACCTCGTCTTGAGAGCGGCTTACAACTACGGGATGCGACAGAATCTGCAGACCCCCACAAAGAAAGGCATGTGCGGGTTCTCATACGGCGTCGGGATAAAAATATGGCAACTCAGCATAAACTACTCAAGGTCGGAGATGCATATATATGGCTCACCGAACTACATCACCATATCAACCAATCTTGACAGATTGACAAAGAAAGGCAAGTAAATGTTTCTCAAGGAGTTAAAGCTGACAAATTTCAAAAACTGCGAGTCGGCCGATATGCTGTTCTCAGAGAAAATCAACTGCTTCGTGGGACTCAACGGGGCAGGGAAGACCAATATTCTTGACGCCATTTACTACTTAGCTTTCTGCAAAAGCTATTTCACGACATCCGACAAGCAAAACATACTCCACGGGGAGGATTTCTTCGCCATTCACGGCGATTTCGTTACCGACAACGACGAGAGCCAGACGATTTCATGCGTGCAGAAGGAAGCGACGAAAAAGTCGTTCAGATGCAACAAAAAAGAGTACGAGCGTCTTGCCGACCATATTGGCAAGATCCCGCTTGTGATGATTTCGCCGTACGACAGCGATTTGATTAACGACGGCAGCGACTTGCGGAGAAAATTCATCGACGGCGTCATCTCGCAGTTCGACTCCGTGTATCTCGGCGATTTGCTGCAATATAACAAGGTGTTGGCGCAACGCAACACCCAGCTCAAACAGTTTTGGGAAAACCGTTTTTTCGACGCCAGCCTCTTAGCACTCTGGGATGAGCAACTCATCAGGTACGCCGGCCCGATTTACGAGAAAAGAAAGGCATTCATACATGATTTCATGCCCATTTTCCAACAATATTACGACATCGTGTCGGGCACATCGGAAAAAGTTGACATCGTTTACGACAGCGCGTTGCATGAGAAACCGATGGAGCTGCTGCTGCGGGAAAGTCTTGAGAAAGACAGATATTCGTCGTACACGAATGTGGGGATCCACAAGGATGACTTGCTGTTTCTCATTGACAATCATCCGGTTAAGAAGTTCGGCTCGCAAGGGCAGCAAAAGTCGTTCATGGTGGCGGTGAAGCTCGCGCAGTTCGATTTCAGCTATCACAAAGTGGGTTTCAAGCCCATACTGCTTCTCGATGACATCTTTGACAAACTCGACGAGAACCGTGTCGCCCAGTTAGTGAAACTTGTCGGAAACGATTACTTCGGACAAGTGTTTATCACTGACACTCAACGGCAAAGGATTCAATATCTGTTGGACAACATTGAAGTAAACCACAAGATTTTTGAAGTGGCGCAGGGAAAGGTGGCAAGCGATGAGTGACAATAATCTTACGACATTGGGTGAGATGATAAAGGCGTTTTATCACGACAACCACAGGGATGACGCCTTGGACGAGCAGAGAATCCTTGACGGCTGGAAAGATGTCGCAGGCGACTTCATCAACACGCACACTTTGCAGACAAGCATCAAAAACGGCGTTTTTTACGTAAAAGTTGATGCCGATTCGCTGAGAAACGAGCTGTTTTATGCCAAGTCGATGCTGTTGGGTAAGCTTAATTCATTGGCAGAGAAGGAAATTTTAAAAGATATTGTTATAATTTAAAAATATTTTGTATCTTTGCGCCGAAATTTTTGATTTGTTAACTTTAAATTAAGTGATATGATTAACTCACAAGACATTAAGATCGGAAGCTGCATCAGAATGGATGGCAAACTTTATTTTTGCGTTGACTTCCAGCATGTTAAACCTGGCAAGGGCAACACCATCATGCGTATAAAGCTGAAGAGCGTGGTTGACGGCCGCACATTGGAGCGTCGTTTCGATATCGGTGAAAAACTTGAGGATGTCCGCGTTGAACATCGTCAGTATCAGTATCTTTACAAAGAAGGTGAAGATTACATTTTCATGAATCAGGAAGACTACGAGCAGATTCCTCTGATGAAAGATCTTATTACAGGTGTCGATTTCCTTAAGGAAAGTGACGTTTGCGACGTTGTTTTCGACACATCGACAGACACAGTGCTTTTCGCTGAGTTGCCGGTGAAGACTGTCCTTGAGGTGACATATACAGAGCCTGGTGAGAAGGGCAACACCGCCACCAACGCCATGAAAGACGCCACAGTGGAGACAGGCGCGACAGTGAGAGTGCCGTTGTTCATCAACACAGGCGATAAAATCAGAGTTGACACCCGTACAGGGGAATACACAGAAAGAGTAAGAGAATAATATGAGAATTGAACCAGCAACGACTGCCAGATGCATCGCCGACTTTATTGGTGCGACTGAAGTCATAGGTGATGCCAACCGTTTAATCACCGGGCTTAACGAGCTTCATGAGGTGGAGGCCGGCGACATCACATTTGTCGATCATCCGAAATATTACCAGAGAGTGCTGAACTCAGCGGCGACCACCATCATCATCAACACTGCTGATGTGGAATGTCCTGAAGGCAAGACCCTCATCGTCCACGACTGCCCGTTCGACGCTTTCAACAAGGTCATCTTGTCGTACCGTCGTTTTGAGCCGGCCACGGTGATGGTAAGCCCAAAGGCCGAGATAGGCGAGGGCACCATAATACAGCCGGGCGCATTCGTGGCGGAACACGTGAAAATCGGCAAGAACTGCATCATCCATGCCAACGTGACCATCAACAACCACACGGTCATCGGCGACAACGTCATCATCAACAGCGGCACTGTCATCGCCGCCGATGCCTGCTATTTCCAGCATCGCGGCCCCGACCGTCAGGTGAAGTTCGAGTCATGCGGACGTGTCGTCATTGAGGACGACGTGGAGATAGGTGCCTTGTGCGCCATCGACATCGGAGTGACCAGCGACACCGTGATAGGCAGAGGCACCAAGACTGATAACCATGTGCAGGTGGGGCACGATGCCAAGATCGGCAAGAACTGCTTCCTCGGAGCACATTGCGCCATAGGTGGCGTCTCGACAGTGAAAGACAACGTGGCGATATGGTCGATGTCGGCGGTCAACAAAGACCTCGTCATCGCCGAAGGAACAACGGTACTCGCCTACACAGCAATCGACAAAGACACCGAGCCTGGAACCACATACTTCGGGATGCCCGGCATCGAGGCAAAGAAGAAATGGAAAGAGATGGCTTGCGTCAGAATGCTGCCGGAACTCATAAACAAAATCAAATGATTAAGAGCCGCGATAGAGCGGCTTTTTTTCATAATTGACAGGCAGAATCTCTGAAACAAAAGAAAAAAACAGACAGTCATGAAAATAATCATCGCGCTATTCGTCATTTTGTTGATTTTCAGATGGAACAAGATGAAAACATCAGAGAGGCTCATCGTCGCCCTCATCATAGCGTTTTTGTATATTCACAGCACCACAATCAAAGCCAACCTCGACATCGTCCCGAAGCCGGCCAAGATGGAGGTGTCGAAAGGGGAGAGCTTCAAAATCGACAGAAAGACGGTGATAGTGTGCGGTGACGATGACAACACGTTCAACGCCGAGTATCTGCAACGGCATCTGCAGACAGCATTCCGCAAAGGCGCCTTCAAGATTCAGCCCAACAAAAGAGCAGGCAACTATATCAGCATTGAAATCGTTGATAATCAGGATGATAAAGAATCTTACAAGCTTTTGGTAAATCACGACTGCATACGCATTCTGGCAGGCTCAAGAGAAGGCGCGTTCTATGGCATACAGACGTTGCTACAGATGATGCCGAGCAATGTCTATGCAAGACACGACGTCAGGAAACGTGATAAAACCAATGCGGTGAAGGTACCGACAATGAGCATCAGCGACAGCCCGCGGTTTCATTACCGTGGCATGCACCTCGACGTGTCACGCACTTTCTTCGACACGGCGTTTATCTACAGGTTTATCGACGCCTTGTCGTATTATAAAATCAACAATTTCCATTGGCATCTCACCGATGACCAGGGATGGAGGGTGGAAATCAAGAGTTATCCGAAACTCACGGAAATCGGTGCATGGCGCGGTGCCGACGAGCTGTTGAAGCCCGCTTACGCCTCCGGCATGGAACGAAACGGCGGGTTTTACACCCAAGAAGAGATAAAATCGATAGTGAGATACGCGTCTGACAGAAACATCAACATCATCCCGGAAATCGACCTGCCCGGTCATAGCAAGGCGGTGGCCGTGAGCTACCCTGAGGTTTTGTGCAAGACCAAAGGGAAACATTACAGCGTCCAATGGGAGTCGAACAACGTGTGGTGCGTCGGCAGGGAGGAAAACTACACCATGCTCGACACCATCATCGGGGAGATGGCGGCACTGTTTCCCTCGAAGATTTTCCACATCGGCGGCGACGAAGTAAACAAAGACTCATGGAGAGAATGCCCCCTTTGCAGTGAAATCGACGAGCCTCAAAGTCATTTCGTGAGAAGACTGGAACAGATTCTGGCGAAACACGGTAAAACCATGGGCGGTTGGGATGAGATAATCGATGGAGGCGAGCTGCTCCCGGAGACGGTGGTTTACGCCTGGGCAAGTCTCGACAGAGCCATGAAATCGGTGAAAGAAGGCCATCCGACGGTGATGCAGATAGCGCAATACATGTATTTCGACATGAGACAAAGCGATGACGAACGCGGCCTAAAATGGGCAGGCATCACCTCTTTGGAAAAAGCCTACAGCTTCGACCCGACAGGCGATGTAAACTTGAACGATGATGAGAAGAAACTCGTTTTAGGTCCTCAGGGCGGATGCTGGTCGGAATGCTTAGGAGTGCAGGATTTCGTTGATTATCAGGTATTTCCGAAGCTTTTAGCCTTGTCGGAAATTGGATGGTGTCAGACTAAGCCCGATTACGGCGACTTCAAGCAACGTCTTTTCAACTCACAATATGAGCGCCTCGACGCGATGGGATGGAAGTTCAGAATATCGCCGCCAGAGGTGGTTTATGAGAAGGAGAGACTTGTGGCATCAGCCGAAAACGACATCTTGCAAATAAGATACACCAACGACGGCAGTGAGCCTGATGAAAAATCAAGCAGATACACCAACCCTATAAAGACGAACAACCCGGAGCGATACCGTTTTGCGACATTTTACAAATACCGTTCAAGTATCGCAAGAGGCGCGCGCAACATCGAGACGCATCATTATTTGAAGCCGCCGACAAGAGTGGAGTCAAACATTCCGTTTTTTGAGGATATTGAGAGGCTTGTCGATTATGACTTGAACACATATTGTTTCACTTCGCGTGAAATTGCCGATGGCGACTATATCAAATTCACGTTCGACGAACCTGTTGAGTGTCAGTCGATTGGGATGTGTACCGGCTATTACACCTTAGCGGTATATGGCATCTTGAACGGACATATCGAATACTCGTACGATGGCGAGAAATACTATCTCGGCGACAGATTCGTGTACGATGTCACTGATGGCTACAGGGCGTTCTGCTATCCTCAGCGTCCGATTAAGTCAGTGAAAGTGGTCATTGACGGCATCAGCGAGCATGAAGTCACAGGCATTCAAGACCTTAGGATTGAATGACAATGCGTTGAACGCTATTTTCATTCATTTTCAAACTCTTCAATTTCCCTCACGATATTGGTGATGAGCCTTTCCTTTAAATCGTATAGGTCATCTGAGATGTCGCATTTGTAGTAATGCGGGTTGATGAGACGTTTCTCGGTGTCGTCGAGATGCGCCAGATTGTCGAGATAATATTGGCGTTTCTCCTGAATCGGGATGTCCTCAAGAATCACTTTGCCGTCTTTCATCACCTGCGGCTGCAAGATACGATATTCATATTTTCCGGCCGGGAAGGTGGTTGATTTCAATCTGTCGTTTTCATCACGCAGAGTTATTTCTCCGTGATTCTCAATGGCTTGCGAAAGCGTGTCGCCTCTCAGACAAGTCACATCGACTTTGAATTTGTTATTTCTGATGATACGATATGTTATCTGGAATCCCGGATTTATCAGTTTGCTGCTTTCTTCAGAGCGTTTCAAGACAGGCATGTCATCGACTTGCACCAATTTATAAACGTTGCCGAAGCAAGGGTTGTGTTTGCTTGTCGCGATGGCGTCGCCCACGCCGTAGCTGTCCACCTTACATCCTTGACGTTCAAGTTCTGTGATGAGATATTCGTCTAATGCGTTGGTTGCGAATATCTTACAGTTTTTCATGCCTGCGTTGTCAAGCATCTCGCGGGCGTGAATAGAGAGGTAGGTGAGGTCTCCGCTGTCGAGACGGATGCCGTAGCCGTAAGGGTAGGAGTCGTCTATCCCGTTGGCTTTGAATGCTTTGATAGCGTTTTTCAGTCCGCAACGCAGTGTGTCGTATGTGTCAACGAGAAGCACCAGCACCTCGTTTTTATGAGTCTTGATATACTTGTCGAACGCCTCGTATTCGCCTTTCACCGTAGCACCGAACGAGGTCACGTAGCTGTGTGCCATCGTTCCCGACGAAGGGAAGCCAAACTCCGCGCCGCTCACGATATTGGAAGAGTTTTGGCAGCCACCGATATATGCTGCTTTTCCGCCGTAGATAGCAGCCCAAGGGCCATGTGCGCGACGGCTTCCGAACTCGCTGACGGGCTTGTAGGTGCTACGTGTGACACGCGACGCCTTGGTAGCCACCGCCATCTGATGGTTCATGATGCAAAGCATAGGAGTCTCAAGCACTTGCGCCTCGATGATGGGGCCCTCGATGGTGATGATGGGCTGTTTTGGAAACGCTATCTCGCCCTCACGCATGGCATAGATGTTGCCGGTGAACTTCATCGTTGCGAAATATTTGCGAACCTCGGCATATTCCTCGCCGGGCAGAAACTGCTCGAAGAAGCTCTCGTCGGCTTTGCCGAGACCCTCCACCATCTTCAACACCTCGCGCACGCCGCAGACCACCGCCCAGTTGTTGGTGTCGGGAGCCTTACGGTAGAAGAGGTTGAACACAGCGCGTTTGTCCTTCATCCCATTGTCGTAGAACGACTTGCCCATCGTATATTGGTACTTGTCGGAGCAATAAGAAATGTTCAAATCCATAATTATCAATATTTTTTGCAAAGGTACGATATTTTTTTATTTTTGCACTTTAAATCAAATAAAAAATCAAAGAAGACTTGAAAGTGACAACCATATTGATGAATGTGGGACATCTCAGCTTAGAAGCTTGATGGAACATGAAACGAAAAGATCAAGGCCGAATTAATTGGTTTCCGCAATTGAAAGAACTATCTCTTTCCCGATTTCCATTTTTGAGAATGCGAACATCTTCTTTCCCAAATCTTTTAATGAGGCTCCGATATGATAAACTTCGTCGTCAATAATCAGAAATCTGTCGTGCGATTTGTTGAAATGCTCAATGTTTATAGGATGATACTGGGAGTTATGCTTTTCTAAATCTAATTTAAGATTTTCAGAAATATGAGCTGTATAAATCGTGGCTGAAACATTATCTTCTCGTTTGTTTAGAATTTTTAGAACAGAATCATCAACATAGTTATCAATTAGAATGATGTCTTTCTTTGCTTTTCTGACCAAATCGGAGACGAAGTTGTAAGCATCGAATATCTGGCCGTTGTAGAAAATCCCTTCATGGGGCGGAAGTTGACTGTGAATTTCGGAATCAATGGCATTTGTTTTTTCTTCCAGTTTGTGAACCTTAACTTCTAATCGATCAATTCTGCTGTTGATTGTATGAGTTTTCAATAAATAATCCTTCAGTTTCTGATTAGCCCAATGGCGATAATCTATGCCACGTTGTGATTTAACTCGATAACCAACAGAAAGCACCATATCCAAACTATAATAATCAACATTTCTATTGACATATCGATTGCCTTCTTGTTGAACTGTCGCAAATTTTGCGACAGTTGGGTACCCTTTTAATTCCTCATCAAGTGCGTTGTTTATGTGTTTGCCGATAGTTTTGACATCACGATCAAAGAGAGTTGCCATTTGTTGCCTATTCATCCACACAGTGTTGTTAAACAATTGCACTTCAAGTTGAATCGTGCCGTCCTCGCTTCTGTAGATAATTACCGATTTCTCTGAATTCCGGACATCTGCAGGTAAAAGAATTTGATTATCCATTTATTATAAGTTTAAAAGATTTCAAAAATAATGATGAATTCTATGGCTGCAAAATTACGTTATAATTTATTATTTGTCAAGGGATTAATTGTAAAATTATTTTTACAAAATGCTTAAACTTCTAAGCTATTAAGCTAATAAACTATTATTATTCAAAATGCCTTATCAGGTTGTTTGTTTGTCCCTTTTCCCTTGATGGAAAGTAACAAAATAATAAAAAATACCAGACTTTCAATTATTTTTTGTATCTTTGCAGAGATAATCATTTGCACTTAAATGTCTGAGAATCAACTATATCTGAACTTCGATGAGTACACCCGAACAAGTACTGAACAAGCACAGAACATGTTTCACACAAACAATCAAAATATGTTATCCCCACAATCACCTCACCATCCTTGCCAGAAATATTCTCACAATGAAAGGATTGTCGCTTTACAAAGAAATTACAAGATAAAATGAAACACATTCAATACAACACTCAAGGCACCTGCTCAATCCTCATCGACGTGACGGCCGATGATGACAATATCATCCAAAACGTGGCTTTCCTCGGCGGCTGCAACGGAAACCTACAAGGCATCAGCCGACTCGTCACAGGACAGAAAATCGATGATGTCATCAGCAAACTGGAAGGAATACGCTGCGGAAATAAAATCACATCCTGCCCGGATCAGCTTTGCCAGGCTCTGAAAGAACTGAAACGAAAATAATTTTTTAAAAAACCTTTTGGGTATCAAAAATAATTCCTATCTTTGCGGCGGAATTTAAAATTAAAATTTATGCCCGAGATTTTTAGATTTTATGGCTTTTCGTTCTTCTTTTATTCAAGAGAACACGAGCCGATTCACATTCACGTTGAAGGAAACGGTGATTTTGCAAAATATGATTGGGATGGTCAGAATTTTGTTTTGAAAGAAAAACACTACATCAAAGCGAGAGATTTGAAAAAGATAACAGAGGTCGTTGATGCCAATAAAGACTTGATAGTCAAGTTCTGGAATGAAAAATTCGGATACGAAGATGAAAATAACAAAGATATGGTTCGACGCTGAACATCTCGTCGGTGAAGATGAAAACGGCAACGTTTACAAGCAATCGCTACTGTGGTATCAAAAACTGACAGATGCCTCAGATGAGGAGAGGAACGCCTATTCTTTCGGTTTCGATGGCATACATTGGCGAGATCTCGACGTTGATGTGAGTTTCGAGAGTTTTCTCTATGAAGATGCAGAGCCATCTGATTTCCAACGATTTTTCCTCGTTCATAAGGAGATAAACATCACTGAATTTGCGAAAATTGCCGGACTCAACGCCACATTGTTAAGAAATTACATCAACGGGTTCAAAAAGCCTTCAAAAGAACGGGAAAAAGAAATTTTAGCGAAACTTCATGAAATAGGGAGATCGTATCTGGAAACAGAGTTTTAATTTTTCTTATCTTTGCAGAAAATATCAACATGCTTCACGGATTATCTCATATTTCATCAACAATTGTTGACATCGGACGCTTTATTGCAAAACTCAAATGATTAAAACCATCATCATCAACGACAGAGAGTTACGCTGCGAGTTCATCAGAGCACGCCGCCGTAGCATCACCGCCCGCATCCGTCGCGACGGCGTCATCGAGGTGAAAGCACCTCTGATGTTCCGCGAAAGCGACATGATATCATTCCTGAACCAACACAAACGATGGATTTTTAATCATTACGATAAGATTCAAAACGCTGATAATCAAAAGAAAACATTCACTTCGGGCGAGACTCATTACTATCTTGGCGAGAAATATGTGCTGCAAGTTGTGGAAAGCAACAAAAACTCAGTCGAGACTGATGGCAACTGTCTCGTTGTCAGTGTGAAATCGCCCGAATTGGTTGAAAGCCAAATGAATAAGTGGTACAAAAATCGTGCCAAAGTGGTCTTCGGCGAACTGATTCCTCCGATAACCGAAAAATTCAACAAATATAACGTCGCCCCCACAAAAATCAGCATCCGCGACATGCGCTCACGATGGGGGAGCTGCTCACGAAAAGGCCGTATCAGCCTCAACCTCCAACTGATAAAGCTTCCCGAGAACTGCATCCGACAGGTCATCATACATGAGATGTGCCATCTTGTATATTTCAACCACCAAGCAGCCTTCTACTCCCTCCTGGAAGAGATGATGCCCGACTGGAAATACTGGAAAAAACAACTTAAATTCCTCTGACGTCATTTCCACCGGAGCCGTTAGGCGTAGCGGAGAAATCTCATCCATATTCCGCTCCGCTTCACTTGAAATGACGAGTGTATTATTATTTTTATTATTTTTGCACTAAAATTATTTTTATGTTAAAAATCGGATTATCTCATACTTCAACTGTAATTGTTGACAATTCAAACACCGCCCGCACTTACGGCTCCGGCGGACTTGATGTATTCGCCACACCGGCTATGATAGGGCTAATGGAAAACGCAGCAATGACTGCCGTTGGGAATGATTTGCCCGAAGGCTCCACCACAGTGGGCGCACATATCAGCACGTCGCATGTGAAGCCTTCAAAAATAGGCGCGACGATAAAAGCGACAGCTATCTTAGAGGAAATAGAAGGACGGAAACTTACGTTCAAAGTCACGGCATCCGACGACGACGGCATCATCGGAGAAGGAGTCCATATAAGATATATCGTTGATATTGTTAAATTTATGGCAAAGATAAAATAGCAAACCATGATAAAAAACATAATTTTCGACTTCGGCGGAGTACTCGTCGACTGGAACCCGCATTACCTTTTTGACAAATATTTCAACAACATCGAAGAGTCAGACTATTTCGTTGAGAACGTCTGCAACAGCGAGTGGAACGCTGAGATGGACGGCGGAAAGCCATTCGAGCAGGCTGTGAAAGAACGCTCAGCCTTGTTTCCGAAATATGCCGAAGCCCTCAAACTCTACCAAACCAATTGGATGGACACCATGGGAGAGGAGATTCCGGGAATGTATGACCTTATCAAGTCATTGAAAGAGAATGGATTCCCGATTATTTATGGTCTCACAAACTGGTCGGCGGAGACCTTTCCAGAGGTGAAAAAGAAATATCGCATATTCGAGTTAATCGACAACATCGTTGTCAGCGGCGAAGTCAAGCAACTAAAGCCCAATCCGGAGATTTTCCATACTTTGCTGGACACTTACCATCTCAAAGCCGATGAAAGCCTCTTCATCGACGATAACATAAAAAATGTTGAAGGAGCTAAGTCCGTGGGAATCAACGCCTTGCGCTTTGAAAATACAACTAAATTAAAGGATGACTTGAATAAACTTTTAAACTGTAAACCGTAAACCGTTAACTGTAATCTTTTTGACATAATCAATCATCTCGTCAGTCTGCTCAATCTTAAACCATTGATAATCATTGTTTTTGCGCAGCCAAGTCATCTGACGTTTGGCGTATTGTCGCGTGCTTATCTTGATTTGCTCCACAGACTGCTCCAAAGTGCATTTTCCGTCAAGATAATCGAAAAGCTCCTTGTAACCCACTGTGTTTAAAGGATTTAGCTGTCGATATTGATAAACGGACTTAACCTCGTCAAGCAGTCCTTCGGCCATCATCTTGTCAACACGCCTATTAATCCTCTCAATAAGCTTGTCTCTGTCCCAAAGAATCGCCAACTTTATAATATCAAAATCACGCTCTGCCGTGTTTTTCTGCCTGAAAGTGGAGTAGGGCTTCCCGGTTTGGCAATAGACCTCTAATGCACGCTGAAGTCTCCTGGGGTTCTGTCTGTCAACAATCTGAAAATACTCGTTGTCAACTTTCTCGACTTCCTTTTGCAATGCTTCGATGCCGCCGTCCTCATATATCTTTGTGACCTTAGCCCGAATCTCATCCGAGATGTCAGGCATAGCATCCAATCCGTTGCACACCGCATCTATGAAAAGCCCTGAGCCACCCGTCATGACAGCAATATCATTAGTCTTAAAGTAATTCTTTAAATAAGATAATACATCTCTTTCATAATCAGCGACATCATATTTTTCTTTAATACTAAGATGATGTACGAAATTATGCTTAACTTGGCGCAATTCCTCATCAGTTGGCGCGGCTGTTCCGATGGACATCTCCTTATAAAACTGCCGGCTGTCGGCGGAGATTATCTCGGCGTCAAAGGCTTTTGCGAGTTTTATCGCCGTGGCGGTCTTTCCCGATGCCGTCGGACCGGCAAGCACTATGAGATATTTCTTGTTCATTGATTCTTCACCGGCACGGGGCCGTTTGACTTAACTTCCACAGGCTCAGTGACTTCCTTCACTATTTTCAGGCCGAGTTCGGAGCCTTTCTCTTTCATAAACTGATATGCTTCCGCGAAATTATTGCCGATTACACCGTCTAAAATCGCCTCTCTGATAGCATTTTTTATCACTCCCACCTCGCGGCTCTCGGGGATTCCGAATGTCTCCATGATGACTTTACCATCGACGGGCGGCTGCCAGTTGCGCAGATGGTCTTTCGCCTCAATCTCCTTGAGTTTTTGACGCACTATCTGGAAATTTTTATGAAAACGAGCTTTTTTCTCCTCGTTTTTTGAGGTGATGTCGGCATCGCATAGCGTCATCAGGTCGTCGATATCGTCGCCTGCGTCAAAGAGCAAACGTCTTACTGCTGAGTCAGTTACTATGTCTTGAGCCAACACGATAGGGCGGAGATGGAGGTAAACCAGTTTCTCCACATATTTCATTTTCTCATTGAGCGGGAGCTTGAAATTAGCGAAAATCTTATGCACCATCCTGGCGCCTTTCACCTCGTGTCCGTGGAATGTCCAGCCTGCTTCCTTCTCGAATCGTTTTGTCAGCGGCTTTGCGATGTCATGCAGCACTGCTGCCCATCTAAGCCATAGGTCACCGCCGCTATTAGCCACATTATCAAGCACTTCAAGGGTGTGGTAGAAGTTGTCTTTATGTCCTTTGCCGTCCTGTATCTCAACGCCTTTCAACGCCGCCATCTGCGGGAAAATCAAAGGCAGCAGACCACTTTTGTCAAGGAGCTTGAAACCTATGCTCGGGACGCTCGACATGAGTATCTTATTCATCTCCTCGGTGACACGTTCCATTGATATTATCTTGATTCTGTGAGCGTTACGTCTGATAGCCTCAAACGACTCGTCTTCTATCCTGAAATGCAGCTGCGTCGCGAAACGTATGGCGCGCATCATACGCAGCGGGTCGTCGGAATAGGTGACATCCGGGTCGAGCGGCGTGCGGATAACCTTGTCATGCAGGTCCTGAACGCCGTTGAAAGGGTCAACAAGCTCGCCGAAATCACTGTCATTCAATGATATAGCCATTGCGTTTATGGTGAAGTCACGACGGTTCTGGTCATCTTCAAGTGTGCCATTCTCGCAGGTGGGCTTGCGGCTGTCGGCAGTGTATGACTCCTTGCGGGCACCCACAAACTCTATCTCGTGACCATCCACGTTAATCATAGCGGTGCCGAAGCGTCCGTAATATTTCACATGTTTCTTGCCCGGCAGCAATTCAGCGGTTTTCTTCGCCAGCTCGATGCCGCTTCCTACCGTAACCACATCAATATCATTGGATTGGCGTTGCAGCAACATATCACGGACGTAGCCGCCGACGATATACGAATCGTACCCCAACTCCCGTGATGCAGCCGTTATCACCTTAAAAAAATTATTATCTATCTTATTTTTCAGATTCATAGATTATCAATCAATTGATTGAGGAGACGATGTACACATCGTATCTACGGTCATATCTTTTTTCTCGGAATCGTAATCAATGACAATCTTCGCACCTTTTTCCGGTTTTGTCTTGATAATCTCCTCGGCGAGAACGTCTTCCACATATTTCTGTATGGCGCGTTTCAGTGGGCGTGCCCCATATTGCTCGTCCCAGCCTTTCTCGACGATGAAGTCGCGTGCCTTTTCGGTGAGTTCCAACTGGTAGCCTAAGTCATTCATCTGCTGATAAACGTTTTTCAGCTCGATGTCGATAATCTTGTTGATGCTCGCCTTGTCAAGCGAGTCAAATACTATCACCTCATCGATTCTGTTGAGAAATTCCGGCGCAAACTGACGTTTCAGGGCGTTTTCTATGATGGCGCGGCTATCGGTGCCTTTCGAGTCTTTCTTCGCCTGTGTGCCGAATCCCACGCCTTGACCGAAGTCCTTCAGCTGACGTGAGCCGATGTTCGATGTCATGATGATGATAGTGTTCTTGAAATCGACTTTTCTACCAAGAGAATCAGTGAGTTGTCCGTCGTCCAGGACTTGCAACAGCAGATGGAAGACATCAGGATGAGCCTTTTCTATCTCATCCAAAAGCACGATAGAGTAGGGTTTGCGGCGCACTTTCTCCGTCAGCTGACCGCCTTCTTCATAGCCCACGTAACCTGGAGGCGCTCCCACGAGACGCGACACCGCGAATTTCTCCATGTACTCGCTCATGTCGATTCTTATCAGAGCGTCCTCAGAATCAAAGAGATACTTTGCCAACACCTTTGCTAAATAAGTCTTTCCGACACCGGTAGGACCGAGGAAGATGAAGCTTCCGATAGGTCTGTTCGGGTCTTTCAGTCCGGCTCTGTTGCGTCGGATGGCCTTCACCACGTTCTTGATTGCCTCATCTTGGCCTATCACCGTTCCGGCGAGTTCCGACTCCATGCTCATCAGACGGTCGCCTTCGTTTTGTGCGATACGCTGAACCGGCACGCCTGTCATCATGGCGACGACCTCAGCCACATTCTGTTCGGTGACGGTCTCACGATGGTTGTTTGTCTCGTCATCCCAGGTTTTCTTGGCGTTCTCAAGTCGTTCGGCCAACGTTTTCTCCTCGTCGCGATACTGTCCTGCGTCCTCAAAACGTTGCTCTTTGATGGCTATTTTCTTCTGATGGCGTATCTCTTCAATCTTTTTCTCCATCTCCACTATCTCTGTCGGGACGTGGATGTTGCCGATATGCACTCTCGCGCCGGCCTCATCCAGAGCATCGATTGCCTTGTCGGGAAGATGACGGTCGGAGATATAGCGGTTGGTGAGTTTCACGCAAGCCTCGATAGCCTCCGGCGAATATCTCACTAAATGATGGTCTTCGTATCTACTCTTGATATTGTTAAGAATCTGCACCGTCTCTTCCGGCGTTGTCGGCTCCACCAGTATTTTCTGGAAACGGCGTTCAAGGGCACCGTCTTTCTCGATATATTGGCGGTACTCATCGAGCGTTGTTGCGCCTATACATTGAAGCACTCCGCGTGCCAAAGCAGGCTTGAACATGTTGGAAGCGTCGAGAGAGCCGTTGGCGTTGCCTGCTCCCACGATGTTGTGTATCTCATCGATGAAGACGATGATGTCGGGGTTCTTCTCAAGCTCGGTCATTATGCCTTTCATACGTTCCTCAAACTGGCCTCTGTACTTGGTGCCGGCAACCACAGAACCCATGTCAAGGACGATAATACGCTTGTTGTACAAGGTGCGCGACACTCTATGTTCCACAATACGTTGCGCCAGACCTTCAGCAATTGCTGACTTTCCTACACCCGGCTCGCCGATGAGGATAGGGTTGTTTTTCTTGCGTCTGCTGAGGATTTGCGCTATCCTCTCGAGTTCCTTCTCACGTCCTACGATAGGGTCGAGGCGACCTTCCTCGGCAGCCTTCGTCAAGTCACGGCCAAAGCTGTCAAGGACAGGAGTAGTTGACTTTGTGTTGCCTTTTTTCTGTTGATTCTCTGTGGTTTTAGTCGGCGTCTCTTCTTCCTCATCCTCATCCATAAACACATTCTCCGGTTCTCTTGCGATATCTTCATTTCTGCCTTTCGCAGGATAATTAGGTGTCAGCTTCTCCACTTCTTTTTTGTATTTGTTAAATGTAATACCTTCATATTCAAGACGTTGTGACACAATGTTATTGTCATCATGAAGGATGGCGAGCATCAGATGCTCCGAGGACACCTGCTCGCTGTTGAAATCTTTTGCCACGATATAAGTGAATTTCAGGGCGCGTTCCGCCTGTTTCGTCAGAGGCAGATTGTCGGTGTTACCCGGCACCACGTTATTTGTCTTGATGGAAGCCTCCAATTTCTGCCTAAATGCCTTTACATCAAGGTCTAAGTTTCTTAAAATCTGCAAGGCGTTATTGGTATTGTCATCAGCTATTCCAAGAAAAATATGCTCCAATCCTATGTAAGGATTACCCATCCTGACAGCCTCTTCCCGACTATGCAGCATTATATCTTGCACCCTTGGTGAAAATTTCTGATCCATAAAATAATTTTTTCAGGCTGCAAAATTACAAATAAAATTTCGTTCACGCATGTTCTCATGATGATTTTTTGTTAAATATTTGTTGATAAATGTTAAAAAAATATTCATCAAAAATGTTAGACGGTTTAAAAATTTTCGTATTTTTGTAAATTATTTTGGATTAAATAAAAGGAAGGTAAATGGAAGAACAATTTGAAGGCGAAAGAATAGTGCCGGTAGGCATTGAGGACCACATGAAGTCGAGTTACATCGATTATTCGATGTCGGTTATAGTGGCTCGTGCATTGCCTGACGTGCGTGACGGCTTGAAGCCTGTACACCGCCGCATCCTTTATGGAATGATGGACATGGGGGTTTTATCGAACCGTCCATACAAGAAATCGGCAAAGGTTGTAGGCGAAGTTTTAGGAAAGTATCATCCGCATGGCGACTCGTCGGTTTACGACGCCATGGTGCGTATGGCGCAGGATTGGAGCATGCGTTATCCTCTCATCGACGGGCAGGGCAACTTCGGCTCGATGGACGCCGACCCGCCGGCGGCCATGCGTTACACCGAGGCGCGTCTGAGAAAGATGGCGGAGGAGATGCTCGCCGACCTCGACAAGGATACTGTCGATTTTATGAACAACTACGATGACTCGGAGAAAGAGCCGACGGTGCTGCCGTCGCTAATACCCAACCTCCTCGTGAACGGTGCCAGCGGCATCGCCGTAGGCATGGCTACCAACATGCCGCCCCATAACCTCAGCGAGGTGGTTGACGGCATCATAGCTTATATTGACAATAACGACATCACCGTCAGCGAGTTGATGGAATACATCAAGGCCCCGGATTTCCCGACAGGAGGCATCATCTACGGCTATGAGGGCGTGAAAGACGCCTTCGAGACAGGCCGCGGACGTATCGTCTTGCGAGCAAACACCACTATCGAGGAACATAACGGTCACGAGCGTATCATAGCCACGTCCGTGCCTTATCAAACCAACAAGGCCGATATGATAAAGCGCACCGCCGACCTGATAGGAGAGAAGAAACTCGACGGCATCGCCGACATCCGCGATGAATCGGACCGCAACGGACTGCGTATTGTGTATGACCTCAAACGCGACGCCGTGTCAAGCGTGGTGCTGAACAAACTGTTCCAGATGACCGGCTTGCAAAGCTCGTTCAGCGTGAACAACGTGTGCCTCGTCAACGGTCGCCCTTACACATTGAATCTCAAACAGCTGATTCAGTATTATGTGGAACACCGCCATCAATGCGTGGTACGCCGGACACAGCACGATTTGCGCGAAGCGGAGAAACGCGCCCATATCTTGGAGGGTCTCGCCAGAGCAATCGACATAGTGGATGAGATCATCGCCACCATCAGGGCTTGCAAAGGCGGCTCACAGGAGGCGAAACAAGCGTTGATGGACCAGTACGGCTTCGACGACCCGCAGGCATCAGCAATAGTGGCATACCGCTTGGGACAGTTAGCAGGTCTGGAAATCAAGAAGATAATGGATGAACTCGAAGAGCTGCACAAGCTCATTTCTCATCTTAAAGAAATACTCGCTGACCAAGCGTTGCAGTTCGACATCATCAAGAAAGAGCTGCTTTACGTCAAGGAGAAATACGGCGACGAGAGAAAGACCGAAATAGAGCGTACAGCCGAGGACTTCAAGATGGAAGACATCATCGCCGACGACGCCGTGGTGGTGACAATCTCACACCTTAATTATATTAAGCGCACCAACCTGACGGAATACCGCCGGCAGAGTAGGGGAGGCAAAGGCTCGAAAGGCTCCGACGCACGCGACGAGGACTTCATCGAACAGATATTCGTGGCGACGAATCATAACTATATGCTGTTCTTCACCGAGAAAGGCCGATGCTACTGGCTCCGCGTCTTTGAGATTCCCGAAGGCACAAAGTCCAGCAAGGGCAGGGCAATACAGAACCTCATCCATCTGGAGCCAGACGACAACGTGAAGGCGTATATAAACCTGAATGACATCAGCAAGGAATACGCCGACAGTCATTATGTGACACTCATCACGAAGAAAGGTATCATCAAGAAGACGACATTAGAGGCTTACTCGCGTCCGCGCGCCACAGGCATCATAGCCCTTGGCATCCGTGAAGGCGACGAGCTGCTTGAAGCTAAGATGACCAGCGGCAACAGCGAGATTCTCATCGCTCTG
This sequence comes from uncultured Bacteroidales bacterium, assembly GCA_937906455.1. Taxonomy (GTDB): domain Bacteria; phylum Bacteroidota; class Bacteroidia; order Bacteroidales; family F082; genus Limimorpha. Next base: position 29,454 of record CALCYT010000026.1, on the reverse strand, counting down.
AAGTCGGGTAGGGCTATCAGATTCAATGAATCCACCGTCAGACCGATGGGCAGAACGGCATCGGGTGTGCGCGCCATCACCGTGGATGACGAGAACGACGAGGTGGTGGGCATGATATGCATCGACGACCCGGCAACAAACGTGCTGGTGGTGTCCGAGAAGGGCTACGGAAAACGCTCCGACCTCGAAGAATACCGCATCACCAACAGAGGCGGCAAGGGCGTCAAGACCATGAACATCACCGATAAGACCGGTAACTTGGTGGCTATCAAGGATGTGGTCGATGGCGATGACCTCATGATTATCAACAAATCGGGCATCCTCATCAGAATAGCCGTTGACACCCTGAGAGTCATGGGACGCGCCACACAGGGCGTGCGCCTCATCAACCTGCGCGACAACGACGAGATAGCTGCCGTGACAAAAGTCAAGGCGGAAGACATTGAGGAAGAGGATGATTTCAATGAAAACACTGAAAACGAAAACGTTGACACAGAGAATAATCAACAAGAAGTTTAACTTTTAAAATTCAATAAAATGAAAAAAGTATTGTTACTATTGGCGTTGGCAATCTTCGGCCAGTTTGCTATAGCCCAAGACATGAAACGTCAGGACGCCAACAACTACCAGAGACAGGCCCAACAGCTTATCGAACAAGCTGATAACTACAAGGCTGTTAACAAAATTGACAAAGCCAACAAACAGATGAGCAACGCTAAGATATTGATGCAGAAGGCAAAAGCATCTATTGACGCGGCATCTGAACACGAATCAACAATGAATCAGGCGAAAACATGGCACTACTATGCGGTCATTTACTACAAAATCGGCGCATATCCTGAGTTTTACGACCTTGATCCGGAAGCGTACGACAAAGTATTGATGGCAGTGAGAAAAATCCAACAATGTGATGAGAATTATTACCGTCAGATGGGACAAGAGCTGGCATCATACGTGAGAGGCATCGACAACTCTTATTACCAGCTCGGCGTTGACAGCTTCAACAACGGCAACTATGAGGAGGCGATGGACAATTTCCAGAAGGCGAACGAGGCCATCTCCACAATCGGTGCAATCGACGACGCGGCATTGATTAACCTTGCCACATGTGCGACAAAACTCAACAAATACGACGTAGCAGCAAACACTTACGAGACTTTGCTCGCGAAAGGCTATGATGACGCGTCAATCTATTCAGGACTTATCAATGCTTACAGGGAAATCGGCGAAACGGACAAGTCGGTCGAGACAATCACTGTTGCAAGAAACAAGTATCCTGATGATTCTCAATTAGTTAACGACATGATTAACACATATCTCGTCATCCACAGAGAAGGTGAGATTGTTGATCAAATCGAGGCGATGGCACAAAAATACACCGACCAGCCCGTGTATTATTTCATCCTTGGAACAATATATGGCAACAGCGAATCATCGTTGTATGACCTTGACAAAGCCCTTGGATATTATGAGACGGCGATAAGCGAAAATCCGGAATATGCCGACGCATATTACAATGCCGGAGCTTTGCTCATTGACAAGGCTTCTGAGATTTATCAGGCTGCAAACGCCAAAGACCCGAGTGAATTTGCCAATTTCAACGCATATCTGAAAGCAACTGACGCAATGGCGGCAGAAGCAAAACAATATGACGAAAGAGCGATGCCATATGTCGAGAAGACATACGAGTTGCTTCCGAATGACCCTGCGGTGAAACAAGCACTCAAAGGAATTTACACACGTTTGAAGATGTACGATAAGGCTAAAGCCCTTGACTAAATAATATGGGTGGAGGTGATTCTCCACCTTTTTTTGCAAACACTATTTAACATAATGTATATTATTTTGCAAAAGGGTTTCAAAATAATGAGAGAAATCTTTATGTTTTTTAAGATTTATTACGAATTTAAGCAAGTTTGGTTAAAAATTGTTAAATTTTAAAAACGTGTGAAATAATTTCGTAAATTTGCGCTTAGAAAATAATTAATATCACAGATATGGAAATCATAGGAAAAGTTGTACAATTAGGTACTTTGACTGAAGGCGCATCGGCTCGCGGTCCTTGGAAAAAACAAGAATTGATAATTGAGACGACCGAGCAATATCCGAAAAAAGTCTGTCTGATCTGTTGGAATGAGCGCGTCAACGAGGCAAACGGATATTTTGTCGGTCAGACCATCAAGGCGCAGATAAGCATTGAATCACGTGAGTTCAACGGCAAATGGTACACCGATGTCAGAGCCATCAGACTTGAGGTTGACCAGCCAGTGGCGCAACCGGTGGCGCAGCAGCCCATGAATCCGATGCAGCCACAGACACCGCAGCAGCCATTGCCACCAATGAATGAGGACTATTTCGCCTCAGACAACGGCGACGACCTGCCATTTTAATGAGTTATTGAGATGATTTGGCCCGTATTTGGGTTGAATAGGATTTTATTTCCTTTGACAGAAACAATTCTTACATCACCGAACTGATTGATTGTCAAGACTTTTTCTGCTAAAATCTTATTGCCTGTCATCACTTTTACGTTGGTTTCGGCAGGCAAACGGTAGAATATCTTGCCTATTTGGGCGTTCTTCTTAGTGTCGTCTGCCAATTGCTTGACATTATTCATCGAGTTTCTGCTCTCGAACTGTATTTTCACAAGGTCACCCTTGCTGTTCATGTCGATAATGCCCTCGTTTGCCGACATTTTAGTAATTGACGCCGAACTATTCTGATGACTTTTATCTGGTGTGAAATAATACACCTTCTTATATGTACTTTTGACAATTTTGCCTTTAAACAGGCTAAGATATTCATTTTCAAGGTTTTTCAAGCCATCAGCCATATATGAGATGGCTTCACCATAAGCCACCTCGTTGGTTCCGGCGACAAGATCAAAATATGCAGTCCTGATATTGTAAATCTTCTCTACTGCGGCTTTCGCTCGGTTTTCACTCTTGATTTTCAATGTATTACCATCATCATCATCGTCCAATTCAACATCATTGTCCAGAATCTCAACAAATGTCGGAACCAGTCTCTCACATACGTCAACGCCGTTATTTTTACAGGTCTGACGCTCGATTCGCGATTTAGCCGGAATGCTATCGAGTCCCACCGCCATTATAACACCATCGACGTCAAGGATTACATTTGGCAGCGGGTCTTTGTTTTTCTCGTCGGACGCGATGAAATAAACCGCGTTCGGGTCAGCCTCGTTAGTCCATTGAATGTCAACATTCATAATTTTGAACTCCGACTTGGTCTCGCGCACTATATCATTTATTTCCAACAATTTAGATGCAAATTCTGCATAAGGCCCAATGTAATAGTCCGTCTCCTCGACAGTAAATTCGAGCCTTATCACCGTTCTTGGCAGATAATAGAAAATACCGTCCTCCTGATTGTCCTGAACGTTTTTCGCGAATGTTGTAACGTATTGAGCTTCAGCACCTAACGAAGCCACTAATGATAATATTAAAATGATTTTTTTCATGATATTATTATTTAACCGACACTTTTGAGATGTCTTTTTTTGATATAGCCAATAATGCCAAAAATGTTATTAAACCATTGATAATCAATATTTCAAATCCAAATTTATATCCATTGAACAATTGAGTTGAATACACACTCAATAAATAACTCAAAATCGGCGACGCTATTGCGATATAAGGCACAAATTTATCAACAGGCTTGCGGTTTTTGACGAAAAGTCCAAAAGAATACAGTCCGAGCAGCGGTCCGTAGGTATAGCCGGCTATTTCGAACACCTTATCGATGAGCGATTGGTTGTGGAACGGACGGAACGCTATGATTACCAACAGGTAAGCCATTGCGAACATCACATGAATCTGTTTTCTTCTCCTTAGTTTTTGTTCTTCGGTAAGTTCGTTATTATTGCCGAAATCGAGGAAATTGTAGCAGAAGGTGGTTGTCAGCGCGGTAAGGGTGCCATCGGCGGAGGAATATCCGGCCGCCACCAGTCCAATGACAAACACTATGCTTGTGAACTTGCTGAAACTGAATGCGATAGCCGGGAAAATCTTGTCGTTGACCACTACTCCACTGTCGTTGGTCGGCAGCTGGAATCCAGTTTGCTGTGCATAGTATATCAACGCGGCGCCTAAGCACAAGAATATGATGTTTACAAAGATGAACAGAACACTCGATGTCATGACGTTTTTCTGAGCGTCGCGGATGCTTTTGCATGTCATGTTCTTCTGCATCATGTCCTGGTCGAGGCCTGTCATCACTATGGTAATGAAGGCGCCGCTGAGAATCTGTTTCAGCCAGAACCGGCTATGGTTGGGGTCAGTCTCGAAAAGTTTCGTATATCCCTGTTCCGACGAGGCTTTCAGCAAATCAGGGATTGAGATGTCAAGCTCTCTGAGGATGCAAACCACCGTTATCACCGCAGCCAAAATAAGGAAAGTAGTTTGCAAGGTGTCGGTCCATACGATGGTTTTTATTCCGCCTTTGAAAGTATAGACGAGTATCATAGCGATGAAAATCACCGCCGGCACCCAAAACGGGATTCCCCAGGTCTTGAAGACAAACTCATATAACACAAAGACTACCAGATACATACGCAATGCGGAGCCGAGCAGACGCGACAAGATGAAGAATGCCGCGCCGGTCTTTTCTGAACGTCTGCCGAAACGCATCTCAAGATATGTGTAGATGGATGTCAGATTCAGACGGTAATAAAGCGGCAGCAAGACAAGCGCAATCACCGCATAACCAATGATATAGCCGAGAACTATGCCGAAATACGTAAATTGGCTTGTATATACGTTACCCGGCACCGACATAAACGTGACACCCGACAATGACGCGCCAATCATGCCGTATGCCACCACAAACCACGGCGATTTCCTGTTTCCCGTGAAAAACGTCTCATTGTTCGATTTCCTCGAAGTGAAATGTGCTATGACGAGAATAAGCACCGTGTAAACAATAAAAACCGTCAGTATCAGCAATGACATATATTATTGGTTATAAATATGTTAAAATCTTTTATCTAAACTATCACTTTAATATCTTGGCAAACTTTAAAAGCGACTCGAATCGGCGGTCAGGCCGGCATTTCACAGCCTCATCACCTATTAATATTGTGTACATTCCGGCGTTTCTTCCAAATTCGATGTCCGAATTGGAGTCCCCGACCATGACTGACTTGTCGAAATCAATCTCAGGGAAATCGTGTTGCGCCATGAACGCCATTTTAGGGCTTGGTTTCCTGAAATTATCCGGGTCGGATTTCAGTTGAGGGCAGACATATATCGCATCCACCCTACCCTTTTGACTTTCAATAGCTTGCATCATGAAACCATGAACCGTTTCCACGTCATCAAGAGTCATGAGGCCTTTGCCTACGCCTTGTTGGTTTGTCACGATGATGATTTTTCCGAACGTCTCAGCGAATATTTTGAAAGCCTCCAAAACGCCGGGCAAAAACTCGAACTCATTGATATTCTTGACATAATCATCAACAAGACGCACGTTAACAACGCCGTCGCGGTCAAGGAACAGAGTCCAAGATTTGTCGATTTTGCCCATCCAGTCCATGATTATCTCGGAAACATCGATGCCTCTATGATTTCGCAGATGATATGTCCAATCATGATATGCGCTTCTTGTATGCGCGGTGTGCAGCTGCTCGGCACACTTATCAGCATGTCGCAGACGTCGGCCATTTTTCCGCCTTTCTCCCCTGTCATGCCGATGGTCGCCACACCAATCTCTTTAGCTAATTCGATGGCTTTCAATATATTGGAAGAGTTTCCGGAAGTGCTGATGCCAATCAGGACATCACCTTTTTTTGCCGATGACTGAAGCATTCTGGCATAAACCATATCGTAAGAATAGTCGTTGGCGACAGCGGTGAGATAGCTTGTGTTGACATGCAGAGCCTCCGCATTGAGCGGCGGACGGTCATAATAGAAGCGTCCACTCAACTCGGCAGCGAGGTGTTGGGCGTCGGCGGCACTGCCACCATTGCCACAGAAATTAATCTTACCTCCGTTTTTCAACGAAACAACGCATGTCATGGCAGCGTCATTGATTCGTTTGATAAGGTCTTTATCATTGAGAATCAATTGCTTGACATTTATTGAATCATTGATGATGTTTTCAATCGAAATCATATCACTATATTTTTTGCAAAAATAATAAAAAGACTTTAGACTTTAGACGTCAGACCTTATATTTTTTGATAATAACATAAAAATATTTTTTGTAAATTTGCGGGAAATTTTTATAAATGAAGACTATTTACACAATTTTGCTTTTAGTTGTATCGAACATTTTCATGACATTTGCATGGTACGGTAATTTGAAACTTACCGAGATGAAAGTCATCACCGATTGGCCGTTGATACTCATCATATTAGCAAGCTGGTGTGTAGCTTTACTCGAGTATTTGGTGATGGTTCCGGCAAACAGAATTGGTTCAGATGTAAACGGCGGACCGTTTAATCTCGTGCAACTCAAAGTAATTCAGGAGGTTATAAGTTTGATTGTCTTCATGATAATAACACTCAAAGTGTTCAAAATGGGCACATTCAGCTGGAATCATGCGATTGGATTCGGCTTCATGGTGCTCGCCGTTTATTTTTGTTTCAAAAAATAAAGAAAAACATTGCATTTATCATAAAAAAGGTATATTTTTGTAAATCAAAAAAATTGATATGATATGAAGTTTTACGACATTGATTCGATTTTCACTTTTGGAAAATATGAGGGCCAGACTCTCGCTGAAGTCTTTGAAAAAGACCCAAAATACATTAATTATTGTCAGGAAAACATTGATGATTTTTACATCTCCCCTGATGTTTTGAAAGAGTTAAGGTCGTCGTCGCGTGACAACAAGTTGTTGAGTGCCAACCTCGACGAGATGACTGACGAGGAGTTGCGCGATTTCATGAACGAGATGAACGACATCGACGAGTTTGACGAAAGCAAGCTTGAGGAAGACTTCGACTGGGAAGAGGGCGAGAATATGTTTGCCGACGAAGAAGAGGACATCTTCGACGAAGAAGAGGAAGAATACTTTGATGAAGAAGCCTTTGAAGAACCGTATTATTAGACGTTAGCAATCCCCACTAAGGTCTAAGGTCTAAAATCCAAGGTCTATTAAAGATTCTCGGCTATTCCGTAAACTTTTGATTTTGACGATGTTGACTGCACGAGTTCGGCGATGAAGCCTGTGAGGAACAGCTGCACGCCTACGACGATACATACGAGTGCGAAATAGAACAGCGGGCGTGTCGCCATTCCATAGGTATGATAGGCGAACTTCTTGACAACCAATATTATACCTATTATGAATCCGACGATGAACATCAGTGAGCCGAGTCCTCCGAAGAGATGCATCGGGCGTTTTCCGAATTTTGAGATGAACGAGATGGTGAGAAGGTCGAGATAGCCTCGCACGAAGCGGCTCATTCCGAATTTCGACTCTCCGTATTTGCGTTTCTGATGATGCACGACCTTCTCCCCTATGTGTGTGAAGCCGGCAGCCTTGGCGATGACAGGGATATAACGGTGCATCTCGCCGTAGATCTCGATATTTTTCACCACTTCGTTGCGATAAGCCTTGAGTCCACAGTTGAAGTCATGGAGTTTGATGCCTGTCATGCAGCGTGTTGACCAGTTGTAAAACTTTGACGGGATGTTTTTGCCAAATGTGGAGTCGTAGCGTTTTTTCTTCCAGCCGCTCACGAGGTCATAGCCTTCGTTTTCAATCATATTGTACAGCTCCGGAATCTCATCCGGGCTATCTTGGAGGTCAGCGTCCATAGTGATGACGACGTCGCCATGCGCGAGTTTGAAGCCTTCGTTAAGAGCCGCCGACTTGCCGTAGTTACGGCGGAAGCGTATGCCGCAGATGTTGGGATTAGTCTCTTTCAGTTGTTTTATGCAGTGCCAAGAGTCGTCGGTGCTGCCGTCATCAACGAAGACGATTTCGTATGAATAGTTGTGCTCTTCCATTACGCGACGAATCCAAGCCTCGAGTTCGGGCAGCGATTCCTCCTCATTGAGTAAGGGTATTATGACAGATATATCCATTTCAAATTTATTTTCGTGCAAAGATAGCAATAATTAATGAATAAAGCAGTGATAGCAGCACATTTATTATCAACATTGAAATGGCCGTGGCCGTCGGTGAGAAAAGCCGTCTCATGACATGTCCGTTTTCATAAAGTCCCATACGGGTCTCCATCCCTACGCAGGCATAAAGCACAAAAATGACACCGCTTAGCACGACAGAAGCTATGACGCCGCACAAAAAACTCATCACAAACGCATGCCCGTATGAGAACTCGCTCCACACGAACTTGTTTTTAAAGAACGCGAGTGTGACGCTAAGCCAGACAAACGGGATGAGGTAGATTATCGAGAACAGATAAGACGACTCGATATACAGATAGTTATAGAACAACATGTAAACCATTGACAATAAGACACCAAGCAACAATCCGGAGATGACTGTTGTGAGCCAGAACTGTTTGCCTGTATATGTAGGTTCGATTATCATTTCAGACAAAAAGGGGTAAGCTACTTATATCGCACCGCTCAACCATCTACCCTTGCTGTCTTCCGACCCTGGGGGAGTTTGACAGGAGCTGGTCGTATAAGACTTACCCGCTGCAAAGATACGAATTTTTTGGATTGTGCAAGAAAATTTTAGGAATTTTAAACAAAAAAATTCCCGACAGAATCACTTCCGCCGGGAATCTTCACTTTAATAACCGACTCAGATCTTTAAATTTTAAATTTTTGAATCGTTAAATAAAAATTATTTCTCCACCTCTTTCTTCAGTCTCTCCGTCAACATCGGGACGATTTTATGCAAATCGCCTACGATGCCGAGGTCAGCGGCGCTGAAGATTGGAGCGTATTTGTCCTTGTTGATGGCGATGATGAAGTCCGACTCCTCCATACCTGCGAGGTGCTGGATGGCGCCGGAGATACCGCATGCCATGTAAAGGTTCGGGCGCACCGTCTTACCGGTCTGTCCCACCTGATAGGCGTGGTCCATGATACCGGCATCGACCATGGCGCGCGATGACGACACCATGCCGCCGAGGACATCAGCCAAAGCCTGAAGCTTGCCAAAGCCTTCCTTGTCGTGAACGCCACGACCACCAGAAACAAGAATCTTAGCATCGGCGATGTCGGCTGTGGTCTTGTTGTTCATCTTGGTCTCAATGACTCTCACCTTGAACTTGCTTGCATCGAATGTCGGAGCGAACATTGTGATTTCGCCTTTTCTGCCAGCCTCGCGGACGCGTTTCTGCATCACACCCGGACGCACTGTTGACATCTGTGGACGTGTATTAGGGCAAAGGATGGTAGCCATCAAGTTACCGCCGAAAGCAGGACGTGTCGAGCGGAACTGCTTCTCGCCCGTCTCCTCAACGATACCTATCTCCAGTTTGGTGCAGTCGGCTGTCAGACCGGTCTTCAAACGTGAGGCGATACGTGGAGCGAGGTCACGGCCTATGGTGGTGGCTCCGTAAAGCACTATGCTCGGATGTCCGGCTGTAATCATCTGATACACAACCTGAGAGTACTGCTCTGTCAGGTATTCCTTAAGCTCAGGGCAGTCGGCGACGAGCACCTCGTCGGCACCCATCTCGATGAGGCTCTGCGCCTGGTCTTTGATATTGTGGCCAACCAACATTGCCACTACTTTCTCACCGAGAGCGTCGGCGAGGTCGCGGGCTTTACCTAAAAGTTCGTAAGCTACGGATTGAATCATACCTCCGCGCTGTTCTGCGAACACATAAACGTTTTTGTAATCTTTGATATCCATGGCTTTACTTTTAGATTAAATGTTTTTCTTTCAGTTTGTTAACGATGATTTCCACAGCCTCCTCTTCGCTCACCTCGAACACCTCGCCCGGTGCCTTGAGCTGTTTCGGGAACGACTGCCACACCTTTGTCGGCGAGCCTTTCAAGCCGAGTTTAGTCTCATCGACATCGAGTTTGTCGGCGCCCCATATCTCAACTTCCTTGCCGTAGGCGTCAACGATGCCGGATACTGTCATATAACGCGCCTCGAATGCTGATGCCAACACTGTGAGGACGCATTTTCCTTCGACTTCGAGAGTCTGCACGCTGTCTTCGTTCTCTTTCTTCACGATGAAGTTGCCGTTATCTTCGCGTTCAGCGTCAATGACATACGACACCTGTGGCAATCCGAGATGTTCAGCCATCTCAGGGCCCACCTGTGCTGTATCGCCATCGATAGCCTGACGGCCGGCGATGATGAGGTCATAGTCCAAGGTCTTGATGGCACCTGCCAATGCGTATGATGTGGCGAGGGTGTCTGCGCCTGCGAACTTCCTGTCGGTCAACAAGATAGCTCTGTCAACGCCCATTGCGAAAGCTTCTCTCAGGATGAGGTCGGCTTGTGGAGGTCCCATTGTGATGACGGTGACGTTGGCACCATATTTGTCCTTCATGCGGAGGGCGAGTTCGAGACCGCCCTTATCGTCAGGGTTCATGATGCTTGGGACGCCGTCACGGATAAGAGTGTTCTTTACCGGATCGATTTTTATCTCTGTAGTATCCGGGACTTGTTTAATACAAACTATAATATTCATAATCTTACCTCCTATTTAAATAAATGACCGGCGATAACCATTCTCTGAACCTCTGATGTACCTTCGTAAATCTCGGTAATCTTGGCGTCGCGCATCATGCGTTCTACCGGATATTCGCGTGTGTAGCCATAGCCGCCGTGGAACTGCACCGCCTTGGTTGTCACTTCCATAGCCGTCTCAGCTGCGAAGAGTTTCGCCATAGCGGCGTCGGCTGAATAAGGTATGCCTTTGTCTTTCTTCCAAGCGGCGCTGCGCACCAAAAGGCGTGCTGCCTCGACCTTGGTCTTGAGGTCGGCCATCTGGAACTGGGTGTTCTGGAACTGGGCGATAGCCTTGCCGAACTGCTTGCGTTCCTTGGTATATTTAACCGTCTCGTCCATAGCACCTTGAGCTATGCCGAGAGCTTGTGAGGCGATGCCGATACGACCGCCGTCGAGGGTCTTCATAGCGATGGTGAAGCCCTTGCCAAGCTGACCGAGGAGGTTCTCTTTTGGAACCTCGCAGTTTTCGAATATAAGCTCGCATGTCGCAGAGCCGCGGATACCCATCTTCAACTCTTTCTTGCCGATGCTGAAGCCCTTGAAGCCTTTCTCGACGATGAACGCCGAGATGCCCTTAGTGCCTTTGCTCTTGTCGGTCATCGCCATGACGATGAACACGTCAGCGTACGCCGCGTTGGTGATGAAAATCTTAGAACCGTTGAGGATGTATTTGTCGCCGGCGTCAACAGCCATTGTCTGCTGCATGGCGGCGTCGGTACCTGCGTTAGGCTCGGTGAGACCGAAAGCGCCGATCCATTCGCCGGAAGCGAGTTTCGGCAAATATTTCATCTTCTGTTCCTCTGTTCCGTTTTCGAGGATTGGGGCCATACATAGCGAGGTGTGAGCCGAGAGGATGACGCCTGTGGTGGCACACACTCTTGAAAGCTCCTCAACAGCCATGATGTACATCTGCACTGTCCCGCCGGCTCCGCCATATTGTCTTGGCACCGGGATGCCCATCAAGCCTAATTTCGCCATCTTCTTGACGGTTTCCATCGGGAAACGTTCCTGTTCGTCAACTTCGGCTGCCAAAGGCTTGACTTCGTTCTCCGCAAACGAGCGTATCATCTGCAGGAACAATTCTTCTGTCTTTGAATAGCTAAAATCCATTTCTTTTTAGAATTTAGAATACAGTAGTCAGAAGTCAGAATAAATCCGACAACGAATTTTGAATCTCAGGACTCGAGCCTGACAATATACGCTTGAAGAAGTTTTCTTATATCGTTTGATAACCCATCAAGTTCAAAGGCTTGTTCTTTTGTAATAAACAACAAATCCTTTGACAAGATAATATAATAAGAACATTCTTCAAGTGACCCTTGTGAGATATTAAAAAATCTCATTTTATCGGCAACTGATTTTTTAGCATAACCTTCAGATATGTTTGCCGCTATAGAGACAGCAGCTCTCCGAAACTGAGAAGTCAATCCATACAGTTCATCCTTGGGGAATTTCTCTGTACACGAATAAACCTTCAAAACAAAAGCATGGGCTTTTTGCCATACAATCAGCTCTCTATATGACTTTGTTGCCATTTCCAAGAATTCTTCCTTCTTCTAATTTATGTATTCCTTTTATTAATACTTTATTTAACTTGTTAATCCATTTATTTGCCAGAAGACATGAATCATCGTCGCTTTGCGCATTCTGTCTTCTGTCTTGTGTCTTCTGCATTCTGTCTTCTACTTTAATACTTGTAGAAGCCCTCTCCTGTCTTGCGGCCAAGGAGACCGGCACGCACCATCTTCCTCAGCAAGGGATGCGGGCGGTACTTCGGGTCGCCGAACTCTTTGTAAAGCACTTCCATGATAGCAAGGTTGACGTCGTTACCGATGAGGTCGGCCAAAGCCAAAGGACCCATCGGGTGATTTGCGCCAAGCATCATGCACTTGTCGATGTCTTCCGCGCTGGCGATGCCGTCGGCAAGGATGCCGACCGCCTCGTTGATCATCGGGATGAGGATGCGGTTGACGACGAAGCCGGGGGCTTCCTTTACCTCGACGGGCTGCTTGCCGATGGAGGTGGCGAGGTCAACGATGCACTTGGTCACTTCGTCGCTGGTGAGCTGTCCCTTGATGACTTCCACCAAGGCCATGCGGTCGGCGGGGTTGAAGAAGTGCATTCCGATGAACTGCGCCGGACGTGTGGTGCAGGCGGCTATCTCGGTTATTGACAATGATGATGAGTTTGTTGCGAAGACGGTCTCTGGCTTGCAGATCTTGTCAAGTTCCATGAAGACGTCTTTCTTGAGTTGCATCTCCTCGACGGCGGCCTCGATGACGAGGTCGGCATCGGCGAAGGTGGCGTAGTCAGTGGTGGTGCTGATATTTTTCAGCAGGGCATCGACGGCCTCTTGGGTCATCTTACCCTTCTCGACGAGCTTGCCGTAGCCCTTCGAGATGGAAGCCATGGCTTTGTCAAGGCTGGCTTGCGTGCGGCTCTTCATGACTACGGGCATCTTGGCGGCGAACGCCTTCACGATACCCTTGGCCATGGTGCCGGTTCCGATAACACAGATTTTCATGATGTTTGGAATTTAATGAATTAATTAATTTGATATTTGTTTTTGTCTATTTCCTTTGAGAATTATTTTCGGTTCACGATTTGTTGTTCCAATTGTTTCAATTCCTCGTCGTCCATTTGGTCGACAAGTTGGGCATCGGCGTGCTTGCGGCGTTGGTCAAATTTCTCGTAAACCGCCAGTACATGGGTTTCCATTTCTTTGTTGGAAATACTTCCGACATTGCGAAGCACGTCCCATCAGTGGCAGTTATTAAATAATCCTTAATAACTGAATTCTTGTCTAACTCGTTTTCTTTCAATATATTAGATATGTGAATATTGACATTGGGAATCGAGGTGGCAAAAAGTTCTGCCATCTGTTTCTGGTTCATCCAGACATTGCCGTCACGAGCCATCATCGCCACACTCACTTTGCCGTCAAGTGTGTTGTAGATGATGAGATTTTGCTGGTTGGGTACAACTTCATTCATAGTGCCTTGTTTTTGCTACAAAGATAAGAATTTAATTCTCTCCAGCAACCAACTTCCAGCCTCGGGACAACCCCAGACTTAAAGCTGACTGCTGAAAAGTCGATAGCCGCTACTTCCCTCCGAACACGGCCTCCCTCTTTTCGAGGAACGCCGCCATGCCTTCCTTCTGGTCGTCGGTGGCGAAACATTTGCCGAATGCGACGTTCTCCAACTCGATGGCGTCGTCAGCGCAGAGGTCATAGCTCTCGTTGATGCAACGTTTGGCGTGGGCGATTGCCAACGGCGCGTTGGCAAGAATCCTCTTGGCCGTCATCATCACCTTGTTCATAAGCTCTTCCGGCTCACAGACGGCGTTCACCAAGCCAATCCTCAAAGCCTCGTCGGCCTTGATAGCCTTGCTCGTGAATATCATCTCCTTGGCCATGCCCTGCCCCACCAACTTGGCAAGACGGTACGTCCCGCTAAATCCGGGCGTGATTCCCAAGCCCACCTCGGGCTGACCGAACTTGGCGTTGCTTGAAGCATAACGGAAATCGCAAGCCATCGCGAGTTCGCAGCCGCCGCCGAGGCAGAAGCCGTTGACAGCCGCGATGACGGGAATCGGCAGCGTCTCGATCTTACGGAAAGCAATGGCACCGAGTTTGCTGAACTCATAACCTTCTTTCTCATAGAGATGCACCATCTCAGAGATATCGGCACCCGCCACGAAGGCCTTCTCGCCATCGCCCGTGATGATGAGGACGCGGGTCTTCTTGGTGTCGAGGTTGCTGACAAAATGGTCAATCTCCTTCAAGACTGTCGAGTTAAGAGCGTTCAACGACTTCGGAGCCGACACCGTCATGATGGTGATGCCGTTGTCTTTGAATTCGGTCTTTAAGAATTTGTATTCCATAATTACATCTATTCCGTCATTTCGAGCGACCGGAGTGAGTCGAAAAAACTCCTGCGATTGAATGAGATTTCTCCATTCCGCTTCGCTCCAGTCGAAATGACAAGTGAATGTTAGTCAACCATTGATTTCAAGTTCGGGCTGATGATGAGTCTCGCCTCCGTCGCGGCCTGCACCTGCTCGACGGTGAACTCAGGATGAATCTCGGTGAGGACGATGCCTTCTTTAGTGATTTCCATCACACCCATCTCTGTGATAATCATGTTGACCTGACCTGCTGCTGTGAGAGGCAGCGTACACTCTTTCAGGATTTTTGGAGCACCCTTCTGTGTGTGTTCCATCGTCAGGATGACGCGTTTCGCACCCACCACGAGGTCCATGGCGCCGCCCATGCCAGGAGCCATCTTGCCAGGGATGATCCAGTTGGCGAGGTTGCCTTTTTCATCCACTTGCAGAGCGCCGAGGAACGACACGTTGACGTGGCCGCCGCGGATGATTGCGAATGATGTCGCCGAATCGAATGTGCAAGCGCCAGGTGTCAAGGTGATGAAACCGCCGCCGGCGTTGATGAGGTTTTTGTCTTCCTTGCCTTCTTCAGGTGTGGGACCCATGCCCATAGCGCCATTCTCAGTCTGCAATGTCACTGAGACACCGGCCGGAAGATAGTTAGGAATCAAAGTCGGAATGCCAATGCCAAGATTGACAACATCGCCGTCGTGCAATTCTTTTGCCGCTCTCTTGGCGATAACTTCTCTCATTTCATTTTTATCCATATTCTGAAATATTTAATTGTTAATTTGTATTTTCTATTTAATGACAGCTAATGGCTAATGGCTAATAGCTAATGGCTATTTAACTCCCCGTTTCACCATCTCCTGAACGACAAACGAGGCCACGTCGTCGGCGTAGGTGTTCATGCCGAAACCGGCATCAAAGCCGAGTTCCTTGGCCAATTCGTGTGAGATACGGGCGCCGCCACAGCAGCAGATCATCTTGTCACGTAAACCTTCGGCCTCCATCAGCTCGATGAAGTTGGTCATGTTTTTGATGTGCACGTCTTTCTGGGTGACTGTCTGCGATACCAAGAGTGCATCAGCATGAAGCTCAATGCCTTTGGCGATAAACTCCTCGTTGGGCACCTGCGAGCCGAGGTTGTAAGCCTCGATCATCTCGTAGCGTTCCAGTCCGTAGTGACCGGCATAGCCTTTCATGTTCATGATGGCGTCGATACCCACTGTATGGGCATCGGTACCCGTCGAGGCGCCGACGATGACGATTTTGCGACCTATGTTTTCTTTGATGTACTGGTCTGTCTCGTACATGTCCATAGTGTTAGACTCCACTTTCGGCACGTAAATAGTGCTGTAATTGACAGTATGAGTGCAGCTCCCATAGCAGTTAAAAAACGTGAAACCTGGTGTCAACTCCTTGTAATACACCACAATAGGATTCTCAAATCCCATCGTCTTGAGTAGTTGTTTCGCTGCCTCTACCGCTTCAGCTCCGCATGGAACCGGCAAAGTGAAGCTCAACTGTGTTTTTCCGTCGTTCATTGTGTCGCCGTACGGCTTGATTTTTGTCAAATCCAAGGTTTTGTCGAAATCCTTGGCTTCCATTGAATATAGTCCTTCGCTCATATATGATATAATTTATTCTATTTCAATAAGTTACAATACAATACAAGATAAAAGCCGTTACACCTTTATCATGTGTGCAAATATAATGTATTTTTTTATATTAAAAACAAAAAAAATAAAAGATTTCTCGACTTCACTTCGTTTCGCACGAAATGACCAGAAGGCAGAATTGAGAAAATATTGTTAATTCTGTCTTACGGCTCCGTTTTGCTTGAAGTGTCGTGTGAACGTGTTTTGAATATTTTCTTCCTGAAAAGGAAGAGGTTGAAAATGATGAAGACTACCACCAAAATTCCCAAAGTTATGAGTGTCCGGGTGAACCCTTGAGGAGCATAACTGACGAGAAGCAGAACCGGAAAGCCCAATGCCACCGCCGGGAGTGACTGTAAAACAAGGTTGTTTGCGGCAGGAGTCTCGAACTTGGGGTCAATTTCACGAAGCAGAATCATGCCGTTGGACGCAGTGCCGGTAAGCATGCCGAACATGCTGAAGAAGCCTTCGTAGGTGTAGTTCGGATAAAGATGTCTGCATGCTTTAAGAACAAACCAGAACGTGGCAATTGCGCCGAGGGTACAAACGAGGATGTAAGGAAGCGCAAATCCCTTGAATTCGCTGAAGTTTATGGCAGCCGTACCTGCCACAATCATGATATCGAAAAAGAAGCCGCTGATACGGTTCAGCAGATAGTTATTGATATATTCTCTTTTCATTATTTTAGCCTTTTGCAGACTTTTTATAATGCCTTTCACCATAATGCCGAACAGCGTACCAAGCAGGAAGTTAAAACCCCACATCAACGGCATCAGGGTTTTTTCGCCGAAAGTGCCGAGATCCAATGTCTGGAGAAGATGATTGACAAGATATACCAAAAGATATGTAAAAAGAACCAGGCAAATCTGAATTGAGAATTTGTCAACTGATTCAGTATCAGGGATTTCGTTTTCGCCTTCGTAGTCGCTGAGCTTGTTTCGTTGTTTCTCCTGAATCTCGGAAATCTTTATTTTGCCCTTACGTTTCAAAATGTTCAGATAAACCACTCCGACGACGCAGCCGACGATGAAACCCATTGCCGCTATTGACAATCCGAAGTCTTTACCCGGGAAAAATATGCCTTGTTCGGCAGCTCTGTCCATATAGATGGTGCCGAAATTCAGTGCTTGTCCGGGACCTTGTCCGTAACCCATCGGGAGGAGCAAACCGGCGGCATAGAAAATCTTCTTGCCGAAATAGAACATCGGAATCGTAACTAACAGTCCCACAATGCCTTGGATGATATATGTGATTGCCGTCAAGGTGCCTGTCTCAATGACTTTCATCGTACTTGATTTCGACTCGACTTTGTTGTTTTTCAGTGCCAAAGCCACAAAACCGAGACCTAAGGCATGATATGTTATTATTTCCATTGATGTTTTGTCAATCAAATTCTCCCATCCGCACAAATCGGTATATATAGCTTTGAAAATCAATATTAAAGCTCCACCAATCAATGCTGAGGGGATTAAGCTCTTTTGCATGAACGGCACTTTTGTCCGCACTATGTTTCCTGCAAGAAGACCCACAGCAATTATGCAGAGTTGTATCATGATATTCCACACCGCATCAGTGGCGAAGAATGGCACTGCTAATGTATTCATAATCAAGTGATTTTGTTTAGTTTCTCTTCCAAAGCGACGATAATGTCACGGTATTTGGCGGCATTTATGAAATCGAGTTCCTTGACGGATTTCTCCATCTCTTTCTTGGCCTCCTGCATTGCTTTTTTGATGTCTTTTGCCGAGCGGTAAACAGCGGCTTTTTCTTCCGCCACCGCCCTGATATGCTCTTCAGCCATCTCATATTCCACGAGATTATGTCTGCTTATGCTGTCGCTCAACGCGTTGTCGAGCGGCTTGATGATGGTCTTGGGCACTATGTCGTGCTCAATGTTGTACGCCATCTGTTTCTCACGCCGCCGTTGCGTCTCGTCGATGGTTTTTTGCATCGACTCCGTGATTTTGTCGGCGTACATTATGACTTTGCTGTCGGCGTTACGTGCGGCGCGTCCTGCCGTCTGTGTCAAGGAACGTTCTGAGCGAAGAAAGCCTTCTTTGTCGGCATCAAGGATGGCAACCAATTGAACCTCAGGCAAATCCAAGCCCTCACGAAGCAGGTTGACGCCAACCAAAACGTCGAAGTCGCCTCTTCTCAAGCCCATCATAATATCGACCCTGTCTAAGGTATCTACATCGGAGTGAATGTATCGTGTGTTGATATTCAAGTTGTTAAGATAATTCGTCAGCTCCTCGGCCATACGTTTCGTCAGAGTGGTGACGAGCACACGTTGTTTGCGTTGTATCACCATGACTATCTCATCGACGAGGTCATCAACTTGATTAGTGCAGGGGCGCACCTCTATCACGGGGTCAAGAAGTCCTGTCGGGCGGATGAGCTGTTCCACGTAAGCGCCTTGTGTCTGTTGCATCTCGTAGTCGCCAGGTGTGGCGCTGACATATATCGTCTGACCTGTAAGTGCCTCAAACTCATCGAATTTCAGAGGTCTGTTGTCGAGTGCCGACGGCAGTCTGAACCCATATTCCACCAAGGTCTGTTTTCTTGAGCGGTCGCCTCCGTACATGCCTCTAATCTGCGACACGGTGACGTGGCTTTCATCGATGATGGTGATGAAGTCATCCGGGAAGAAGTCAAGGAGACAGAACGGACGTGTGCCAGCCGCCCTGCCGTCGAAATATCTCGAATAGTTCTCGATTCCCGAACAATATCCGAGTTCGCGTATCATCTCAACATCATGATTCACACGGTCTTCTATCCGTTTGGCGTCCTCAAACTTACCTATCTCGCGGAAATACTCGGCTTGTTTGAACATGTCGAGCAGTATTTCTTCCGTAGCCGTTTTTATCTTTTCCTTGGAGGTGACGAAAATATTCGCCGGAAACAGCGTTATGTTCTGAAAGTTCTCTATTCTCGTGCCGTTGATAGGGTCGAATGACTCCAGCTCTTCGATCTCGTCATCCCAGAAAATTATCCGGAAAGGAATGTCGGAATAGGCAGGGAACACATCCACCGTGTCGCCTTTGACGCGGAAACGTCCTCGCGTGAACTCAATGTCATTGCGGTTATACAAGGCATTCGACAGATTAAACAGCAAGTCGTCGCGCCTGATTTTCTCGCCAAGCTCGATATTGATGACGTTATGGCTGAAATCCTCCGGGTTGCCTATGCCGTAAATACACGACACTGAGGACACCACGATAACGTCACGTCTGCCGGAAAGCAAGGCCGAGGTGGTACTCAGACGCAGCCTGTCGATCTCGTCGTTAATGGACAAATCTTTTTCTATGTAGGTATTCGTCTGCGGGATGAATGCCTCAGGCTGATAGTAATCATAGTAAGACACGAAATATTCGACTTTGTTTTCCGGGAAAAACTGTTTGAACTCGCTGTAAAGCTGCGCCGCGAGGGTCTTGTTATGGCTCAGAATCAATGCCGGGCGGTTGAGTTCCGCGAGCATATTGGCGATTGTGAACGTCTTCCCCGAGCCGGTGACGCCCATCAGTGTCTGATACCTCTCGCCTGCCATGATGCCGTTTTTCAGTTGCTCTATGGCCTGCGGCTGGTCGCCTGTCGGCTTAAAATCCGATGACAGCTTGAAATTCATCAGCCTTTCTTGCTTTGCTTGAACAAGAATTCTTTCTCCTCCTCCGTCAGGCTGTCGTAGCCGCTTTTGCTGATCTTGTCAAGGATTTCGTCGGTCCTGCGGTCGTCGTTGTGACGTTGTCTGTTGTAATCCCAATCCGACTGCGGGTGTTCTCCGCCGGATTTGTTTTTGTTGAACCTTATCTTGAGATTCGGTATCCATCCCGTCTCTTTATGACGCCAATATAAAATCAGCAGCAATCCGAAAAGCATGCCGCCCACATGAGCGAAATGCGCCACGTTGTCAACCGACGAGAAGCCTGAGAACAGCTCGATGAGACCGTAAATCAGCACGAACCATTTTGCCTTTATCGGGATGGCGAAGTAAATGTAAATCTTTGAGTTAGGCCACATCATGCCGAATGCTAAGAGTATGCCGTAAACGGCTCCTGAGGCACCAACGGTGGTTAGCATGTTGAGATAATCGTCAACAGGGATGCTATTGCCGCCAAGTCTCACATACTCATAATTTTGGATTATGTCATGCAGTTGAATGTATTGCACGAGCTCTTGTGTCAGCCCCGCACCTATGCCGCAAACGAAGTAGAATATCAGAAACCGCTTAGGTCCCCATGCGTTTTCAATAGGGTTGCCGAACATCCACAGCGCGAACATGTTGAAGAAGATATGCGCGAAGTTGCCGTGCATGAACATGTACGTCACGAACTGATACGGCCTGAAATCGGATGCCCCGATGTAATGCAAGCCGAGATATTGTGACAGGTCGATGCGCCACACAGACTCCGCGGCCCATGTCGCCAAGAAAAATACAACATTGATTATCAACAGGTTTTTTACCACTACAGGTAAAATCGAAAATCCTTGGGGTCTAAATTGATTGCTCATTTGTTCAAACGTGTTTTTATGTCGTCAACATTGATGATAGTGAATATTTTTCTGCCGTTTGGCGACACCTCCGCCACCGCGCAGCCAAACAGCCTGTCGATGATGTCTTGCATCTCCAAAGTACTCAGTGTCTTGCCAGACTTCACCGCCATTTGCGATGCTAACGAACGCGCTAAATTCAATTTTCTATCTGATTGATTGCCGGACATATTGTTTTTGTAATCCTCTAAAATTCTATCTATTATTGAAATGACGTCACTGCCTTTGCAATCAACGGGTGTGCCGTTGATGACAAAAGTGGTGTTGTTCATCGCCTCAATCCTGAAACCTATTCTCTCAAGCTCCGGTTTAATCTCTTTCAAAATCGAGGCATCGTTGATATTCAATGAGATATGATGCGGAAACAGCTCCTGTTGCGACACATTCATCTCGGTCCCCATCTCTTTCAGATACTTCTCGTAAAGGATGCGCTCGTGTGCCAGATGCTGGTCAACGACAATGATTCCGGATTTGACGGCAGTTACTATGTAAGACTGCTTCAGCTGGATGAAAAGGCTCTTCTGCTCTTCATCCAACGGCTTGTTTTCTTCATTATCCTCGTCAAAATTGGTGTTTCCGACCACATCGCCGCTTGTGTCGTATGCAATACGCCAATTCTGCTGTTGATGCTTTATCGGATTGATTTTGAATGGGTTAAACGTCGGGTCGAAATCTGTTTTCGGCGTTATTACAGGTCTGTTCATCTGACTTGCCGCCCCGAAGTCAATCCCCATGTTAGGGTTGATGTCGAAATCCAACGTCGGAGCCAAGTTATTCTGTCCTATGGCTTTACGCACCGCCGAGTGCATGATGGCGTAAATCAGCTTCACGTCGATGAAGTTGACTTCGGTCTTTGTCGGATGGATATTGATGTCTATTTCTCTCGGATCTATCTGAATATTAAGGAAATAGCCCGGCAGACAGTCTTGCGGAATCAATTCTTTGTAAGCGTTTTCCACCGCATGATGCAGATAGGCGTGCTTGATGAAACGGCGATTCACGAAGAAATACTGCTCGCCGCGAGTCTTCTTGGAGTATTCGGGTTTCACTATGAATCCGTCTATCGTCACCGTCTCCGTTATCTGATTGACAGGCAATAACTTACCATCATAATCCTTGCCGAAAAGCCCCACGATACGTTGTTTAAGTGTACCCGGATAAAGGTGGAACAGCTCTTTGTCGTTGCTCACGAAGGTGAATCCTATCTCAGGGTTCATGATGGTGATACGGAAGAACTCTTCGTTGATATGACGTAGCTCCGCCTCATTGGATTTCAGGAAGTTACGTCGTGCCGGCACGTTGAAAAACAGGTTTTTAACAGTGAAGTTAGTGCCCACCGACATCGGTTTCGGGAGCTGTTCCATCACTTTTGAGCCGTCGATGCGAATCTTGGTGCCCACCTCGTCTTCTTTACGGCGAGTGGTCAGCTCCACCTGTGCCACCGCCGCTATCGAGGCGAGTGCCTCTCCACGGAAACCCATGGTTTTTATGGCAAAGAGGTCGTCGGCACTCTTGATTTTTGATGTCGCGTGACGCTCGAAACAAAGACGCGCGTCGGTCTCCGACATGCCGCAGCCGTTGTCGATGACGGTGATGAAAGTGCGGCCGGCGTCTTTCACAATCAGGTCGATTTGGGTGGCACCGGCATCTATCGCATTCTCTATCAACTCCTTTACGACAGACGCAGGTCGTTGAATGACCTCACCCGCCGCAATCTGGTTGGCTACGGAATCCGGAAGTAACTTGATGATATCCAACGACATAACTATTTACCTCCAAGATGTAAGAACATCGTTACAAAATTCTCCACGAAAGGCGTGAAGAAAATCAAAAAGATAAAAAACGCCGATATACCTATAATCAGAGCTATCCGCAAGCCATGGAACGCACTTTTTTGCTTTACCGGCCTTCCGTCATCGCCGGTTCTGCCCCACCGTTGGCGCATCTTAACTCTAAGTTTCTCACTGTCAGAGAGTTGTGATTCCAAACCCATCGCAGCTTTCCTCCTCTCCAATTCTTCCTTTTCAGGATTGTAAAACCTTGGAATATAGTTGAATTTAGGCATCTCAGGCCTGTGAAACATGAAAATTCCCATAATTTCTATTTTTTAGAATGCAAAAATAAATAATTTTTTTGAGATTTCAGCCATTTTATTTAAATAATTATTCACAATGCCAATCATAATTTTTACTATCTTTGCGTTTTAGATTTAAAATGTGTAAATCGTGATTAAAAAATTGCTATATATATGTTTATCAATGACTTGCGCATTTATTTCATGCTGCGATAGTCAAAGTAAGCGGAATAAAAGTCAGGATTCAGAAAATGAAAATCTGATGGAATTTTCGAGTTATCTCATCATAAACCATTATAAATCAGGATATTACGTCAATGTTTCGTGTCCTTGGAACGACAAGTCGCTCGGTGAGTTTTATCTTTATCCCGACACTTTACAGCTGCCTGATGAGCTTTGTAGCAAGACGGTGATTCGCACTCCGGTGCATTCCGTGATTGCTTATTCATCGACGCAATGGTCTGTGTTTCTTGAGCTTGGCGAGATTTCAAGAGTGAAAGGGATTCTTGAGAGCGACTACACGTCCAACCCCGACATCAAACAGCTTTTAGCGGCGAAACTTATTGAAGATGTGGGCATTGAGACGAGTCTTAAGACCGAAGTCGCCATCAGCCTGCACCCCGACCTTATCCTTTACACGCCTTATTCAACCGTTCCGAAGAATGAGATTGGGGAATTGACAGGTGCGGTGATGCTGCCGTTCGCCGATTACCTTGAGAATCATCCGCTTGGACGGGCTGAATGGCTGAAGCTGATAGGCTTCCTCTCTTGCCGTGAGAAAGACACCGACGAATGGTTTCATAACATCGTAAGTCGTTATGAATCATTGAAGTCGCTTTGCGAAAATGTAGAGTATCGCCCCACCGTCTTCTCTGATTTGCCGTTCGAGGGACAGTGGTATCTGCCTGGCGGCAAGAGCTATATCTCACAGATTTTCCATGACGCTGGTGCCGATTACATCTGGGCTGACAACAACTCCACTGCGAGCCTGCCCGTGGACGCGGAGACGGTGCTTATAAAGGCACGTGACGCCGACTTCTGGCGTATAATGAATTCGACAAACACGAAGTATTCATATGAGCGTTTAGCCGTTGAAAATGAATTATATACGCATTTCAAGGCCTACGAAAACCGCGACATCCTCGTGTGTGACATCCGGCAAAGCGGCTATTTCGAGAAATCGGAATATGAGCCTGATTTGCTGCTGAAAGACTTCGTCTTCGCCTTCCATCCGGAGTTGGTGGAGAGCGATTACAAACCACATTATTTCTACAAACTGACAGATGAAAAATAACAAGATAACAATAGGAATTTTGGGGATAATCGCCTTCGGGATAATACTTTTTATCCTCAATTTGTTTGTCGGATCGGTCACGATACCGATAGAAGACATATTTAAAGTATTGCTTAAAGACAACACTGATAACACATTGAGTGTCATAATATTCAACTACAGACTTCCACAGGCTTTGACGGCGTTATTAGCTGGCGCCGCGTTGTCGGTGGCGGGTCTCTTGATGCAGACGTTGTTCCGCAATCCGTTAGCAGACCCCTCGATGCTTGGCATCAGCAGCGGCGCCAGCTTGGGTGTAGGCATTGTGATACTGCTTACAGGAGCCATCTCAGGCGCTGCGATGTCATCGTTCGGATGGTGGTCAACCATTGGAGTGAGTCTCGCGGCGTTCATCGGAGCCGTGTTGGTGCTTTTTGTTATGCTCGCGTTCAGCTCGCGAATGAAAAACATGACGACGTTGATAATCATAGGCTTGATGATTGCATACTTGGCCGGTTCAATCACTGACATCTTGAAATTTTTCAGTCTGAAAGAAGACATCCACGCCTTCGTCATATGGGGTATGGGCAGCTTCTCCGGTGTCGGCACGTCGAAGATGCCGGTGTTTGCCATCAGCATAATCATCGGACTGTTTGTCTCGTTTTTTCTGTCTAAAAACCTCAATATCTTGCTTTTAGGCGAGATGTACGCGGAGAACCTGGGATTGAACATCCGAAAGAACAGCGTCGTAATCATCCTCGTCTCAGGCTATCTCACGGCCATTGTGACGGCTTATTGCGGTCCTATCGCCTTCGTAGGCCTCGCAATGCCTCATATCGCGCGATTCCTATTCAAGAGCAGCGACCATCGGCTGCTTATCCCCGCCACCATGCTGATTGGAATGGATATGGCGCTGTTTTGTAACCTCATCGCACGAATGCCGGGCTTCGACGGCAACCTGCCAATCAACGCAGTGACGGCTTTCATCGGCGCACCAGTGGTAATTTCAGTGATTTTGAAAAGCAGAAAATAATGGAAATACTAAAAACATCATCATTATCAATAGGTTACAACGACAAAACCATTGTTTCCGACATCAATGTCACCCTCCACGAAGGCGACATAATAGCTCTCATCGGTCCAAACGGCGCGGGAAAATCAACGCTTTTCAAGACGTTTTCGACTCACATAAAGCCTGTTAGCGGCACCATCGAGCTGTTCGGAAAAGACCTCTTGTCTTACACCCCTAAGGAACGCGCCAAACTGCTCGGCATCGTGCTGACAGAACGTCCTGATGATATGTTTTTGAAAGTCTTCGACGTCGTTGCAGCAGGTCGTTATCCTTACACGGGCATGTTTGGAAAGCTGTCGGAAAAGGACGAGCAAGAGATTAAAGTATCACTTGAATTAGTTGGTGCCAACAATCTGATTGACAGAGCATTTAATACATTGTCAGACGGTGAGAAACAGAAGGTTATGATTGCCAAAGCGATAGCACAGAACACGCCAATCATCATGCTCGACGAGCCTACGGCATTTCTGGATTATCCGAGCAAAATAGAGCTGTTTTCGTTGCTGAAAAAGCTCGCTAAGGAACAAAAGAAAGCCATCCTTTTCAGTTCACATGACCTCGAATTGCTGCTCCGCTACACCGACAACCTGTGGATTATTGCAAGAAACGAACCTTTTGCAGCCGGGATGAGTTCAGAATTGTTGAAAAATGATGTAATCAAGAAATATTTTAAACTAAAAGACATTGATAATCAATATCTCATTAAAAATAATAATTAATAAAATCTTACACCATGAAAAAAATTTTGTCATTACTGACTTTAAGCCTTTTGTTAGGCATCGGCATCACTCATGCCCAGAATCAGAGAATCGTTGTGCTTGAATGCTTTACGAGCGCCACTTGCGGTCCGTGCGCTTCGGCGAACCCGAATCTCGACAACCTTATTAATAATAATGCCGACCAACTCATCGCGATTAAATACCATGTCAACTGGCCTTATGCCGGCGACCCGATGAATCTGCACAATCCGACTGAGGTCTCGTCAAGGGTTTCATATTATAGTGTAAACAGTGTGCCGATATCGATCGGCGACGGGAGCTGGTCGGGCAACTCAGCCAGCGTGAATCAGAATCTCATCAACCAGTGGGCTGCCGTTGAGTCGCCGATTGAGATGCGGATGAACTATTATCTGAATGAGACACAGGACACTATCACCGTGACTGTGATGGGCCGCGCCTCGACAGACATCAGTTCAAGCAACTTGAAACTTCATATTGCAGTGCTTGAGCAAACCATGACCTACACTTCAGCACCTTGCACCTACTCCAATGGTGAACGAGTATTCCATAACGTGATGAAGAAGATGCTTCCCAATGCATCGGGCACAAGCATCCAAGCAATGCAAGCCGGCGACTATTTCGCATACCAATATTCGTGGGCTTTAGCTAACGTGATGGATGTCAATGAGTTGACAGCTGTTGCTTGGCTTCAGGACTCCAACACGAAAGAGGTGCTGCAAGGTTGCAAGTCATCAGAAAACTTAGAGCCTTTCTTTGCAAAACAAGCCAAGATTAGTAACATCGACCATGCTAAGAAAAAGGTTTGCTCCGGCACCATGTCACCATATATTACAGTTGACAATTTTGGTTCAGAGACAATCAACACATTGGATATCAATGTATTAGTTAATGAAGATACAATTAAACAGATAACGTGGGAAGGTAATGTCGAGACTGCAAGAAGTGCGAATATCAGTTTGGGTGAGTTGGAATTCGGTTTTGGCTCAACCAATAATCTTAAAGTAGAAATCTCCCAGGTCAACGGTGTTCCGGACGATTACGAAACAAGTGTTATAAACTACAGTTTTGAAGAGGCTCCATTTGTCTTCAACAAGAGCTTCAAACTCACTATTCGCACTGACGACAACCCTCAAGCCACCACGTGGGACATCGTCAATACAGCCACAGGAGAAGTGGTTCTTAGCGGCGGACCTTACGATGAGGCGCATCACATGTATTCTGAGGATTTTGATCTTGAGAATGGCGGTTGCTATCTTTTCACTATTTATGATGCGGATGGCGACGGTCTTGCCTCCGGAAATGGTCTATATGGCTTAAAAGCAGGATCAACCACACTGTTCTCAGGCGGAAATTTCAAAGATAAAGAATCGAACGAGTTCTCATTCTCAAAATATGAAGATATTGAAGAAAACACAGTTGACGCTGTTGTCATCTATCCTAACCCATCCAACGGAATCGTTACAGTTGAGTCAGCAAACAACGGGGTGCTCAATGTGTATAACACCACTGGCCAGTTGGTATATAATAAAAATATATCGGGTAAAACCAACGTTGACGTCTCAAACATCGAGAAAGGTGCTTATCTGTTTGTTATAACAGATGAAAATGGCACAAGCAATAAGCAAATCATTGTTTTACAATAAGTTATAAGATTAGGGGGCTGACATTCATGTCAGCCCCCTTAATGTCATGAAAAGATTTTTATTGTTATTATCGGTAATATCATTGTTTTCGTGCAGCAAGACGAAAGTCGATTTGATAGTACATAACGCCAACATCTATACCGTTGACAATCAATTCAGTAAGGCACAAGCTTTTGCTGTTTTGGACGGCAAATTTGTGGCTGTCGGCACCGACAAAGATATCTTAAGGCATTACAATGCCACCTATATCCTTGATGCTCAAGGCAAAAGCATATATCCAGGCTTCATCGATGGGCATTGCCATTTCATGGGCTACGGCGAATGGAAAGCCCGTTATGCCGACCTCAACGGCTGCACATCGTTCAATGAGGTGCTTGAAAGACTTGAAAAACATGATAAAAACAACACTTCGGAATGGCTCTTGGGACGCGGCTGGGACCAGAATCTGTGGGAGGTGAAGGAGTTCCCGACAAATATTGAGCTTCACCGACGTTTCCCAAACAAAAAAGTGCTTCTCACTCGTGTTGACGGGCATGCCGTACTCGTTAGCGATAATGTGTTGAAAACCATAGGTTTGAATGCGAAATCGAAAGTGGATGGCGGTGAAATAGTTTTAAAAAACAGAAAGCCCACCGGAATACTTCTCGACAACGCCGCTGATATGGCAAAGGCTGTCATCCCACCAATGGATAACAATCAGAAAACCAATGCGTTAAAGATAGCTCAGCGCGACTGTTTCGCTGTGGGTCTCACAGGTGTCACCGATGCCGGTCTCGATATCAGATCCATAGCTTTAATCGACAGTCTTCAGCAGCAAGGAGTCGTGAAGATGAAAATCAACGCTATGATCAACCCTGACGATGAGACGATGGATTATTTCATGAAATTCGGAGTCATTGAGAAAGACCGTCTTACGATACGTTCGGTGAAGATCTACGCCGACGGTGCTCTTGGCTCGCGCGGCGCACGCTTGCTCGAGCCATACAGCGACGATGATGGTAATATGGGACTTATGGTAGAAGATGAAGCTTTCTATGACCGCGTGTGCGAGAAGGCATACAAAGCCGGTTACCAGGTGTGCTGCCATGCCATAGGCGACGGCGGCGTGAGGATTATTCTGAATGAATATGCTAAGTTTCTCAAAGGCCAAAACGACCTCAGATGGCGCATTGAACACTCACAAGTAGTTGATCCTCAGGATTTTGCATTGTACAAAGAATACAACATCATCCCGTCGATACAGGCGACACATTGCACCTCCGACATGCCATGGGCGGAGGAACGACTTGGTTCTGAACGTGTAAAAAATGCCTATGCTTACAAGACATTGCTCAAGCAAAACGGCTGGCTCATCAACGGTACCGACTTCCCCATCGAGCATATCTCACCTCTTAAGACGTTTTATTCATCTGTGGCTCGCGAGCACTTGACAGATAATAAATTAAATCGTGAGGAAGCATTGAAGTCGATGACGATATGGGCAGCCAAAGGTTATTTCGCTGAGTCCCGCAAAGGCAGCATTGAAATCGGCAAAGAGGCTGATTTTGTCATCCTTTCCGATGACATCATGACGATTTCAGACGAAAAAATCACAGAAGTGAAGGTGGTGAACACGTTTATTAATGGTGAGATGGTGTATTAGCCATAAATAATCACCCAGGTGTCCAACCAGCAATAGCCGAATCTGCCAAGTTCCATATATCTTGATTTTAAAATTTTTGCAAAGATACAGCTTTTTCTTTACAAAGATAGATTAAAAAAGAAATCTTATTTGAAAAATCAAATTTTTGTCAATTTTTATGAACTATTGACGAAAATTTGTGTATCTTTGCAATAGAAAAATCTGCGTAAATACGTATAATGCTCCCAAAAATTTAAACCAAAGGTTAAAGTGGTTATCTTTGCACAAA
>CALCYT010000025.1 GCA_937906455.1 uncultured Bacteroidales bacterium | reverse complement strand
GCATTGACTTGTGGGAAAGTAGGTCGTCGCCAAAACCATACGGAAAAGGAGCCCCAAAAAGGCTCCTTTTCTGGTTTGAAGCTTGAAGCTTGAAGTTTTAAGCTTGAAGTTAACAGCTGCGGATCCCTATTCGCCAAATGATGAAAATCTTTTAAACTTTTAAGCTTTTAAACTTATAATCTTTTAAACTTTTAAACTAAAATTCTTATCTTTGCATTGTGAAAATTTTAAAGGTCATATTAATAATAGGTGTTTTCTTATGCCGGTTTTCGGTCGGCGCCACTACCCTTTTTCATCCTAACGACTCTACCCGTGTTGATTCCACATTAGTCAAATATTTTTACTATAGTTTTGATAATCAACATCTTGGAGATATAAAAGTTTTAGATACCACTGTCCTTTCAGCTTCATTTTATGATCCGACAAATCCAACATTTGAGTATTATCAGGAACTAAGCAACTCAGGACACGCACACAAAAATTTTGACCTCTCCTTCCCAACAAAGATAGGATTCAATTCCGACTTGGTATCGTATGACAAATTTATCATTACCAAAAATAAAATCACTTATCCTATTATTTATCAACCATTTACGGAAATAAGTTACATGATGGGAAGCAAAAAAGAGCAGCATCTCAACGTTCTTTTCTGTAGAGAATTTGCTCCCAGACTATTCATAGCACTGAATTTCAACATCGACTTCGCACCGTCAGTTTATCAAAGAAGCTATGCCCAAAATCTTTATTTTGCAGGCAATTTCCGTTGGAACACGAAAAACGAACGATATGGTCTGAACGGTTATTATTTCACAAACAAAATCAATGTTTTTGAAAACGGAGGCATCACTGACGACTCATTTTTCGTCGATTTGATTGAGGAAGACAAAACCGTGATTCCCGTGAATCTTATGGGGGCCGACAATTTGATAAAAGTGTCTGGATTCGGAATCAACAATTACTTCATTTTGAGAGATTCAGACATCAAGACGAAGAAGAAAATTGGATTGGGAAGAATCAATTATTCCTTTGATTATCAGAGAAATAGATATGTTTATAATGATTCCGACCCCACTTCATCGTTTTATTCGGGATTTGACCAGGTTTTGAATGCCGATGAGACTTTTGACAGCTTGACTTTTTATACCATCAAGAATGAAATCAATTGGAATTCATTGAGTTACGGAAGGTATGACAATGATATTCCATTTTATCTGACATTTGGATTTGAGCACGACTATTCACATCACAACGGATATACTGAGATTTTGAGTGGTGAACAATTTGGAAGTGTTGATTATCAGAATATTAGAACTAAAGCCGGCATAACAGTCAATCTGTTCAAATCAACAAGAATCACTGGAAAGGGCGAGCTAATTTTAGGCGGTTACCATGAGGGTGATTTCATTTTGAACGGACAATGGAAGCAGTTTTTGGGTACATACAAGAAAAATATCGGTGCATTAGTGTTTGATGTGAATCTCTCAAGAAAAACAGCTGATTGGTTTGAAGAAACATACTATTCCAACAATTTCAGATGGGACAATGATTTCAGTCCGGCGACATATTTGCGGTTTATTGGCTCATACGAAACTCCTTGGTTTTCAATTGGTTTAAGGCAGACCGCCATAGATCATTACATTTATTTCGGCACAAATGCAAAGCCTGTGCAACATTCCGGAACATTATACATAACCTCAGCATTTGCAAAATTTGACATTACGTTGAATCATATTGAGATAGGAGGCATCGCATCAGTGCAAATCGCTGATAATGAGAATGTTGTGCAGTTACCATTTTTCTACGGAAAGATTAAATTAGGTTGGAACATAAATCTGGTAAGAGGCGTTTCGATGATGCAGCCTGCCTTTGTAATCAATTATTTCACAGAGTATTACGCCGATGCCTACATGCCGGCATTGAGGACTTTTTATCTGCAAAAAGACGTCAAAATAGGAAATTATCCGTTTCTGGATTTTTTTGTCACCTTTAAAATCAAAAGGGCGAATATATTTATCGGATACACCAATATTTATAGTCTGACTAAAGTCAACAGATATTTCACCACGCCGCATTATCCGATGAGGGACTCGAGGTTCATTTTAGGTGTTAAGTGGCGGCTTTACAAGTAGTTACACCATTCCGCGCTGTTTCTTAATCTTATCGTAGGCATCGTTGATTTCCTGGAATTTCTTCTCAGCCGCCTTTCTGACATCTTCGCCAAGATACGAGACCTTGTCGGGATGATTTTTCTTAGCCATTTCGCGATAAGCGCGTTTCACCTCATCATCGGAAGCCGACGCATCGATGCCAAGAATGGTGTAGGCATCATCGAATTTTTTGACGAACATAGCCTTAATTGATTCAAAATCAGAGGTATAGACATTCATATAACGGGCAATGGTCTCTATGACGCTCACCTCATTTTCATGCACCTGACCATCTGCTGAAGCTATACCGAAAAGATAATGAAGCAGTTGCAGACGCGACGAATAATCCATATAGCGGCCAATCTGCCGGCTCACGTCAGCGATTTGGATGTCCTGTTTGAGAACTTCACGCAGGGTAAGGATATATTTCTCAGCCTGCTCCTGCCCGAAATTCTGCAAGAAAAAGCGTTTCACATAATCTAACTCAGATTTTTTCACGGTACCGTCGGCTTTCATCACGGCAGCTGACAAAACGAGCAGACTCGCCGAGAAATCCTGCTGACGAGAGTTCTCACCCATGAATTTAGTGTCTTCTTTGGTATAATTATTGCCGAAAATTGTGCCAAGCGCATAGCCAATGATGGCACCGATAGGGCCTCCGCCAATGATAAAGCCTATCCCCGCCCCTATCAGTCCAGAGCTACATCCACCATTCGCATGCAATTGATTATCTGCACCTTGACGTTTATTTTTAAAGGCTTTGTAAAACATATAAGCGATAAAAACGACCGCAATTATTCCAATATATCTCCCCATATTTAAAATTTTTGCAAAAATACAAAAAATTCTTCAGGCTTTAGATTTTTATTTTAGACCTTAGACGTTAGCGTATTTGATGGGGAGGGAGGTGATTTATCGTATGGTAAATGAGGGATGAATCCGTTGAAAAAAAATATTGAAAAATTGTATGAAAATTCAGATTATTTTACTATCTTTGCGTTTTTCAAAAAACAGGCAACATATTTTGTCAAATAATTGAAAATCATACAATAAACAATAAATAATTTTAAAAAAATGGGAAAAACCAAGTACGTTTATCTTTTCGGCAACCGCACTGCCGAGGGTAACTCAACAATGAAGAATCTGTTGGGCGGCAAGGGAGCCAATTTAGCGGAGATGTGTCTGTTAGGATTACCGGTCCCGGCAGGTTTGACAATCACAACCGAATGCTGCACAGCGTATTATGCTAACAACTGCCAGCTTCCGGAGGGCTTGATGGATGAGGTCCACGCAGGCATCAAGAACATGGAAAACATCATGGGCATGAAATATGGCGACGCGGAGAATCCGCTGTTGGTGTCGTGCCGTTCGGGTGCGCGCCAGTCGATGCCAGGCATGATGGACACCGTCTTGAACATCGGTCTCTGCTCAAAGACAATACCCGGATTGATTAAGAAGACCGACAATCCGCGCTTCGTTTACGATTCATATCGCCGTCTTATCATGATGTACGCCGACGTCGTCATGGAGAAGGCCGAGGACAAGGAGCCTGCTGAAGGCAAAGGCATACGCAAGATTTTGGATGACATGCTCGACGAGTTCAAGGCAAAGAAAGGTTACAAGTCAGATACAGAGATAACAGCCGATGAGCTGAAGGCTTTGGCAGAAGAATTCAAAACCACCATCAAGAGAGTTCTCGGCGAAGAATTCCCGGATGACGCAGAAATGCAGCTTGAGGGCGGTATCAGAGCCGTGTTCAAGAGCTGGAACGGCAAAAAAGCCGTGTCGTACCGCCGTATTGAAGGCATCCCGGAGGACTGGGGCACTGCCGTCAACGTTCAGACGATGGTGTTCGGCAACATGGGCAACAACTCGGCGACAGGCGTGGCGTTCACACGTGACCCTGCCACCGGCGACAACAAGTTCTACGGAGAATGGCTCATCAACGCCCAAGGCGAAGACGTGGTGGCCGGCATCCGCACTCCTAACCCGTTGAACAACGACACCAAGAACGAGAAAAACAAGAACATGCCTTCGATGGAAGAGCTTATGCCTCAGACATACAAAGAGTTATGCGATGTACGCAACACTTTGGAAGACTTCTACAAAGACATGCTCGACATAGAGTTCACCATCCAGGACGGCAAGTTATATATGTTGCAGTGCCGTGTCGGAAAACGCACAGGCGTGGCAGCAGTGAATATGGCACTCGACATGCTTCATGAAGGCCGCATCGACGAAGCCACAGCGGTGATGCGACTCGGCGTGAACCAAATTGACGAGCTCCTCCACCCTATCCTCGATGCCAAAGACGAGAAGAACAAAAATGTTTTAGCGCATGGTCTTCCTGCAGGCCCTGGCGGAGCGGTCGGCAGAATAGCGTTGAGCAGCGAGAAAGCCATGGCATTCCGCAAGAACAAGGAGGCCAACATCCTCGTCCGTGAAGAGACTAATCCTGAAGACGTTGAAGGCATGCGCGCCGCTGACGGCATCCTCACACAGCGTGGCGGCATGACCTCACACGCTGCCTTGGTTGCACGTGGCTGGGGCAAATGCTGCATCGTAGGCTGCGAGGCCGTCCATATCAACGAGAAAGAAGGCATCGTGAAAATCGGTGACAAGACATACAAGGAAGGCGACATGATTTCACTCAACGGAACGAAAGGCTACGTCTATGATGGCTCGGTGAAGACCATCGACGCCACGGAGAACCCACGCTTTCAGGAGTTCATGCGCCTGGTTGACAAATACCGCAAGATGGGTGTCCGCACCAACGCCGACAACCCCGACGACGCACAGAAAGCCGTGAGCTTCGGTGCCGAAGGTATCGGCTTGTTCCGTATCGAACACATGTTCTACGGCAAGAACAGCGAGAAGCCGCTTGCCAAGCTGCGCAATATGATTCTCGCCAACACCACTGAGGAACGCAAAGAGGCATTAGCGGAACTTGAGCCTTATATCCTTGAATCGGTAAGAGCCACGTTGAAGGTTATGGACGGCAAGCCGGTGACGTTCCGTTTGATGGACCCGCCGCTGCATGAGTTTGTGCCTCATACACTTGAGAAGCAGCAAGAGCTTGCCAAAGAACGCGGCATGGACCTTAAGGAACTCCAGAAACGCATCGACGCCCTCCACGAGGTGAACCCGATGATGGGATTGCGCGGCGTGCGTCTCGGCATCGTATATCCGGAGATTTCAGAGACACAGTTCCGCGCCTTGTTCGAGGCTACAGCACAGCTGATGAAAGAAGGCAACGACCCGCATCTCGAAATCATGGTTCCGTTGACTATCAACGTGAAAGAGTTACAGCACCAGAAAGATATCGCCGAGCGCGTCAAGGCTGACATCGAAAAGAAGTATGGTGTCACGATAGACTACATGTATGGTACCATGATTGAGATTCCGCGCGCCACATTGGTGGCCGACAAGATTGCGGAAGTCGCGCAGTTCTTCTCATTCGGCACCAACGACTTGACGCAGATGACATTCGGTTTCTCACGCGACGACGTGAACGCCATTGTCCACAGTTACATTGACCAGAAGATTATACCTGCCGACCCGTTCAACACATTGGATCAGGAAGGCGTTGGCCAGTTGGTGAAGCTTGGTGTTGAACGCGGACGTTCGACGAGAAACAACCTCAAGTGCGGCGTTTGCGGCGAGCACGGTGGCGACCCTGCATCAGTGGAGTTCTTCTACGGATGCAACCTAAACTACGTTTCATGCTCACCGTTCCGTGTTCCGGTTGCAAGATTGGCTGCTGCGCAGGCGGCGATTAAGGCGGATAAGAAGTAGCCATTAGCTATTAGCCATTAGAAACGTAGAGAAGCACTTCGTGCTTCTCTACGTTTTTTGTTGGGAAATTTTTGAAACTTTTAGGTTGCGCATATCATTATTTCACTTATCTTTGCATTGTAAAAATAAATAAATAGATTAAGAAACAGACAGATAAAAAAATTAAAGACATATAATTAAGGCGTTTTCGCTTTTCTTGAGAAACGGAAATCTGGAAAATTTCAATATTACCAATAAGAGAGTGAAAAGCCTGCGAAGTTTATCGTGGGCTTTCTTGTTTTGGTAATAGGGCATTCCAGAGCCTCCGTTTCAAACAGAAGTTCACGATATTTTTATGATTATACAATATGACGAAGAAATATATACTTCTACTTTTTACACTAATCCTATCTCTCCCACTCCTTGCCCAGCTTGAAGTGAAAGAGGGGTCGTTTAAGGAAGTGCTGGGGTTCGTGAATATCAATTCTGATGAGAACTATCAGCTTGACGACAACGACCTGCCTTTTGCTGTCATTAAGGTGAGAACTGAAAATATCACCGACAGGCAACGTCGTGAGCTGCGTTTCGAGAGCAATCTTGCCGTCGGCATTATGCTTGAATACAAAACCGGTGAGGTGTGGGTGTATCTTACCGCCAAATATGCCGATTACCTGAAGATTTCGCATCCCGACTTCAGCTCGACTGAATATATATTGCCTTTCGACCTGCAACCTAAAAAAGGTTATGAGATGACATTGGTGAACAAAACCACAGCTACAGCATCAGGGTTTGGCTCGCTTACCGTAACAACAAAACCTGAATCTGATGCCACAATAAGCATGAAAATAAATGGAGACACAAAATCATACAAATCACCACACACTTTTGACATTTTACCAGCAGGTATACACGAGATAACTATTTCAAAAGAAAGATTTAAAATTGTAACGAAATTTGTTGAGATCAAAGACAAAGAAAATAAGAAAGTCGAAATAGAAATGCCAATAGATGTAGCTTCTATAGTTTTAAAAGCGGATTATTTAACTGAGGTGTATATTGATGGCTTTTTTAAGACAAAAGGCACTTGGCATGGTGAATTAAAAGGTGGAACACATCATATACTGTACAAAAAACAAAATCATAAAGACACAATACAAACCATATTTGTTGAGGCAGGTGTACAACAAACCATAGAATTAAAACCCATACCAATTACGGGAACAATTAGTATTAAATCAGAGCCATCAGATGCAACTATATATATAGACAATGATGACATCGGCAAAACACCATTGAAAATCAATTATATAATCGGCAACCATAATATAAAACTCTCAAAAGAAGGCTATGAGTCGCAATCATGGAATATGGTGCTAAATGAAAATGATACATTAATATACAATAAAGTACTTAATGAATGTTTCAAAGTAACAATACAAACTGACGGCACTTATGATCGCATCTATATTGATGGAGAGTACAAAGGTTATTCTCGTGTAACAGAATCGCTTACGGCTGGTAAACATAAAATCATAATAGAAAGAAGCTACAATAAAAAAGTCGAACGAGAAATAATTGTAACGCCAGAAGGAGACAAGGTATTCAGTCTCACCGTTGATCCAACGACTAACACAAGCACACGAAATGAAGCATCTAATATAGGTGCTAATTACACATTATATGACGATGACTATTATAATCCATGGGATAAGAACAGCGAATACAATAAAGTAAAAGATATTGATTTGTCTATTCATTTCGACATCGGATGTTTTGTGGGATTGGGAATACGAAGCATGAAATGTACAGATTCTGAACAGTTTTTTTTGTCCGGTAAATACTGGGGGTATTTTGCAAAAGGTTTATACACTACTTTTAAAATTAACAAAATCGGTTTAAAAGCAGAGATTACCAATTTGAATGTTAGTGGACACACTCTTGATTCTGAATATTTACACACCTATCCTTATGTACAATCCTATGAGTATGAATACAATTTTGCAACAATCAACATTCCAATTATGATTGGTTATGAAACAGATAAAACTGACAATTTATTATTTAGCGTATATTTAGGACGACAAATAAACATATGTAATAGCGCATCTTACAATGTTTCTAATTTTGATACTGAAACCACTATATTAAGCAATCAAAGTTTGACCAACTATGAAAAAATAAGTTATAACACCGTTGGTGAGATAAATTTTGGATGGCGTTATGAAAAGTTATCAATAAGTTTCCTGTCACTAAAATTTGACATAACAAGACCAACAATTATTAAAAACAATGGCACTGAAAAATTTTCAGGTGATTTAAAGTTTTCATCTTTTATATGGAGCATGCAAATGGATTATAATTTTTAGTTGGAAAGATTATAATGCGTCCCGAAGTTTGAACCACTGATAGTTGAGGTTAAGGTGGTTTTCGT
>CALCYT010000024.1 GCA_937906455.1 uncultured Bacteroidales bacterium | reverse complement strand
ATGGAAGGGCCGTCGCTCAAAGGATAAAAGGTACTCCGGGGATAACAGGCTGATCACTCCCAAGAGCTCATATCGACGGAGTGGTTTGGCACCTCGATGTCGGCCCGTCACATCCTGGGGCTGGAGAAGGTCCCAAGGGTTCGGCTGTTCGCCGATTAAAGTGGCACGCGAGCTGGGTTCAGAACGTCGCGAGACAGTTCGGTCTCTATCTATTGCGGGCGTTTGAGACTTGAGAGGGGCTGTCCTTAGTACGAGAGGACCGGGACGGACGAACCTCCTGTGCACCGGTTGTGGCGCCAGCCGCACCGCCGGGTAGCAGCGTTCGGACGGGATAAGCGCTGAAAGCATCTAAGCGCGAAGCCCACCTCAAGATGAGGTCTCATCGGAGGGTCGTGCCAGACGAGCACGTTGATAGGGCGCAGGTGCAAGCGTTGCGAGACGTTCAGCCGAGCGCTACTAATAGCCCGAAAGCTTCACGGACGAAGTCCGGATGACAGCGCCGCCGCGCCGAGGCGCGGCGCCGGGAAACAAACAAGAGAACACACACAAAAGGCGCGCCATGTGGCGCCTGTTGCCAACGGGTGGGACAAGGCTTCCTCCCGCTGTCTCCTTCACGCCGGTGTCTTAAAGACAGAGAGAGACACATGGTGACTATAGCACGGAGGTCCACCTCTTCCCATTCCGAACAGAGAAGTTAAGCCCCGTCGCGCCGATGATACTGCATTGACTTGTGGGAAAGTAGGTCGTCGCCAAAACCATACGGAAAAGGAGCCCCCAAAAGGCTCCTTTTCTGGTTTGAAGCTTGAAGCTTGAAGTTAACAGCTGCAGATCCCTATTCGCCAAATGATGAAAATCTTTTAATCTTTTAATCTTTTAATCTTTTAAACTTTTAAACTAAAATTCTTATCTTTGCATTGTGAAAGTACTCAAAATCATATCGTCATCTGTCATTATAATTGTATGTATGGCTCTTTTGAGCTGTAATGATGATCCCAATCTTCCAATGATTTTAATAAAAACAAATTCAACAATCAAATGGAATGATAGGACTAATTGTCTTGTTTGTTATATAAATGACTGTGATACAACGTGTTGGAAAGGAAATGTGAAATTTAGAGGTGGAATGTCATCGAAATATCCAAAACACTCTTATTCCTTGAAACTTGTTGATGACGAATCAATTTGTGACTTGCCTAAAAGCAAAAGTTGGATTTTGAATGCAAGTTATATTGACAAAACTTTCATGCGACACAAAATCTGTTACGATATCTTTAGAAATATGGGCGATTATAATGTCGCTCCTCAGTG
The DNA here is from genome assembly GCA_937906455.1 of uncultured Bacteroidales bacterium. Lineage (GTDB taxonomy): Bacteria > Bacteroidota > Bacteroidia > Bacteroidales > F082 > Limimorpha. The sequence goes on along the minus strand of CALCYT010000024.1, from coordinate 36,499 downwards.
CGCTTACTCCTTAGTTAGCGAAAATGGCAATCCGCAAGGTCTTTATGTGGTGATGCAACGTCTTAACAAACATCTTCTAAAAGTAGATGAAACAGATGATAAGGCATTGATATTCAAAGAGCCTAAAGTGTTTTTCGCCGATTCAGTTATGCCTGAGAAATCTTTTCCTAATGAGAATTTTAATGAGCAAACATATCCTGATTTTGAAAAATTCGGTGATAAATCTGCGATTCTTGATGAATTTCATAACTTTATCTTACATAGTTCTGATGAAGAATTTAAAACCAATATTGACGATTGGATTGATATGAGGAATGTTGCTGATTGGCATTTGTTGATACTTTTTACAAATAATAGTGACGGGGTTCGTAAAAATTTTTACCTTTATAAAATAAACACTGAGACACCGTTCCGAATTGCAATTTGGGATTGCGACCACAGTTTGGGCCGAGATGGGGATAATGAGCGTAATATGCTTGAAAGATTGACGGAAGATAATCGTAATATATTGTTTAACAGATTGTTAGGATATGATTGGTATCAAGTCATGTTGCGCAAAAGATGGATGGAATTACGCGACTCCGGAATAATTTCGTATAAGAAAATCGCAAAAATGATCCGGAAAAACGATAGAATTGTAAAACAAGGATTGCCGGAAAACCTTGCACTTTGGAGCTTCGATAGCCGATTTTATTACGATGACAACGATTATGAGCAGGAAAAATCTCTTATGTTAGAGTTTGTCTCGCTGAGTCTGGCAAAAATGGATGAAAGATTCTGTTATGGAAAACACTAATTCCAAAATTTGACGCCTGCAAGGTTAATGCAGATGCCATAACGTTGCGCGCTAAATGTTTTTCCGGAATACCTCTGAAAGTATGATGCCTGCTGCCACCGATGCGTTCAGCGACTCGGTGCGGCTGCCTTCGGCTCTCGGGATGTTTATCGGACAACTGATGAATGGCATCACATTGTCCCGAATGCCGTGCGATTCACTCCCGATGATTATAACTCCTTGATTGTCACTGATGTGAGTGTGATAAACGTTTTTTCCTTGCATCAGTGCGCCATAAACGGGGGCTTTAACATCTTTTAAGAACTTAACCACATCAGTCTCAACGATTTGCATCCTGAATATTGAACCCATCGTCGCCTGAATGACTTTAGATTGCCAAGGGTCGCAGGTATCTTCCGAAATGACAATTTTCTTGATTCCGAACCAGTCGGCGGTACGTATTATAGTGCCGAGATTGCCCGGGTCGTTGATGCCGTCGAGAAGCAAAACCGCTTGACTTTCAGTGTCCTTCGGCTCGATGATATATTTGGGTATAACAGCTGTGGCGAAAATGCCCGGCGGCGTCACGAAATTGCTGATTTGCTCCATCTGTTTGGGCGTAACCAACTCATAGTCAGCCACTTTCTTGGCTATGACAGGATATTTTCCCACCCATTGCTCGGTCACGAAAATGTTGTTGACTCTGAAATCTGATACAATAAGCTCTTCAACAAGCTTGTTGCCTTCAACAGCGAAAATGCCACGTTCTTTGCGGCCTTTCGACTGCCTTAACGATTGGATTTCTTTGATGTCGTTTTTTGTCATAATCCTTTTTTAGCCGGTAGCTGTTATCCGTTAGCTGTTTAATGGCGGAATATTTTAAAAAAGCCGAAGAAATTGTGTTTCCCCGGCTTCGTTATCAAGTGTTTTGCTTGTCTTATTCAGCGAAAACCTCAAAGTTTATCTCAACAGCGACGTCTTTGTGGAGGCGCACTTTTGCCTTGTAGTTTCCGACTTCTTTGATAGTGTCGTCATCAATAAGGATGTGCTTGCGGTCGATTTCGATGCCTTTTGCCTCTTTGATGGCGTTAGCAATCTGCACGTTGTTGACTGAGCCGTAAATCTTGCCTGTTGAAGCGGCCTTTGCGGGGATGCGGAGTGAAAGACCTTCAAGCACCGTTGCGAGATCCTGAGCCTCTTTCTTTATTTTCTCCTGTTTGTAAGCCTGCTGGCGCATGTTTTCGGCCAAAACTTTACGTGCTGATGCCGTCGCGAGGATAGCCATTCCCTGCGGGATAAGGAAGTTACGCGCGTAACCTGGTTTGACATCGATGATGTCGTTCTTGTAACCCAAATTTTTAACGTCTTGTGTCAGAATGATTTCCATGTGTCTGTCCTCCTCTTATTATTTCAAACAATCAGCTAAGTACGGCATCAAAGCGAGGTGGCGGGCTCTCTTGATGGCCTGAGCGACCTTTCTCTGATATTTTGTCGATGTGCCTGTGATGCGGCGCGGTAAAATCTTACCCTGCTCGTTCACAAATCTCAACAAGAAATCGGCATCTTTGTAATCGATGTATTTGATGCGGTTCTTCTTGAAACGGCAATATTTCTTCTTTTTTGTATCGACTGCTATTGGAGTCAAATATTTGATGTCTGTGTTAGGTTGTGCCATATCATTCAAAATTTTAATGTTAAACAATTAGTTGGCCTGCTCAGCTGCCTCGGCTGCCTTGCGACGTTTTTTCTCGTTGTAAGCTACTGCGTGCTTGTCAAGTTTCACTGTCAGGAAACGGATGACGCGCTCGTCACGCTTCAGCTCTGTCTCCAAAGTCTCGATAACATTGCCTTCAGCTTTATATTCTATCAGCTGATAGAATCCCGAAGACTTCTTTTGAATAGGATAGGCGAGCTTGCGCATGCCCCAGAAATCCTTGAAAACGATCTCCGCTCCTTTGTTCGTGAGCAGATTTTCGAATTTTGCTACCGCTTCCTTCATCTGTTCTTCAGACAAAACGGGAGTTAAAATGAAAACGGTTTCGTACTGATTCATAATTTAATTTGTTGATTATTAAATAATTACGTTAAACAATAGTTTGTTTATTTTTTAGAGTGCAAAAATAGTGAATTTTTTAATAGGTACGACAAAAATTTACAAATTTTCCAACATTTCTTTGCAGATGAACTCCGCGGCGTGTCCGTCACCGAAGATATTCGGGAATTTGTGAGGCGGATTGTCCATGAAACTGCCGAATGATTCGATGATTTTGTCCTCGTCGGCATCGGTGATGACAGCGGCTCCGCATTCCACTATTTCTTTCCATTCTGTCTCGCCTCTCAAGATGAGGCAGGGCTTCTGAAAGAAAAACGCCTCCTTCTGCACTCCGCCAGAGTCAGTGACAATCATCTGTGCATGGCGTTCCAGCACTATCATGTCCAAAAACGACGCAGGCGGCAGAATCTTTATGTTTTTGTCATTTGTAATCTTTCTGAAAAGGTCTTTCTCCAGATTGACGCCTATCAACTTGGATGTGCGCGGATGTAATGGAAGCACTATCGTTTTGCTTTCCGAAATCTTCAGCAATGCCTTGAAAATGGCGTTCAGACGCTCCGGTTTGTCAGTGTTGTTGTCGCGATGTATGGTGCATAACACATAATCAACGCCCCTAAGTCCTTCGTTGTCAAGGATTTTTGACTTTTCATCGGCTATGTTGGCAAAATATTTGCTGTTGTCGTACATCACGTCGCCGCAATGATAAATGCCGGGCTTGTCGATGGTGAACTTCTTCTTGTTGTCGGGCTTGAAGCCTTCGTTAATAAGGTTTTTGAATCCCGTCGCGGTGGGGGAGAAGAGCATTGTGGAGCAGTGGTCGCAGCATATCCTGTTGATTTCCTCGGGCATCGACTTGTTGAACGAGCGCAGTCCCGCCTCGACATGCACTATGGGGACATGGATTTTCGAGGCGGCCACGGCTCCTGCCAATGTGGAGTTGGTGTCGCCGTAAAGCACAATATAATCAGGGTTTTCCTGAAGAAGGACATCCTCTATGCCTTCAATCATCCTGGCTGTCTGCACGCCATGCGAGGCTGAGCCGACACCTAAGTTGTAATCTGGTTTCGGGATTCCGAGTTCATCGAAAAACACCTGCGACATATTGTCATCGTAGTGCTGCCCTGTGTGCACAATAACCTCCCGCACCTCTTTTTTGAAGTGTTCCCTGATGGCGCGACTCAACGCCGCCGCCTTGATTATCTGGGGTCTGGCCCCTATCACTGTTAAAATTTTCATATCAATCCTGAATCTGCAAAACTAAAATATTTATCGATACCAATGATAATATGATCCAAAATTTTTATTTCGAGTATCTTTCCGCAGTTGATGATGTTGCGGGTCAGCGTCTTGTCGGAATCGCTTGGATTCACGTTTCCGGAAGGGTGGTTATGGCACAGCACCACTGCGAGGGCGTTGTTTTCCAAGGCTATTTTGAATATTCGCTTGGGGTCGGCCATTGTCATGTTGAGGCCTCCGTCGCTGATTTTCACTATCTTGATGACCTTGTTGGTAGAACTGAGCAGCATCACCCAAAACTGTTCGTGCCTTATGTCCGACACCTTCATGTAAAAATACTCGAAAGCGTCTTTGCTGTTATTTACTGTCGGTTGTCGCACTGTTTCCGCGAAACGTCGTCTTCGTCCCAATTCCATCGCTGCCGCTATGCTTATCGCTTTCGCCTCGCCAATGCCGTTGTAACTCATTAACTCGTTGATAGTCAATTGCGAAAGCTGTATAAGGTTGTCGTCAACGTCTTTTAAAATACGTCTCGACAGGTCCACAGCCGACTCTTTGCTGTTGCCTGAGCCTATCAGGATGGCTATAAGTTCCGCGTCGGAGAGGGTCTCACGGCCTTTCTCGAGCATTTTCTCTCGCGGACGGTCTTCTGTCGCCCAGTTTTTTATCGACTGGTTGTTTTGTTTCATATTTTTTGGTCTTAAACAACAAAAGTTCTCCCCGTGAACAGGAAGAACTTCGTTGATATTTCTAATAAAATTATGCTAATTTAGCTGTGAAGCGGGCAAGTTTCGACTTTAAGTTGGCGGCTTTGTTGCGGTGGATGATGCCGCGTTTTGCCGTGCGGTCGATAGTCTTGTACATTTCTGAAAGCTTTGATTCAGCTTCGCTCTTGTCTGTTAAAGCTCTGAAGCTTCTAACGGCTGAACGCATCGCTCTAGCATAGAAGCGGTTGTGTAAACGTCTTTTTTCTGTCTGACGGATTCTCTTCAGTGAAGATTTGTGATTTGCCATTTTATTATCTAAATTTTATTTTTTCCTTCGTTAATTTTCGGACTGCAAAAATACAACATTTTTTGATACGGAAAACATTTTTCTTAAAAATTTTTTCAAGACCGACTGAAAAGGTCATGTCTGTTGATTTACGTCGTTTCAGCTTGTGCCGAGTGAGACTGCGACAGCCGACATCTCGGAGTTGTCACCTTTATTAATAATGTCACTCAAAACCACATCTGCGAAGGTGTTTTTCTCTAATCCTTTGGCTTTCAACCGTATCGGGATATAGTTCTCGCCGTAGCCTCGGGCGGTGCCGTCGGTCATCACGCGCTCGATGAGCATTCTTTGCGGCTTGCCGAGCATCCGGTTGAAATATATCAGCTTGTTTTCGGCTGAAATCTGCCTTATGACGGCACTGCGCTCTGTCTTCACCGTCTCCGGAATCTGATTCGTCATGGCGGCGGCCTTCGTCCCCGTCCTGACGGAATATTTGAAGGTGTGTATGTGGCTGAATCCTATGCGTTTGCACATCGCCGCGCTTTCCGCGAAATCGGATTCCGTCTCGTTCGGGAAACCCACAATAACGTCTGTCGTGATGTTGAAATCAGGCATCACCGCCTTGATTCTTCCGCACATTTCCTCAAATTGCGCTGCCGTGTAATGCCGATGCATGTCTTGCAACGTCTTCTCGGCTCCGCTCTGAAGGCAGATGTGCATGTGCGGGGCGAGCTTAGGGTTCTCAAACAGCCTCAAAAACCTGTCGCTGAAGTTGTCAGGCTCGATGGAGGAGATGCGTACCCTGAAATCGCCGTCAATTTTCAGGATGTTTTCTATAAGGTGTTCAAAATCAATGTCTTGATAATGGTATCGTCCCATGTTGACACCTGTCAGGACGACTTCTTTGAAGCCATGAGCCACCACATTTCTGATGTTGTCGTAAATCTCGTTGGCGGGACGGCTTGTGGCTCTGCCGCGCACATTCGGTATGATGCAGTAAGAACAGAAGTTGTTGCATCCGTCGTGTATTTTTATCAGACTCCTGGTGTGGAAGGTGCTGTATGCAGGGCGGTAGCTGAACAAATCCTTGTCAAAGCCTTCAGGGTCAACGGCTTCGCCTTTCATACGGCTGTCGATGATGCTGAAGAGCGCGTATTTCCTCTCGTTGTCGATGGCATAGTCGATGATGCCGCTGTCGAGCATCTCCTGTTTGCGATGGTTCACCATGCAGCCTACAGCAGCTATGACGGCTTCGGGATGCCCGCGTCTTATCTGGCTTATTGCCTGCCTGCATTTCTGGTCACTCTGGTTGGTGACGGTGCAGGTGTTCACGACGTAAACATCGGCGTTTTCATCGCTTCCCACCACGTCGTAACCCGCCTCTGTGAACTGCGACGCCAAGGCATCGGTCTCATAGAGGTTTACGCGGCAACCCAATGTCTTAAAAGCAATCTTCATATTTAGTTATTCAGTTAGCCAGTTAGTCAGTTGTTCAGTTAGTCAGTTAACTGAACAACTGATTAACTTTGTAAAAGTTCTCCTTCTATTGAAAGTGCTGTTGCACTTGTAACTTTAACTGTAACAATCTGTCCGATTAGGCTTTTGTCGCGCGATAGGAATCTGATGACGATTTTTCCTTCGGTGTGTCCTGTCAGGTAGCCGTTTTTGCGGTCGCAGCCTGTCACAAGTACTTTTAGCGTCTTGCCTATAAGTCCTTGATTATAAACGAGAGAGTGTTTCATCAGCTCTTCTGTCAGGATGTGATAACGCTCACGTTTCTTGGCTTTCGGCACGTCGTCGGCCCACGATGATGCGACGGCTCCGGGACGCACGCTGTATTGCGCTATGTATGCCATGTTGTATTTGAACTCCTCCATCGCTTTACGCGAATTTTCAAACTCTTCCTCTGTCTCGCCGGTGAATCCCACAATAATGTCGGTGAAAATCGTCGCTTCAGGCAGTAACCGTCTGATTGTGTGTATGATATGACGATAATCATCAAGGGTGTGCTTGCGGTTCATGCGCCGCAGCATATTGTCGTCGCCCGACTGTATCGGGAGGTGTATCTGTTTGCCGAGGCAGCGGTATTGCGCTATGACTTCAATCACCTCGTCGTTCATGTCGCGCGGGTGAGGGGAGGTGAAGTAAACCCAGAACTCCTTGCCGCTCGCGTCGCCGTATTCGCCGATTCTTCTTAGCAGTTCCGCGAAATTTATCTCTTCGCCTTTTTTGTCTAAACCGTAGGAATTGACGTTCTGTCCGAGCAAAGTTATTGATTTATAGCCTTTCTCGACAAGTTCCTTCAGTTCGTTGATGATGTCGTCTGATTTCCTTGAGACCTCGCGTCCGCGGGTGTATGGCACGGCGCAATATGTGCAGAATTTGTTGCATCCGTTCTGAATAGGTATAAACGCCTCAAAATCAGATAGATGGTCGGGCTCTATGACCCAGAAACGCTCCATGTTCGCCGATGGGTTGACTACCTTGTTTATATACGGAGCACCTTGATGGGTCTTCGGTAGAGATGTGATCAGCTGCATCTCTGCATTGTTGCCATCAATGGAATTGTCATTTTTCATTGGGATGAACACCCCGTATTGCCTTATCATATCCGGCAGATCGGGCAGTTCGTTCATGGTGAAGACGAGGTCGAACAGCTTCACGAAACGCTCGCGGTCGGCGGGTAGTATGCAGCCCGACACGAAGGTGATGCAGTTGTGTGTCTGCTTCATCTCGTTCCATTTCAGGATGCGGGAATACACCTTGTCGATGCCTTTTTGTCGCACCGAACACGCTATCACGCCTAAAATGTTGGCCTCCTCTTCCTTGTCGGTCTCGGTGAAACCCATGCCGTGCAGCATGGTACGCACCCTTTCCGTGTCGCTGCGGTTCATCTGACAGCCCAATGGCAGCAAAAAATACTTCATCTCTTTAAATTTGGCTGCAAAATTACAAAATTTTTAGGAAAATCCATTAATTCTGTTGAAAGAAATACCCTTGCGGGGAATAATCATAAGATTCAGTAAATCAGCGAAATAATATCTTTAGCGACCTCGTTGTCGCCGGCATCGGGTGTTTTTTTGATGCTCGCGCCTGTCAGGATGCGCTCTGTCTCCTCGATGAGCGCAGGCTCTAATCCGTCGGTGGCTATCGAAACGCTCTCGATGATGCCTCTCTCTTCGTTGATTTGCATGTCAAGCTCCACCAAACCCCATGCGAATTGCGCGCTTTTCTTGGCGTGGAAGTTACGCCATTTCCCGAAAAGATAGTCGTCGGAAGCGAATAAGTCTCTGGTTTTCAACACTTTATCTGTCAACAAATCGTCAAATCCGATGATTTGCGCTTTTGTCTGATAAACTTCTTCAAAAGCCTTTGCGAGATAAGGCATTATGCTGTCGGATGTTATGTCGGCCACTTCCGAGAGGTTGATGATGCGGCTTGCCACCGATTTCACCCCGTGTTTTTGCAGTTTGGCGGGATTCACTTTCAGATATTTAACCAAATTCTCGCCATCGGTCTTGATGAGGATGGTGCCGTGGTGCAGACGTCTGTCTTTGTAGATTCCGAAGGCGTTTCCCGAGAATTTGCGTCCCTCGAACAGGATGTCGTTTCTGCCCGACACCTCTGTCTCCAAGCCTATACGCTGAAGCGCGGTTTGTATGACTTTCATCTGTTTGCCGACGTCGTAATGCTGTTTGTGCGCCACAAACGAGAAGTTCAGATTTCCCAAGTCGTGATATACCGCGCCGCCGCCTGTGCGTCGTCTCGCGGCGTGACCGCCTTCGGCGAGAAGCAACTCGACATTGCATTCCGTGAAGGGATTTTGGTTGTATCCATAAACCACCGTCTGTCGGTTTTTCCAGAGGAACATGGTCACGGTGTCGGGTTCGCCTTCATCCAAAAGCGAGCTTTCCACCGCCAAGTTAAGGTGCGGATTGTATTGATTGCCAATGACTAATTGGATTTTTTGTTTCATTGTCAGAACAAAGTATAGCCAAAGCTAATCTGGACGCTGAAGTTTTTGTTCCTTCCGATGTCTTTCACCACGTCGAGGAAACCGAGATAGGCTCTCAGGCTCACTAAGAAATTTTCGTTTGGGATGATGTTTTTGGTAAAAACGCCGAAAATAACGCCCATATCGAAGTTGTTGTAGTCGTCTCTGCCGAAATTGGTGTCAGATTCCCAGCTGCCGTTGCCGATTTTTGTCTTCTTGCGGCCGCTCAGACAATATTTGAAATTTATGCCGCCCTCGAGTCCGAGGATGTCGGTGAAATAATATTGGTAAAGGACAGGGATGTTCAGATAATGAAAGCCGAAACGGCTGTATTCTTTCATTTCGTCGCGGCCCTCGGTGATCCATCGCTCCGATTGTTGACCGCCCATAGCGTAGCCTAAATCAGCGATGACGCTGGTGTTTTCGGTGATGTTGTAGATGCCGCAAACCGCAAATGCCATGCCGAGACGGAGACCGTTGTTCTCGTAACCGTTGAGTGTCGCCATCCCAAAGCCGCCGCGCAAACCGATATTGAACCGCTCTCTTTCCTGAGCCTGAAGGCCTGACAACGCCAAACAGAGCAAAAGCGTCAGCAGAACGGCTTTGCCTTTCATTGTTTTCTTGATGACAGAGTAATGTGCCTTCATTTTATCATGTTTAAAAACACAAAAAGCCAGAAGCATGGGCACACCAAACCTGTGTCCCACATTTTCTGACCTCGTTTTCATTTTTTAACGCCATAGCTATCAGCTTTCAGCCACTATCCGTCGTCCGACTATCCATCAACTGTCAGTTTGCCGCTAACGTCTGATATATAACGTCTTACGTATAATGACCTGCGTCTTTAAAGTAGTCTCTCCGGGATTTGAACCCGAGTTACCAGGATGAAAACCTGACGTCCTGACCAGACTAGACGAAGAGACCTTTTGAGACCTTAGTCTTTAGTCTTTAGACTTTAGACCTTAGACTTGAGACTTTAGTCAAATAACCTAATGGTTATAAAGTAGTCTCTCCGGGATTTGAACCCGAGTTACCAGGATGAAAACCTGACGTCCTGACCAGACTAGACGAAGAGACCTTTTTTAGACCTTAGTCTTTAGACTTTAGACCTTAGTCTTATAAAAGCGTTGCAAAGATACAACATTTTTCGTTACGCAAATGAAATTTTTTCAAATTTTGAAAAAAAGAGCTAATATGTTAGGAATCAATTGCTTGATTTTTGATGGCGGTGAGTTATTCGAAAGTGAACGACAGCTGGAATATCCTATTATGCAGCGATTCTATGCTTGAATCGTATAGAATACCTTGTTTGTCAAGGACATTGAGCAGGCCGAAGCCCATCTTCACTTCTATTCCGAACTTGAAATATGAGTTGTAGAAATCGAATCCGGCACCTATCTCCAAGGCGATGTCGCTTTTTCTTACCTTGATGTTGTCAATCACCGTTTCCTGCTGGCCTTGTGCGTTTGTCACGTCGATTTTGGCTTTCTTCTGTGAGGCGAGGTCGATTTTGAAATTTCCGCCAGCGATGACGTAGGCCGCTATGTTGTTGAGTCTCTTCGACTTATATTTCACCTGTAATGGGAACTCCACGAAAGTTGACAGCAGCGATTTCTCCTGTGTGAAATCGGAGCTTGTGACTGAAGACCCATCCGGCATGTACTTATAGATATGATATTCGATGGTGCGTGTGCCGAAGTTGAGCGACGGAATAAGCCTGAGGTCGAAATATCTGCCTAACCGCAGGTTTCCAACGACGCCGACGGTGAATCCGGGCTGGTGGAAGGCATCGATGCCGCGCACGTAATAAGTGGCGTGCTCGTTGTAATTGATGTCGGCGGTATTGGGATATTCCGACGGCTGGTGGGGCAACATCGGGTAATTGTCGATATAATTGATGCCATACGACATCTCGTTTAACGCAAGGATAAATCCGAAATGATAATGCTCGTTGTCGTAGTCTTTCAGGTTCAACGGCTTGTTTTGTGCCGTTACTTGCGACATGAAAGCCATAAAAACTCCAACAACGAGAAGAATTTTCCTGTGTGTAAAAATTAATCTCATAGATGTGATAACGCGAGAAAGCTCTTCTTATTGTATTTTTTCTGTTTCTTTAAGAAGTCTTTCTTTATTGATTGGCACTGCGCCTATTTCTTCGCATACGAGGCCGCCTGCCAAGTTGGATATAGCGGCGATGTGATATGCGTCGATGCCGCCGACGAGACAAAGCATTGCCACGCCGAGGACGGTGTCGCCCGCGCCGGAGACGTCGATGATTTTGCGCAGATGAGCCGGGATGTGGTGATGTGTCCTCTTCCCGTTGAGCGTCTCTTGGATGAGCACGCCGCGCTCCGACAAAGTGTTCATTACCATACGGCATTGCAGCTTGTCTTGCAAGGCGTTGACACCCAGTAAGATACCGTCGATGGTGTCGGTCGGGAAATCGAGATTGATGCCTTCTCTCAGCTCTTTTAGATTAGGTTTGAAGAGGGTGCAGTGCTCATAGGCAAGGAAGTTGTTTTTCTTGGGATCGACGCCCACGGGTATGTTTTTCTCGTTTGCCACGCTGATGGTGTGGCGGATGAGCTGCTCGGTGAGCACACCTTTATTATAATCCTGCAAAATGATGCCGTCGATGCGTTCGTGATGGAGTATGGTGTCGATTTTTTCGCGCAGAGCGATGAATTCTTGTTCTGTGAGGTTGAACGTGTCCTCGTCATCGACACGAAGCATCTGGGCGTTGTTGCCTATGATGCGGTATTTCGTGGTGGTGCGGCGTTCTTTGCTTTTCACCATGCCGTTGCCCAGCATCCGGTGTTCTTCCAACAAATCAAAGAAATTGTACGACTTCAAGTCATCGCCTATGATAGAACACAGCACCGGCTCGGCGCCGAGTGCCTTGATGTTTTGCGCCACGTTGGCGGCTCCTCCGAGACGCGCGAAGCGGTTGCCTACCGTCACTATGGGGACGGGTGCCTCAGGCGAGATGCGCTCGACCTTGCCGTTGAGGTAAAGGTCGAGCATCACATCACCTATTATCAATATGCGCTTGTCGTTGAACGACTCAAAAAGTCTCTTGATTTCTTCTTTTTGCATTGCGTTGTTATTTTAGTTTCGCGAAAGCTTCTTTCAGACGGCGTGCCGCCTCGCGGAGTTTGTCGTCGGAAGTGGCGTAAGACAGACGGATGCAGTTGTCGTTGCCGAAGGCGCCGCCGGCCACACAAGCCACATGGGCGTTGTAAAGCAAATACATGCACAAGTCGTCGCTGTTCTTGATGACTGTCGCGCCGTCGCTCTTGCCATAGTATGCGCTGACGTCGGGGAACATATAGAACGCGCCGGCCGGCAGGCTTAACTTGATGCCCGGAATCTCCATGAGGAGCTTGTAGAACATGTCGCGGCGTGTCCTGAAGGCCTTGCACATATTCTGCACTTCCTCGGAGTTCTCAGGTGAGAGCTGCATCGCTGCCACTGACGCGGCCTGCGAGATGGTGCAGATGCCGGAGGTGTATTGTCCCTGAATCTTGTTGCAGGCGTTGACGATGGCAATCGGAGCGGCGATGTAACCGATTCTCCATCCGGTCATGGCGTAACCCTTGGCGACGCCGTTCACTATGACGAGACGGTCTTTCAGTTCCGTGAACTGTCCCATCGACTCGTGTTTGTGCTCATATTGGATGAACTCGTAAATCTCGTCTGAGATGATGATGATGTCGGGATGTTTCTTGAACACTTCCACCAATGAGGCGAGTTCTTCCTTTGTATAAACCGAGCCGCTCGGGTTGCATGGCGTGCTGAAAATGAATGCTTTGGTCTTCGGCGTGATGGCCTGTTCCAGCTGCTCTGCCGTGATTTTGAAGTGCTGCTCGGGGGTGGTGTATATAAACACAGGCGTGCCGTCGGCGAGCTTCACCATTTCGGGATATGACACCCAGAACGGTGCCGGGATAATGACCTCGTCGCCCTTGTCGAGTATGGCGAAGAAAGTGGTGGTGATGGCTTGCTTGGCACCGTTAGACACTATGATGTCGGTGTCCTTGTAATCCAGACCGTTGTCACGACGAAGCTTCTCGGCGATGGCTTTACGCAACGCCGGCGTACCAGGCACCGGAGGATAATGCGTGTCGTTGTTGTTGATGGCGTCGATGCCGGCCTGCTTGGCACTGACAGGAGTGTTGAAATCCGGCTCACCAATGCTTAACGAGATGATGTCAATACCTTGAGCCTTGAGCTCGCGGCTCTTCTGCGTCATTTTCAATGTGGCTGATTCAGCCATGTTTATGACTCTTTGCGATAATGTACCCATATACGTGTTTTTTAAAATTTATCACATTTTGAGACTGCAAAGTTAAGGATTTTTATGATAAGTAAACTTTTGTTTTAAAATTTTGTTTGAAATTGAAAAAAATCACTATATTTGCAAATCAAAAATTTTTGTGATGGGCAATGTTTTAAGTGTAGGTACATGGATATTGATAATCGTCGGCATAGTGCTGTTCGGCGGTATATTTTTGTTCGGCAGGAAAAAGACGGGCAATAAAGACTCTGAAGTGTCGGAATCTGTTGCTGTTCTTAAGATTAAGGCTTGTGAGAGACTCGTGCTTTATCTTGAGCGCATCCGGTTTTCAGTGTTGGTGAAAAGGGTTTTTATGCCTGGAATGTCGGGCAGTGACCTGCAGTTTTCGCTCATCCAGAATATCCAGGACGAGTTTGAGCATAATCTCGCGCAGCGTCTTTACGTGAGCGAGGAGGTGTGGATGTTGGTGGTGATGACGAAAGACGAGGCTTTGAAAAGCATCAACGAGGCTTTCGCCGCCAACCCGGGTGCCGATGCCGCAACTATGGCTCAGACGATAGCAGCGATGCCTAACACTATGATAGACAAGGTAGTTATTGCCATAAAAAAAGATTTTTATACCATTTGAAATATGAAAGTTGAGTTTACAGCTGCTCAGATAGCGGCACTTTTAGGGGGGACAGTGGAAGGTGACCCCGAAGCAAAGGTGTGGAACGTGGCTCGTATAGAGGACGGCGCACCGGGAATGCTTAGTTTTTTGTCGAATCCGAAATATTATCATTATCTTTATAACACATTGTCGTCAATAGTGTTGGTGAATGCTGATTTTGAGGCTGCGGAGCCTGTTAAGACCACCATGATTAGGGTGCCCAACGCCTATGAGTCCTTCGCCCAGCTGCTTGCTATATATCAGGAATACACCGGCAACAAAGTCGGGATTTCAGAGAAGGCGAGCATAGCGTCGGATGCTCGGTACGGGGAAAACTGTTATATCGGCGAGTTTGCCTATATAGGCGAGAGGGTCAAGATAGGTGACAACGTGAAGATTTATCCGCAGTGCTATGTCGGCGACGATGTGGTTATTGGCGACAACACCGTGCTTTACGCCGGCGTCAAGCTTTATGCCATGACACATATCGGCAAGGAATGTATCATTCATGCGGGCGCAGTGCTCGGTGCCGACGGATTCGGTTTCGTGCCGCAACCTGACGGGACGTACAAGAAAATTCCGCAAATCGGTAATGTGTTGATTGGCAATCAGGTGGAGATTGGGGCCAACACCACCATCGACCGCTCGACTATGGAATCGACTAAGATTCACGACGGCGTGAAGCTCGACAATCTTATCCAAATAGCGCATAATGTGGAAGTGGGCGAGAATACTGCAATGGCAGCACAGTCAGGAATAGCAGGCTCGGCTCATGTGGGGAAAAACTGCGTGATAGCAGGCCAAGTCGGTATCTCCGGACATCTCACAATAGCCGACAGAACCATCATAGGACCACAGTCAGGTCTGACAAAAGGAGTGAGAGAGGCGGGAAAATCAATCATGGGTTCGCCGGCATACGATTATCCGAAATATATGAAAGACATTGTCAGACAACGCAGTATCGACAAATTGGAGGACAGAATAATCGAACTTGAGAAAAAACTTGCAGAATTATTGTCGAAGTAACAGATTATTTCGTATCTTTGCGCCATATTTTCGAGATTGAAACGAAATGGCAGAAAAACAACATACTATAAAAAAGAGTGTCAGCATTAGCGGAACAGGTCTGCATACCGGTCAAAGTGGTACGCTGACATTCCATCCTGCGGAGATTAATCACGGCATCAAATTCAGAAGAGTTGACCTTTTTGGCAAACCGATAGTGGAAGCGTTGGTAAAGAATGTGGTTGACACTTCACGAGGCACCACTATAGCTCAAAACGGCGTGAAAGTCTATACCGTGGAGCATATAATGGCGGCATTGAGAGCGTCGAACATCGACAATGTGCTTATCGACTTGAACTGCGAGGAGCCTCCAATCCTTGACGGAAGCTCAAAAATAATGTTTGAGGCTCTGAAGGAAGCAGGTTCAGTGGAACAGGATGCCGAACGTAAATATTTGAAAATAAACAAGAAGATAGTTTATACGCACCCTAAGGTGGGTTGTGAGCTCGTCGTTGAACCGGCCGACAAATTCAGCATCGACGTGAAAGTCGATTACAAATCGGGAGTTCTCAACGTGCAAGAGGCGCATCTTACCGACATCAGCGAGTTTGAGACAGAATTTGCCATGTGCCGTACATTCGTGTTCTTCCAGGAGCTCGAGATGCTGCTCGCACATAACCTTATCAGGGGCGGTGACTTGTCGAATGCCATCGTGTTTATTGAGAAACAGGTGTCGGAGGAGGATTTGAAACGTGTGGCAAAGCTCTTCCACAAAGAGTCGGTGGCGGTGCATGAGGGGGGTATCCTCAACAATGTGACGCTGTATTTCGACAACGAGCCGGCACGTCATAAGCTGCTCGACCTCATCGGCGACCTCACACTGCTCGGGATGCCTATCATCGGCAAGGTGACGGCATACAAACCTGGACACTTCGCGAATACCGAGTTCGTGAAGCAGATAGTGAAGAAAATGGGACTTTAATTCAAGTTGTTGTAAATATCATCTAAGAGTTTTCCGACGGCTTCGTTGGAAAACTTTTTTATTATGCTGTCTCTCAATGTGTTGGTGTCGTAGTTTTGATATGTCCGCGACATCGTCTGCATGGCGTCGGCGAGTTTCACGGTGTCATGTGGAGAAACAAGTATTCCGTTGCTTTCGTTAACGACCTCCGCGATTCCGCCGACATTGGTGGAAACTATGGGCAAGCCGCATGACAAGGCTTCGAGTATCACCACAGGCATGTTCTCGTAATTGCTTGATACCACGAGGAAATCGCCCTTGGCAATACGCGTGGCGAGGTTTTTGCCTTCAAGAAGTCCGCTGAAGGTGACATGATCGTCGAGTTGTAGCTGGTGAGAGAGTCGTTTCATAGCCTCGAAATCCATGCCGTCGCCTATCAATGTGGCGTGAAAAACGGTTTCACAGTCGCGCATAATCTGTAAAGAATGCAGCAACCCCGTGATGTTTTTCGACTTGTCCTCGAAACAGCTCACGTGTATTATCTCGGTTGCATTGTTACTGTGTTCAAAAGGGACGAAGAGGTTGGTATCAACAACATTGGGTAACACCACATATCTTTTATTGTTCAGTCCGTGGCTTAGCATCGCCTTGGCAAGGTTGTCAGTCACTGTTGTCACTGCAACAGCGTGTTTTACAACGAGTTTTGTCAGTTTTTTTCTGAAAAAGCCGCTGAAGTCGTTGCCGGAAAGGTAACGCGACCAATGCTCTGTAATAATATAAGGTGTGCCGCGGACTATTTTATGCCAAAATGCTATCAATCCCAAGCGAGTGAGAACATGGACGTGGATGATGTCGGGCTTAGGCAGTATCTCAAGAGCTTTTTTGTTGGCCTTAAAATAACGTAATAAATTGATAATCTTCGATTTGGATTTTTTGAAATAGACCCATATAGTCCTGACGTTATTGATTGTTTTATCGACAATCTCATTTTTATCATCAGGATGAGCATAGATTACGCTGATGTCGTTGTAAAGCGCGGCTGCCTCGGCGTGACGCTGCACAAACAGACCGAGCATTGGGTCGTGGCGATGGGGATACCATCGAGTCAGAAAGACGATATGTTTTCGATTGTTTGTCACGATTAGCGCATGTCGATGATTTCCGCGTTAGGGTAGTCGGACTCCTTGAAAGTGAAGAAATCAGTAGGCAGTTTCTGATTCGTGACGAATTTTGTTATCTCGTAAACAAACTCGTTCTTGTTCTTGTCAAAGACGTGTATATCTTTGATTTCCAAGGAATTGTTGTCTAAAGATACGATTAGTCTCTCGATGTTTTCGTCGTTGAGCAGGGGCTTTGCCTCGATTTGTCGGGTGATGCCTTTTGTCTCGTCAAGGAATGTAGCTGTTATGTTATCATAATACGAATTGATGGTTGACAGCGGGTTTCCGTTATCTTCTTCATCCACGTCGCTTATCATAACCTCTTCAGCGTCAGCGTTATACGTCCATGTCGTTTTGCCATCGCAGATGATGTCCTGTCCCATGATATGCAGTCGGAACGCATTGCCTTGCAGAAAGCCTTCGCCTTCCATGGTCTCGTAGATTCCGGCCTCGGTGTTTATCATGCTGTAATTGAAGGCTATTTCGATGTTGTCGTAAGATTTCAGCTTATCGATGGCGGCTTTGAAAAGTGTTTCGGCATCTTGCGCCTTGAGGTTAGCAGCTAACGCTAACACGCTGAGTATCAATAAAAAGAGTCTTTTCATATCGTTTATATTATCTCATTGTTTTTAATATTGTCATCCAAGTCGAGGTCTTTGAGGAACTGTTCGAGGGCGAATTCTGTCGCCACTTTCACTTCACGTTGTTTGCTTCCCGCGAATGGGCCCACGATGCCTGCTTTCTCGAGTTGGTCGATGATACGTCCGGCGCGGTTGTAGCCGAGTTTCAGTTTGCGTTGCAGCATTGATGTTGAGCCTTGTTGTGTCTGCACCACGATACGTGCGGCGTCTTCAAACAGCGGGTCGCGTTCGTCGGATTCGATTGTGTCTTTTGCGCCGCCATCTTCTTGTTCGTCGGGGCAGTCGGGTAGGAGGTAGGCATCGTCGTAGCCACGTTGGGAGCCGATATATTCGCATATAGCCTCCACTTCCGGCGTGTCGATGAACGGGCATTGAAGGCGCACGAGGTCTTGGCCTGTTGACATAAGCATATCGCCGCGTCCGACGAGCTGTTCGGCGCCGTTGCTGTCCAAGATGGTGGCGGAGTCAACACGTGAGATGACGCGGAACGCTATACGTGCCGGGAAGTTGGCTTTGATGGTGCCGGTTATGATTTTCACCGACGGGCGTTGTGTCGCGATGATAAGATGTATGCCTATGGCGCGGGCGAGCTGTGCCAAACGCGCTATCGGTCCCTCCACCTCACGTCCGGCCGTCATGATGAGGTCGGCGAACTCATCGACGACGAGTACTATATATGGCATGAAATGATGCCCGTCGTTGGGGTTGAGCCTGCGGTTGATGAATTTCTCGTTGTATTCCTTGATGTTACGCACTCCGGCATCTTTCATCAGCTCGTAACGGTTGTCCATTTCGATGCAGAGAGAGTTGAGTGTTCGCACCACTTTTCTCACGTCAGTGATGATGGCGTCTTCGGCATCAGGGAGTTTAGCGAGATAGTGACGTTCTATTTTTCTGTAAAGGCTCAGCTCCACTTTCTTCGGGTCAACGAGGATGAATTTCAGTTCGGCAGGGTGTTTGCTATACAGCAGTGACGCTATTATGGCATTGAGTCCCACCGACTTACCTTGTCCCGTTGCGCCAGCCATCAAGATATGAGGCATCTTGGTGAGGTCGGCGACGTAGCTCTCGTTGGAGATGGTCTTTCCGATGCCGAACGGGAGGGCATAACCGCTTTTTTGGAACTTCTCCGAGCCGATGATGGTGCGCATGGAGACAGTCTGCGGCTTTTTGTTTGGCACCTCGATACCTACTGTGCCTTTGCCCGGAATAGGGGCTATGATACGAATGCCCAAGGCCGCCAAGCTGAGTGCTATGTCGTCTTGCAAGCCTTTGATTTTAGATATTCTGACGCCGGCGGCAGGCACTATCTCATATAGTGTGACGGTGGGTCCTATGGTGGCTTTAATCTTCTCAATTTCAATGGAATAGTTGGCTAAGGTGTCAACAATGCGTTTCTTGTTGGCTTCCAATTCCTCGCGGTCAACGACGGAAGAGTCGTCACCATAGTCTTTCAATAACTCGAGAGGCGGCAGCTTGAAGTCGGAAAGCTCGAGTTTTGGGTCGAAAACTGTGTCAAGACCGAAATGCTCGCCGATTTCCTTCGCCTGTTTCTCCTCGATATGTTCCTCGATTTCCATCTTCACCTCGTCAGATTTTTCAGGTGTTTCCGTAGGTTTCTCAACCACAACATCCTCAAAGTCGTCGTCATGTTTTTCGATGACCTTTATGTCAACATCATCATCCTCATCTTCTTCATCCTCATCGAAATCATCGGGAGTGTCGGTGAGGTCGATTTCCTTTGGATTCTCATCGACATAAGTCTCAGGCACATTGAGAGGCTCTGTTTCCTCATCGTCATGTGTTGTCTCGTCTTTTTTTCTAAGCAGGTTGAATTTGATGTCGAAAGTGAAGATGACATACAGTAACGCGGTGAAAATCAGCACCAGTACGACTCCAATCGTGTCGATATAATGATTTATGAAGTCATAGCATTTAAATCCGACGAGGCCGTAGTACTTTTGATTGTCAAAGACGTTGTTGTTTAAGATAAGGGCGGTGAAAACGGGTATCCAAAGCAGGAAAACGAGTGAATATTTCCAAAGTGTCCAGGGTTTGACATATATTTTTTTCCATATCATGTTAAGGCCGAGCAGTCCGACGAGGAAGATAAGGTAGATAGTGCCGATGCCGAACAGTTTCTGGCTCATAAATTCGCTTAGGATGTTGAGCCACTTGCCGTTATGTGTATGTCCGAAATATGGTTCAGCGAAGGCGAAGAGCAGGAACACCGCAATCAAGAAGAACAATATGCCGAAGCACACTCTTCCTTTGCCGTCGCGTTCTTTGCGGCGTCGCGCCACTTTGCTCTCGGCCTTTTTCTTTGTTTTCGACGATTTCTTGTCCTTCGCCTTTCTCTTCGGCTCTGTAACAATCTCGTTGTCAGCCACTTCGGGCTGAACCCTCAATCTATTTTTGTTTTCTACCATCTGTTATCATTTGGGAAATTTGAAAAATCTGTTCCAACGTATTTTGTGATATGTGTTGTCTTTTGAGAACCAAATCATAAGAGGCTTTCCTACGATATGGTCAACCGGCACGTAGCCCCAGAATCGCGAGTCTTGCGAGTTGTGGCGGTTATCGCCCATCATCCAGTAATAGTCCATCTTGAAGGTATATTCTTCGGCTTCCTTTCCATTTATAAAAATCTTGTTGTCCTTGATTTCCATGGAATTATGTTCGTATGCCGTGATGCAACGGTCGTAAAGTGCGATGTTTTCAGGGTTGATTTTCACAGTAGTGCCTTCCTTAGGGATGACAATCGGTCCGTAGTTATCGACATTCCATTTGAAATGCAAGGTGTCGTTCGGGAATATTTCTTGTGAAATATCAGTGTCGGCTTGTGCTATCATCTTAGTCACCTCTTTGACGAATTGTTGTTGTCCGAATTTCTCCGCTGTGGCGGCATTCATATTTAAAATGAACTCGTCGGGGGCATAGGTCCTGTATCCCTCATAGATGTTAAATTTTTCCAACGTTTTGGCACTCAGGTTGTTGCCTGTGAGTTTTACGAGATAGTTATGTTGCATGCAAGGTGGCTGGTAACCCATCTCACCGTTGATATAGACCACTCCATCGATGATTTGCAGAGTGTCGCCAGGCAGTGCTATCAGACGTTTCACGTAGTTTTCCCGTTTGTCAACAGGGCGCGTGATGATGCGTCCGAACTTTTGTTTGTCGTTATAGACGCGTTCTCTGCCATATTCTCTAACCAATTGATAATAAGTTCTGTTGCTTTGATACTCTTCGCTCACGGTGTCTCCGGCGGGTAAATTGAACACTATGGGGTCGTTGCGTTTTATGCTGCTGAAGCCGGGCAGACGCCAATATCCTATCTTAGGCCACTCGATGTAAGATTTCGTCGTTTTTGTCCAAGGCAGGGTGTGATGTACGAACGGAAACGCCAGCGGTGTGTTGGGGAATCGCGGCCCGTAGCCTATTTTGCTCACCACGAGGTAGTCGCCGGTCATGAGAGTGCCTTCCATACTTGACGACGGTATGGTGTACATCTCGAACACAAAAGTCCTGATAATCAATGCGGCAAGTACGGCCCACAATATCGCGTCAAGCCAGTCGCGCACCCAGCCTTTGGGAGGGCGTACGGTAGTCTTAGGGTCATGATACTCAACGTTTTGCCTGCTTAAGAGCGGGAAATAGATGAAAGGGAAGAATCCGGCGCACACTATCTCCCAGAAGGCGAAGCGGTTGTAGCATTTCGCCAGCTCGATGAACATCAGAAACGCCATGAAAGTGTTGAAATACGGGAAGAGGAGCAAGACATAGCACCACCATTTGTCCCATCCTATGATGCGAGACAGGACGTACAGGTTGTAAAATGGTATGAATGCGTCGCTTCGTTTGTAGCCCGCGCCAACGTAAAACTTGCTGCAACATGCTGCACAGAGTGAGAAAACCAGCAGCAGAACCAAGATTGTTATAATCATATTCATAATAAATCCTCCATTGTGAAAATTCCTTTTTTGTTTTTTATGAACTCCGCGGCTATGACGGCACCGATGGCGAAGCCTTTGCGGCTGAACGCCTCGTGACGAAGTGTTATCTCATCGCAGTCCGACAGAGCGTTTATTTCATGTGTACCGAAGACCTCGCCTTCGCGTATTGAATTGACCCTCAGCACTTTATCATTGTCAAGGCTCACCTCGTCGTCTTCATCTAACATCCAATATTCGTAATTGTCGTTGTTGTTGATGATATCGGTGGCGAGTTTTACGGCCGTCCCGCTGGGTTTGTCGAGCTTGTGAATGTGATGTGTCTCGGTGATATCCAGTTGATAGTCATATTGTTGCGCGAATCTCGCCATCTCTTTGTTGAGTTTGAAGACGAAATTCATCCCAATGCTGAAATTAGGCGCGTAAAACAGGGTGTGGCCTTCGTTTTTGCAGCGTTTGCCTATGTCTAAGAGATGGTCGTACCATCCCGTAGTGCCCACCACCATAGGGATGTCAAGCTCAAAACATTTCTCTATATTGGCGATGGCGGTGGCCGGTGTGCTGAATTCTATCACCACGTCACAGTCGGCGATGCCGTCAATGTTGCGATACCAATCTTGTTCGGTATCAATACGATAGACGACTTCATGCCCGCGCGACAGAGCTATCTGCTCAACTTCATGACCCATTTTGCCGTAACCAAGAATTACAATTTTCATATTTTCCTTACATTCATCTCAGTCAGGGTGGCGACGTCTTTCGTTTTATGATTTGAGGTTAAAACCTTTGTTCAATCCGTCTCGCTTCACCCGAAATGATATTTTTATGTTAAAAATTCAAAATCAAGCTCAATCCGATATTATTGTACATCCCAATGTTGTTTACTCTCTCATTCATCGTATTCCATTGAGGCTCAATATGTAATGTCAAGTCGTCACCCACGTCGTAATAGAAGAAATGGGCGTCAACGTTGGCATCGATAATTTGCAGCAGATACCATGCCGCGGTGAGTATCCAGCTCAGCTCCATATTGCCGCGGTAATAGTCGCGCAAAGTGATGAGGTTGTCTTCCGAATATTTCTCGGATTCATCGATGGCATGTTGGCTGACATTTGTCTTGAAGCCTGTTTTGTAGTCGTATGCGTCCCTATACAGGCGATAGTCGCTGCCGTTGGTGATGGCGAAATACAGGGTGGTGCCGAAGCCCGCGTAAACGATGGGCATCTTCCAGTATTTGTGGTTATAGGCCTGTCCTGCGCCTGGTATCATCGCCAGCAATGTGGCTCTCTTGGGGCTGTGGAAGCTCTGCGCCGCGACATCGTGGCTCAACACTATGGTGTCTTGGGCTTTCAGTCCTTGCAATGCAAGGAATAGCGTTATCAGCAACAGTCCCAACTTGTTCATTTTCAGATGTTTTTGTTTATTATGTCGAACAGACGGGCGAACTCGTCATCGTTTTTGAAGCTTATGGTGAGGGAGCCTTTGCCCTGGCTGTTACGGTTGACTTTCACGCTCATGTTGAGATTTTTCGACAGTGTCTCGGCTTGTTTTTTAAAGCTTTCCGGGACTGTGTTCTTCTGTTTTTTGGTGTTCTTCGCGCTTGTCAGCATCTCTACCTGGCGCACGCTGAGGTCTTCGTCGATGATGTGTTTCAGCAATATGAGCTGTTTTGTTTTGTCGTTGATGTTGACCAAGGCTCTGGCATGCCCCATAGTGATGTAGCCGTCGCGTATAGCGATTTGTATCTCGGCAGGTAACTTCAGCAGTCTCAAGAAGTTAGACACCGTTGAGCGGTCTTTGCCCACTTTTTCCGACAGCTGGTCTTGTGTGAGTTTGCATTCTTCGAGCAGCCGTTGGTAGGATATTGCCACTTCTATGGCGTTGAGGTTCTCGCGGTGTATGTTCTCTATGAGTGCCATCTCAAGCATTTGCTCGTCGTTTGCCACGCGGATAAACACCGGGATTGTTGTCATGCCTGCCATTTTCGAGGCGCGCAGACGGCGTTCGCCTGAGATGAGCTGGTATTTGTCATAGCCCATCTTACGCACTGTCACGGGCTGTATGACACCTTGTTTTTTTATTGATTCCGACAGTTCCGTCAGTGCCGTCTCGTCGAAGTCGGTCCTTGGCTGGAAGGGGTTTGTCTCTATTTTGTCGATTTCGATTTGCGCTATGGCACCTGCGACGTAGTTACCCGAGATGTCGGCGGAGGTGATATCCGTCTCGGGGCTTTGAAGTATGGCGTCAAGGCCGCGTCCGAGTCCTCTTTTCTTAGTTGGTGTTGTCATTTTCTTGGCTGTTACGTTCTAAAATCTCGCGTGCGAGGTTGATATAGTTGATGGCGCCGCTGCTCGCCGCGTCGTGCATGATGATGGGCTGCCCGAAGCTCGGAGCCTCGCTGAGTCGTGTGTTCACGTTGACGATGGTGTCGAACACCATGGTCTGAAAATGTGTCTTGACCTCATCGACGACTTGTTTTGATATGCGTGTGCGGCTGTCGAACATGGTGAGCAGTATTCCTTCGATGTCGAGGTCCTGGTTGAATCTCGACTGCACTATCTTTATAGTGTTCAGCAGTTTGCCGAGTCCTTCGAGGGCGAAGTACTGGCATTGCACCGGTATTATCACCGAGTCGGCGGCGGTCAGGGAGTTGACGGTGATGAGACCCAGCGATGGCGAGCAGTCGATGATGATATAGTCGTAGTCGTCCTTGACGGGTCCGAGGCATTTGCGCATCATCTGCTCGCGTTGCGGTATGTTGATGATTTCTATCTCGGCACCCACGAGGTCGATGTGCGCCGGCAGGAGGAACAGGTTGGGTGTCTCCGTCTCCTTGATAATCGTACGCGGGTCGATGTTGTCGATGATACATTCGTAGATGCTGGCTTCTATGCTCTTCGGGTCGAATCCCACCCCTGAGGTGGCGTTGGCCTGCGGGTCGGCATCAATAAGTAACGTCTTGTGTTCCAACACAGCAAGGCTTGCCGCAAGGTTTATCGCGGTGGTGGTTTTGCCTACACCGCCCTTCTGATTTGCTATCGCGATTATCTTTCCCATCGTAAAAAAATATGTATAGATTTAAACGTACAAAGATACGGAAAATTTTTGGAATAAAGAAAAGATTTTTGCAGAATTTATGAACATTTTAGAAGACAATAGACAGAAGATGGGAGACAGAATAAAAAAGATTCCGAAATCATGTGTTATAATTCCGAAATCTCCTTGAAGTTCTGACTTCTGTCTTCTGCCTTCTGACTTCTTATTTAACTTCGTTGAACCAATCATCGACATCGTCCTTGTCGGTGCCATAATGGTCTTCGTATTCCTTCGGTTCGTCGAAATAACCTTCCGGATATTCGCCTGTCTCTATGAAATGCAGGGTTTCCTTTAGGGCGTTGGCGAATTTCTCAAAATCCTCCTTATAGAGGAAAATCTTGTGTTTCTCATAGAAGAAGCGGTTCTGCTCATTGCTGAAACGACGCTTGCTCTCGGTGATGGTGATGTATTTCTCGTCACCTCTTGTTGCTTTTACATCGAAAAAATATGTGCGTTTTCCTGCACGTACCGGTCTCGAAAACAATTCCTCACGATTGTTCATCTTTTCATTTTCTTCCATATTCTGTCTATTTTGATGTTAAAGAATTCGATGCAAAAGTAATAAAAAAATCATATATTGCAATATTTTTGCAAATATTTCTTTAAAAATTTTTACGCCCAGAGTTGTTTTCCGTATGTTCTCTTATACACCATGTACGATATCGCCATATATGCGAACGTCTGAATCCACAGTGCGCCAAGCTCATGTTGCACGTCTTCCAAGGTCGCTCCCATCTCCGTTATCCTCACAAAGCCGTTGATGCCGAAGGTGGATGGGAAGAGCCATGAGAAGCCTTTCCAGAATATCGGGATGTTACTCGACGGCCATGAGATGCCGCTTGCGAACAGCAAGGGCACCGACAGGAACACAAACATGATGATGAACGACTCCCTGTCGTATGCTATCGACGAGAGCGAGATGCTGAAGAACACGCATGCCGCGATGAATGGCACCATAAATGCTAACAGCGTCTGCCATCGCCAGATGTGCACAAGGTTGAACAAAGGCGGCACGATACACACGAGATACACCGCCACTATCACGTAGATGGTGAATATCACCGTCGATTTGCCGATAAGCACCTCGATGGGGTTCTTGCCTATGATATGAGGCTCGGCGATGTGTTTGCGCACCTTCTCGCGTTCCTCGCCGGCCATCATGCCCACACCCAGCACCATTGTCTGCTGTATTATCAGCATCAGAATGGCAGGAATGAGGAAGGTGGCGAAACCGCTCTGTGTGTTGAACATCGGGACGTATTTGTACTCGATGGGATATTGGAACGCCGAGATTTGTTCATCGGTGCCGCCGGGCAACAGCGATGCCTTTATCTCTTTGTTCATATCTAACGACACCTCGGTGCATCCGCTCAAAACAGCTTTGTAATAAAGTATTCCGCTCATATCGGAGTACAGCTGCACCGTGGTCTGGCGATGCTCTGCGATGTCTTTGTCGAACTCTTTAGGGATATACACCAGACAATATGCCTCGCGTTGATGTATCATCTCCTTCGCCTCCTCCATGTCGGCGCAATGCCCCACTATCATGATGTCGGCGGTGGCGTCGGCGCGACGCAGGAACTCGCGGCTCGTGGGGGAGTTGCAGTTGTCAACCACCACCGTGGGCACCTCTCTTACATTTTCGTAGTTGTAAAGATATGCGTAAAGAAGAGGGTAGAGAAAAGGCACGATTATGAAGAAGACGATAACGCCCTCGTCAAGCAATGCGCACTTCATCTCATAAGCCCAGACTTCTATAGTGTTTCTTAACCATTTCATAACCAATAGATTAGTGAGTGTAATGGAACTCTAACAAGAATTTTCTCAGACGACCAAGCAGCATTATGGGGAGGCCCCAGAACGCCAACATTATGGCGATGTTGAGCCACGAATAATACAAAGGCAGTCCGTTCAACGCCTGATCGACGTATATTAGGAAGTAATGCCTCAGCGGGAAGAGCCACGACAAAGCTCTCAGCGGCGCGGGAAACGCCATCTGCGGGAACGAGAATCCTGATATCGGGAACGAGAGTACGCCCCAGAGGGTGGCGAGACTCAAGGCCCAACGCAGCGAAGGCACTAACCCGCAGAAGAAGACGCCGAGTGCTAACGAGGCGTTGATGAGCAAGAACATGTCAAGCAACATCGGCCAGATGCCGCTGTTCAAAGGGAACTGCCACACCCCGTAGAGCATGAACAGACAGAACAAGCCCATCAGCATCCATGTCACGACATGAGGTAACAGCTTGCCTAACAAGGCTTTGACGATGTCGTTGTCGGCCATGCTGAGCCATTCTTTCGCCGTCTCTTCCTTCATCTCGACGTAGATGGCATAGATGGTGACCTGCATGATAAGCAGCATTATTATTCCCGGAAGGATGGTGTTGCATAGATATACCGAGTAGTTCAGGCTCGGGTTGTTGACGGCGTGCATCTCCATCTTGATGGGTTGTAGCACCGCCATGGCCTGGTCTTCGGTATATCCTTTGGCGTATAACGTCGCCCGTCCGACGGCACCGGAGGCATACTCCGACATCATTTTCATGTCGCGATATGCCAGTGAGCCGGGGATGAGGTACGAGGCGGCGGTGTAAAACGACACCGTCGGCTGCTTGCCTGAGATGGCGAGCTGCGTCGTGCCTTGCGGGATATAATAGAAAGCGTAAATCTTCCCTTGCTGCATGGCTTTGCGGGCCGCCGCCACATCAGGATAATGCTCTATGATGTCGGTCTGTTGGAACGCGTCAAGGTTGCGTATCACCTCGCGTGTGGTGGCGGTGTTGTCTTCATCGACGACACCGGCAGGCAGCTCCGATGGCAGCCCTTCGCCCATCAGCGTGGTGAAGAACAGAAAGGCGATGACGGGGGCTAACACCATGCAGAAGGTGTAGATGCCGCGCGACAAGAGCCTTTTCTCCTCACGTTTCGCAATATCCCATATCTGTCTCAGCGCTTTCATTTTCTCTCCTCACCGATTCTGTAAATGACGGTCATGCCCGGTCTCAAGCCTTCGACTTTTGCCACCGGCACGGCGCGCACCTCGAACGTCTTGAGGTCGTATTGGCCGGTCTGCTTCGTCGCTTTCCATGCTGCGTAGTCGCCTCTGTCTTTCATGTAGTTGACTTCCATCACCACGGAGGCACCGAGAGCCGGAAACTCCGCTGTGAAACGGCTGCCGAGAGGCATCTTGCTGAGGTTGTCCTCACGCACGTTGAACGTCGCCCACATGTCGTCCATCATCGCGATGTTCATGATAGGTGCTCCCGTGCCTACAAGCTCTCCGATGTGCGGGAAGATGTCGGTGACCTCTCCGTCGGCGTAGGCAAGAAGAATCGTCTCGCTGATGTATGAGTTCACTTCAGCGACCACGCCTTTGGCTTGCTCCACCTTGGCAGCCGCCATCTCCTTGTCTTCCTTCTGGGCACCCTTGACGGCTAAGTCATACTGCGATTTCGCGGCTTTCTCCGTCGAGACTGCGGCATCGTATTGCGCCTTGGTCTCATCGTATTTCTGCTCGCTGACCACCCCTTCCTTATAAAGGTTTGACACGCGTTTGAACGATTTCTCCCAGATGTCGCGGTTCACTATGGCTTTCTGCCACAGCTCGTAGGCTCCTTGAATCTGCTCCTCGCGCGCTCCGGCTTCCGCCTTGTCGTTCAAGGCCTCGGCAGCAGTCTTGACAGCCTCGGCTTGGGCTTTCTTCGCCATCACCTCAGGCGCCTCGATGATCGCCAAGGTGTCGCCGGCCTTCACCATCTGACCCTCCTTGACCCTGAATTCCAGAATCCTTCCGGGTACCTTCGACGACACACGGTATTCCGTGACTTCCATCTGGCCCTGCATAATCTCGTTTGTCTTACCGTAAGTGATTGAGCCTATGATACATACGGTGGCTATTACAATTACTAACACCGCCAATGCGATGAAAGTGTTGATTCTTTGTGTTTTCTCCGTTGTCATAATTCTATATATTCTAAACTTTTAAACTATTAAACTTATAAACTTATAAACTTCTAAACTTCTAAACTTTTAAACTAATCCAAGCTTCCCACTGCTTTTTTAAGATAAGTGTTTGCCATAATGACGTCAATCTTGGCGTCGATATACTCTGAATGCGCCTGCATCCATGAGGTCTGAGCCGCCTCTAACGTTGACGAAGGCACCATGCCCTCGTTGAATCCTACCGTCGCCATGCGCAGGTTCTCCTCGGCATCCGACATCTTGTCGGTGGTCATCTGCAGACGCTGTTCGGCTTCTTTGATCTGTTTCTCATATTGGCTCACCTGTAGCATCACGAGTTCTTTGGTGTCCTCGAGTTTCAGCTTGTAGATGTTCGATTCAGCCTTGGCTTTGCGCACCTTGTTATAGCCTTCACCGAAATGGAAAAGCGGCACTTTAGCCATCACTCCGAAGTTGTAGAACCCGTGGAACTCGTTCTCGAATCCGTTGAAAGCCGAAGGGTTAGTGACTATATAGTTGCCGAAGAGCGCCACTGTGGGGAGGAAGTCGGCGCGTGCTATGTTCACTTTCTTGTCGTAAATTTGGGTGGCGAGTTGCAGGCTCTGAAGCTCCGGACGGTTCGCCATGATGTAGTCCTCAGTGTAGTCGTTTGTGTAAACAGGCACCGTCACGTCCTCAAGATTCTCGTCCTCAAGGGTGATCTCGGTGTCGAGAGGCAGTCCGCAGCTCTGGCAGAGAAGCATCTTCGACAGTGCCACGCCGTTTTGCACTCTTATCAGCGTGAGCTCGGCGTCATTGAGTTTAACCCTTACGGAGAGCTTGTCGGCGTTGGTGGCCATGCCTTCGTTCACGAGCTTCTCCACGTTGTCCGACATGGTGCGAAGCAGCTCTACATAGTTCTCGGTGAGTTTCTGTTTGTTGGCAAGCGACACTATTTGCCAATAGGCCTTGTCGGTCGCGATGATGATCTCTTGCTGCTCGGTGGTGAGCTGCATCTCGGCGAGCTCCTGGGCATAACGCGCCATCTTGTTGTACGCGCGTATCTTACCGCCTGCATAAACAGGCTCCATCACTGTGACCATGCCCGCATACACGTTGCGTGTGTCGAGAGTGAAGTTCTTCGCCACCTCCTGCCCGAGAGCGTCGATGGCCTCAAACGCCTCTATGTGATGCAGGTCGTTGATGAGAGACAGTAACTCAGGATTGCTCATGATGATTTGTAGCATCGTCGGGTCCTGCATCAGGTTCTGGATTATCGGGTCGATATAACCGTTCAACCCGTTTTGCAACGAGGTGCCTATGGTGTTGAACATGTTGATTTTATCGTCACTCAACAGCTGCAGCTGCTTCTCGTTGTGCATGTACGTCCCCTGAGCCGAGAAAGCGGGGAAGTAGTTGGCACGCGCGATTTTCTTGTCGTATTTCGCCATGTTGACCTGCTCCTGTGAAATCTTGAGATTCTTGTTGTTCTCAAGCGCCATGTCGCGGCAGTCCCGCAACGTCAGGACCTGCTGTGACCACACAGTGAGGGTCGTAAGGCAAAGCACGGCGAGAACCGCCACGTTTTTCTTAATTGTTACATTTTTCATTGTTTTTATAAATTTATTATATCCCTTTTTTCGGACTGCAAAATTACAATACTTTTTCTTATCTGATAAGGTCAAAAACAGACTAAAATATATCTAAAGGTCGAATTTTTGTAAAAATATTCACAATATATCAAAAAAAGACTGTATTTTTGTCGAAATTTGTTCCGATATGGATAATAAATCATTAAATAAATTCACGCTGTCGAAAGTCAAGGAGCTGTTTCTGAAAGACGATATAGTGAGCGTTGGCGACGATTTCATCCTGGCACGGCAGACGAACAACGTTGACCTTGAGCTGCTTAAGTTCCCGAGCCGCATCGACGGCTTCGTGGCGGCGTATTGCAGGAAAGGACATTTCAAATGCACTATCAACCTTACTGAATATCATATCCATGACGGGATGCTGGCGTTCAATATTCCTAATAATATTATACAGCTGGAGCCTGTTGACCGGACTGACGGGCTTGTTGAGCTGACGATTCTCGCCGTGTCGCCTCATTATATGACGACACTCAGCTCCGATTTGGGTAATATTTTCTTCGACGCCATGAATATGCTCAAAAGTCCTATCGTGGATATGGCCTCAAATGAGGTGGATATAGCGTTGCAGTACTTCTATCTCCTTGATAATGTGATAAATACTGACTCTGAATATCGCTACGACAGCATCAGATTCCTGCTCACATCCATTTTTTACCTCATCGGTGGAATGCTGAAGAAACGCCTCGCGGCAGAGGCCGAAAAAGAGGAGAGACCTGCTTCCAGCCGACAAAAAAGAGTGTTCGAGACATTCGTCGAACTCGTTGAAAAACATCACAATAAGGAGCGTACGATGGGCTTTTACGCCGACAAGCTGTGCATCACGCCTAAATACCTGTCTCAAATCGTAAAAAACGTGAGCGGCTACTCGGCACCTGATATTATTAATAGGTATGTCATCCTTGAAGCTAAACATCTTTTACGTCATACTGACCTGAGTGTCAAGGAGATAGCCGACCAGCTCAACTTCCCGAACCAGTCGTTCTTCCACAAATATTTCAAGGCTCACACGGGCTGTACTCCGATTTCTTATCGTCAGAAATAAAAAAAAGACTATATTTGCAAAAAAAATCATGATGTCGATTGTCAAACATATTCCTAACACCATAACGTGTTGTAATCTGCTAAGTGGTTGTGTGTCAATATTTTTAACTTGCAGCAATCATCTTCTTGGTGCTTCCGCGATGATCTTCGTGGCCGCCGTCTTTGATTTTTTCGACGGTTTCGCAGCCCGTCTGCTTCACGCGAAATCGCCCATCGGCGCGGAGCTTGACTCCTTGTCGGATGTGGTGTCGTTTGGCGTGGCACCGTCGTTCATCATAGCGGCTCTCCTTAATAATACTGACATCACATGGATGCTCGCCGGCATCAACGTTTTTCCGATGCTTGCCTTCGTTTTGGCTATTTTCGCGGCTATTCGCTTGGCAAAATTCAATATCGACACACGCCAAAGCTCTTCGTTCATAGGACTGCCGGTGCCTACAGTCGGGTTGTTCATCGCCTCGCTGCCGTTTCTGCTGTCCAACATCAGTAATGAGTCCTGCCTCTACCAAATAGTGACAAATCCATGTCTCTTACTCTCTCTCGTGGTGATTTTCAGCTGGCTGATGATTAGCGAGATTCCATTTTTCTCATTCAAAATCAAGAACTTGAAGTTTAAAGACAATGTTTTGCGCTATTTTGTCGCGCTCTTCGCCATCGTCGCGCTGATAACCCTGAAATGGGTGGCGTTGCCGTTCATATTCCTGTTCTATATCGTGATTTCTCTAATCTGCTATCGTGGCGAATAAATTTTGGTTATGTGGGATAAAATCGCCAATTATATCTTGAATCATCGCGTTCTAAACCTCTCGATAGCGGCTTTCCTGCTGCTGTTCTTTGGTATGAAGGCGTTTGACATCAAAATTGGGCATAACATCGCCAACACATTGCCTGAGAACGACACCACTATGGTTGTTTATCGGCAGTTTCTTGAAAAATACGGACAGGACGGCCGAAGCATCTTCATCGGGATGTGCGATGAGAAAATGTTCACCCTCGAACGTTTTCAAAATTATTATGACCTCAACGAAAAAATACGCGAAATTCCAGGCGTGACCGAATGCCTTTCAGTGACAAGGGTTTACAACTTGAAGAAAAACGACAGCGTTAAGAAATTCGAGCTTGTGCAGGTGGTGGACCGGCGACCTGAGACGCAGGCGGAAGTCGATGCCGTCAAAAACGAGATAATGAATATCTCCATATATGACGGACTGCTTTTCAACGCTGAGAAACACTCCACGATGATGCTCGTCTCCATTGACAATGAATATGTTAACTCCAACAAACGCACAGAGATGGTCGAGGAGTTGAAGAAAGTATTGGACGATTACGGGACGACGAACAACGTGGCGATGCACATCTCAGGCATGCCTTACATCCGCGAAATCACCACGCAAAAAATGGTTAGGGAAATAGTGGGATTCACCATACTGTCGATTTTGACGGCCGGACTGATATTATATCTCTTCTTCCGTTCCTGGCGTCCGTTGGTATCTGTCGTCGCAATCGTCTTAATATCAGTGGTTTACATGTTTGGGATAATGGCATTGCTGCATTTTGACGTCACCATACTCACCGGCGTGCTGCCTCCTCTACTAATTATAATAGGTGTGGAGAACTCCATTTTCATGCTCAACAAATATCATCGCGAGTTCAACGTCTGCCACGACAAGACACAGGCTCTGAAGAATGTCGTGATGCGCATCGGGCCTGCCAATCTGCTCACCAATACTACCACTGCGGTGAGTTTCGCCTCGTTTATCATCACGGGAAACATGCTCTTGGTGCCGTTCGGCATCCTCGCAAGTATCTCTATCATGCTGACTTACGTGCTGACGATGGTGCTGCTGCCCACATTCTTCAGCTATCAGAAAAATCCTGAGGGTCAGATGGTCAACTATATGAACAGCGCGCGCATCAATTATGTCATGGACAAGGTCTCGACTTTCGTCTTGGGTCGCAAGCGTGTGGTTTTTGCGATTCTGACGCTGCTTCTGGCAATTAGCGTCATCGGTGCCATGCGCATGACGACGTCAGGACGTGTGGTCGATGACATCGCAAAGAACGACAAACTTTACAAGGACATTATGTTTTTTGAGGACAATGTGGGTGGCGTGATGCCTTTTGAAATATCTATCGACACCCGTAAGCCTAAGGGCATCATGAACGCCGCCTTTATCCGGAAAGTGCAGCAATTACAGGATACTATGGCACTTTATCCAATCTTCAGCAGGCCGCTGAGTGTCGCCGAGGTGGTGAAATTCGCCCGACAAGGCTTCTATAACGGAGACCCTCGGCAGTTTAAGGTGCCAAGCAACAACGAATTCGGCTTTATCATGAAATATATGCCTGAGTCAAACGACGGCAAACTGCCCGACATCGTGACGCAATATGTTGACAATGAGATGCGTAACACCCGTATCTCGGTGCAGATGGCTAATGTCACGACACCGGAAATCGACGCGATGAGCAGCTCGCTGAGGTCGGCCATCGACAAGATTTTCCCGAAAGAGAAATATGACGTGGTGATGACAGGCAGTGCCATGGTGACGCTGCAAGGCACCAACTACCTCATCGCCAACCTCTCGCGCTCCCTGCTTCTCGCTTTCATCGTCATAGCCTTGCTCATGGCGATAACCTTCCGTAAATTCAAGATGGTGGTTATATCAATGATACCCAATCTGATACCATTGTTGTTCACCACCGGCGTGATGGGTTATTTCGGCATCCCGCTGAAGATGTCAACAATCCTGGTGTTCAGCATCGCACTCGGCATCAGCGTTGATAACACTATACATTATCTCGCAAGGTATCGTTTGCAGATGAGAATCAACGACAACGACATCAAAAAATCGGTGATGGCGGCTATCTTGGAGACGGGGCCGAGCATGATTTACTCGGCGACCATCCTCATCTGCGGGTTCCTCATCTTCGCCTTCTCGTCGTTCGGCGGAACCAAGATTGTGGGCTTTTTAGTGCCGTTCACTTTGTTTATCGCATTGATAACCAATATTTTAGTATTACCATCTTTAGTTTTGGCATTTAACAGGAAGAAGATATGACATCTGTAGAAAACATTCAAAATCTGATTACGCAATTTATTGAGTCACAGGACTTTATGGGGACTCCTGTCGAGCTGTACGCTCCTATCGACTACACCATGCGTCAGAGAGGCAAGCGCATGCGTCCCACCTTGGCGTTGCTGTCGTGCGAGATGTTTGGCGGCGACATTCATGACTGCCTGACGCCGGCGGTGGCGGCCGAGATTTTCCATAATTTCACGCTAATACACGACGACATCATGGACGAGGCACCGCTTCGCAGAGGCTTGGAGACCGTTTATCACAAATGGAACTCCAATATCGCGCTGCTGTCGGGCGACACCATGCTCATCAAGGCGTTCCAATATGCGTTGTGTACCAAAAAATCGTGCTCACACCAGGTGCTGGCCGAGCTGTGCAAGGTGGCTCTGGAGGTGTGCGAAGGCCAACAACATGACTTGAATTTTGAGACCCGCGACGATGTCACACTCGACGAATATATAGAGATGATTCGCCTCAAAACCGCTGTGCTTCTTGGCTCTGTCTTGAAAATAGGCGCTATAGTCGCTGGTGCCGATGAAACCGACATGAAGGCAGTTTACGACTTCGGCATCGCCCTCGGCATCGCATTCCAGCTGCAAGACGACATCTTCGACTGCTATGGCGACGTGAAGGTGTTTGGCAAGATGCCAGGAGGCGATATCGCTGACAACAAGAAGACATATCTGTATCTCAAGGCTTTAGAGCTGGCTTCAGCCGACGACAAGAGGATGCTCGAAGGCTATTTCAAGATGCCTAAAGGTCGTGACAACAAGAAAATGCAGGCCGTTTTGGATATCTTCGCAAAATACCATGTGCGCGAAATCGTCACCGAGGTGATGACAAGCTATTATGAAGTTTCGCTGCGACATCTCGCTATGATCGGCACTCCAGAGGAAAAGAAATCGGTGCTGAGAGAGTACGCGGATTATTTGTATAATAGAGTTAAGTGAGTTTAGAGTTGAGAGTGTAGAGTTGAGAGTAGGGATGTGATTCATTGCGTCTCTTTGATTTAAAAGCGCAAGGATAATATGTTGAGTTAATGAATTAAATTTTTCAATCTCTCTTGACTTTTTCAAAATTACGCCGTATCTTTGAGGTCGGAAATTTTTGATGATGATAGATCGTTTCTTAAGATATATCAAAACAGAAAAACGCTACTCAACTCTCACAGCGTCAGCGTATAAGCAAGACTTGGAGGAGTTTGCGGCATACCTTATTAATATATATGAGGTTGACGACATCACAAAGGCCGACAATCAGATGGTGCGTTCCTATATCGTTGACCTGAAACAAGACAAGCGGCGGAAAAACCGCTCCATCAACCGCAAGATTTCGGCACTGAGGTCGTTTTACAAGTTTTGTCTCCGCGAAGAGGCTGTCACAGTGTCGCCCATGCAAGGCGTGAAATCGCTGAAACAGCCTAAGGAATTGGCGAAATTTGTGCCTGAACATGATATGGAGAAGGTAAGCTTCGACGGCGAAGACGACTTCAGGGTGGCGCGCGATGAGCTGCTTTTCGAGATGCTTTACCAGACAGGCATGCGGCAGGCGGAGCTGAGAGGCTTGAAAGACAATGATATAGATGAAATGACGATGCGGCTCAAGGTACTCGGCAAACGAAACAAAGAACGTATCATACCTATCAGCAGGCAGCTTTTAGACATGATAGATGGCTATAAAAAAATGCGCGACGAACAATTTCCGGAACGCGGCAACGTTATGTTATTGGTTGACGACAAGGGAGAGCCTATGAGTCCTTACTTCGTTTACCGGACGGTTCATGAGATATTGGAGGGCGTTACAACCATAGAGCAGAAAAGCCCGCACGTGCTGCGACATACCTTCGCGACACATCTGCTTAACGAGGGTGCCGACATACGCGCAATACAGAAAATGCTGGGACACAGTAGCTTAAGCTCAACACAGATTTACACCCACAATACCATCGAACAACTGAAAGAGATATATCAGTCGGCC
>CALCYT010000023.1 GCA_937906455.1 uncultured Bacteroidales bacterium | reverse complement strand
CTTTTGATATTGTGTCATAACTGTATATAGTATTGCTA
The DNA here is from genome assembly GCA_937906455.1 of uncultured Bacteroidales bacterium. GTDB lineage: Bacteria > Bacteroidota > Bacteroidia > Bacteroidales > F082 > Limimorpha. Next base: position 37,641 of record CALCYT010000023.1, on the reverse strand, counting down.
AATGCAATGACAGCCCCGTTGTGCCCTTTGATTTGGGCATTGATTGCAAATGTCAAAAGCATCGCACTTATCAATAAAACAAATCTTTTCATGATTGTTAGTTATTTATATTTATTTCAAATTTTTCTTTCGCTTTCAAAAGCTCTTGATAGCAGTCACCGACTTTGCCTGCGACTTCGTAAACTTTTTGTTTGTCCGGGGAAACAAGGATTATATATGGACATGGCGAAGCTTTATAAACCTTGTTGAACCCCTTGGCTGTGTAGATTATGTCATCGATATTGTATTTCTCCATCCTTTCCATGATAAGTTCCGCATTGTCGCTGAATTCATTTATCAACAGCATTTTTATGCCTTCCTGTTCAAGTATCCTATAGCCAAGCGAGTCCTGCTCATGTCTGATTTTCTGGAAACTCTCCACACACGGACCGCATCCTATAAACCAAAAGTCAAGAAACAACCAACTTTCTTCCTTTCTTATCGTTGTGGTGTCGCCATTCAAACTCACCAACGGAAAATCGAGCACTTCATCTGTGAAGCTTGTGTTTCGTGTGCCCAAGATACTTGCTGGAGGATTCAAATTGTCGTGGACAGAATAGCCGACATACGATTTGTTGGTGAAATCAAATATTGAGTCAATTAATGGATACATATTATCATTACTGACGCTGAGCACCTTTATTATAGTCTCGTTCTTAAATTCGTTGTCGGTGATATTCGTAGTGTAAACGCTGTCAAGATAGTTAGTTTCGTTGTTGACATAAGCCAAAGAAATGTCATCATATGGGATATCATATCTGTCGGTATCCTCGTTATACAAATATCTAATTCCAGAATGCCCTATATATTTAGTAAAACTTGTTCCGCGAATGATAGTGTCACTGCTTTCCACGAGTAAATCGCCATGTTTCATCCTGCAATGTTTTTTCAGAGGTATGAGATAATAATCAACGCCCTTGATTTGGGAAATAAAGTTCTCTGCACCGACATCGTAAAACTCGCTGGATTTTGATTTTTTCCTGAAAATCGTTAGATCTCTTCTTTCTTTGTCTATATTCAACACGGAATCATTTGTGACAAGATAGTAATTGTCGAACTCATGGTCGCAAATCATAACCAGATTGTCATCGCCGTGGTCGATGAATACGTCATAAGTCCTGTCCCACAAATATTTGCCGTCCTGTCTAACTTCCTTATTGAAAGTGAAAAACAGGAAATGGTTGTTATCAGCCATTGTTTTAGCTTGCGCTGAAAACTTCTTTTCAGTCTTGATGCTAAATTGATATGGTCTGATGTTTTGGCTTGCCGCGAAGCCACACAGCGACACGGCAAGCATTAAAAACAAAACATTTTTTTTCATCAAACAACAAAATTAAAAAATACTTACAAGCTCTGTTAAAAATTTTAAAAGCCAAGAGTCTTCCATATTGCATTCACCACTGGAACATTCTGTACAAGACCAAAAATGTGGTTCCACTTTAATTTTTCTACAATTTGTACGGTTTTTGGCTTTGCATGAAATAGCCCACCTTGGATTCCAACCTTCACCTGATGCGTAACTAATATTGTTAATTTCACCATTAACCACTTGACAAGCCACAACGGTCCCGTCTTCATTGTTAGTTGCAAATGCATAATTGCCACTTTCAACTTCAATATCAAGGAAATATATGGTACTGCCATTATTAACATTTTTTGTAGCAAATGCATCCATGAGCCATGTTGTTGTTGATGTTTCTTCTTCTGTGTCAATTACAACAATTTTAATCTCAGGACAAACTTCAGCATCTGTGGGAGCATCATCAAGAATCTCAATAGATTCAACAATGTATCTGCCTTCGTTTGTTTTTGACACACTCCGGTTGAAATCAGCATTAATTTTCTCCAAATCAAAGGAATACGTCATCGTTCTATGGTTGTGGTCGTATGTCGCGAGTGGTTTTCTGTAGTTTTGTACGGTTGTTGGTTCAACAGAAGTTTCGTTTTTCTTGTTGCAGGCCTCAATTGTGATCACTCCTGCTGCTGCGATGAGCAATGTTGCGACTGTGGCAACGATTTTTGATTTTTTTACCATAGTTTTGAAATTTGATTTATTAGTAAATATTGTTAATTAAAGGTATTGTTATCTTACAAACTCTCCTTCGGCATAGCCGTTGGCATTGTCTAATATTAAGGTGTAGTTGCCACTTGATGTGCCGGAAAGAGGGATGTAAAACGTTTGCTGAACGGCAGTGTTAACAGTGTTGTTGTAAACCACGCTGCCGTTTTCACTCATTAATGTAATGTTTACATATCCGAAGTTTTGGTGGAAACAGATTTGAACCGAGTTTTTACTATGATATGCTTCAATGGAGTTTGGACCAACATTGTAGTTCAAGTTACCACGTAAAACAACAACAGAATAATCTGATGGTGGATCATCAGGGGTTTCGATTTGTTCAGGAATGTCTTGGTGTCCTATCGCTACAGCTTCAATGGCACCTGCGCTAAGGAAGCCTGCTAAAATTAATGTAACTACTTTTTTCATGTTGTAATACTTTTAACTATTCGAAATCTTTTTTTTGTGGAATTCCGATTGCAAAAGTATCACAACATTGCCCCATCCAAACTGCCATCCAAAAAATTTGTTGGCAAAAATTTTATAAAGAATTGATTTACAACATGATACAATTTGGGCTATCCAAACTTTTTTTGAAAAAATCCAAGGTTTTGGGCGGCGCCCTTAACGCCATTAATGCCATTAATGGCGTTAAGGGCGCCGCCCAGGACAACTAATTAATGATAGATGTGAACAGGTTTTCTTGTTCCTGGAGTTTTTTCACCTTGCCGCGGGCTTTGTCAAGGACGCTGGTGCTCACGTCGAGGAGCAAAGCCTCGTCGAGACGCGTGAGATTGAAGTTGGAGAGCATATATACCCGGCACTCAAGCTCGCTCATATCGGGATATTTTTCTTTTAATGAATCATAAAGTCCCGGATATATTGTGTTGAACAAATCTGTCATCACCTCCCAATGTTTTTTGTCGCCAAACATCTCTTTTTCGAGATTGCTCAGCAGATATTTGTCTTTCTGGTCTTTTGTCAAAATCTCAAGACGCTGCATCGACCTTAATTTCTCTGATAAGCTATTAGATTTGTCTTGGATAAGATCCTCGTTATCTTTCATAACCCTCAAAAGCGTGGCTTTCATCTCAGCCTCTTTCTTGTTATTTTGAATAATCCGGTAATACAAAACAAGGGCTACCGCTAAAACGATGATCACCACCACAGCCAGCATTATCTCAATCCGATAATTTGAAATTATACGGCGGTTCATGTCGTTTTGCAAGGTCTCGTAATCGTATTGACGTTGAATATGATATAAGTTGTCTTTTCGCAGTGAATCTTGGAATTGATACTCAAACCATCTACACATTTTCATATATCTCAATGATTGCAGATAATCTTTTTGCAATTCAGTAAAATTTGACAAGGCTGCGTATGTCGAAACTGTTGTTTCAAATTTGATATCAGCTGCAGATAATAGATTAAGAACATTTTGATAGTAAATACCGGCAGAGTCATATTCATTGAATTTTGTAAATGTTTTCGCCAGATTTAAATATTGCAAGATTTTGGTCGTCGTATCACATGTTTTTATTTGTCTTAAACAATCTATTGCCTCATCAAATTTTCCTTGCTCGCGGTAACAGACTGAATAGTTGTTCATGATTTTACGCCACGCGTAGTTTGAATTGCTTTTATTAGCATAAGCCAAACCTTGTTCCAGACATTTTTCGGCTCCAATGAAATCAAGTTGATCAAAATAAGACAATGACATTAAATTTTTAGCCAATGCGCGTTCATCATAATTAGTGCCGAAATATGCATCGGCTGTTTTTATAACAGGCAAAGCTTCTTCATCAAGAAACTTTTGATATAGCAATCTTGCAATATTATAATTCGCTCGTGCGAAGCTCAGTGAATCACCATTAATCTCGGCATATTTCGCAGCGTCTTTGAAACATACCATTGCAGCGTCGTCGTCGCGAAGTTTTCTTAACACATATCCGCTGTAGAGTGCGCCGCAGGAGGCTTTGCGGTAGTCTTTCTTTTCGGCAAAATAGTTGGCGGAGCGCTCCAATTCGGGCATGGTATAAATCTTCTTTGCCTTTATGCGGTCAGACAACTCTCGTCTTTCGCCGTCGGGATGGGTGAAAATCGCCTCGGCCTGCATCAGCGACATGTTCATGCGGATGTCGTCATCGAGAAACACCATGATATTGAGCACGCTGTCGATAAGTATGAGCGCGCTGTCGGGGTCGGCTGCCGCAACCTCCAGCGCCTGCCGGTAATAGCGTTTTGCGCGACGCAAGTCGGAGTCGCACGACGTGAGCGCAAAAAGCAACGCAAGAATTATAATGAGATGCTTTTTCATTTTTCAAAATATATTTCTGCAAAGATAAAAAAAATTTTAAACTCTAAACTCTAAATTTTTTTGTATCTTTGCGCCCGAAATCAAGGGGTGCTCCTTGCGGGCTGAGATGATACCCTAAAACCTGATCCGGGTAATGCCGGCGTAGGGATGGATATTACTAATTTTCCCCTTCACATTTGTTATTAACTAAAAGTTCAACAAGATGAAAAGAATTTTTATTTGTATCGCTGCGCTGTTATTTGCGGCGAATGTGAATGCGCAGAATGAAAGTGTGATTATCGACACCACGAATCTGGAGATACTCCAGGAGGTGGTGGTCAGCGGCGTGAAAGTGCAGTCAAACGCTCCTTTCGCCGTGTCTAACATCAAGAAAACAGAGCTTGGCGAGTTCTCCAAGACCGGTCAGGAGCTGCCGTTCCTGTTCTCGAGGACGCCGGGCATCATCGCATGGAGCGAGAACGGAGTAGGCACCGGCACCAGCTATATGCGCATACGTGGCGCGGGCGACTCGCGTATCAACGTGACCCTCGACGGCGTGCCGCTCAACTCACCGGAAGACCAGTGCGTGTTTTGGGCAAACATGAACAGCTACAGTTCGCTTCTCGGCAACGTGCAGATTCAGCGTGGCGTGGGCTCGTCAACCAACGGCGACGGCGCCTTCGGCGGCACCATAGCACTCTCGTCAGCATCGCCTTCTATAGTGCCAAGTGCGGAGATAACAGGCTCTTACGGCTCGTTCAACACCCTTAATTTCGGCGCGAAAGCCTCTACAGGGCTGTTGTGGAACCATCTCATCATCGACGGCGCATACCATGAGACAAGCACCGACGGCTTCATCCACGGCACACAAGGCCGCAGTGGAAGCTACTACGGCGGCGTGTCATGGCTTGATAACAACTTCGTCGTCCGTTATAAAAACATCGGCAACTTCGAGAACACCGGCCAGGCATGGAACGGCGTCACGGCAGGCAGCAACGACATGAGCCTCATGGACGGCTCGTTCGACATCAGCACGGGCATCAAGACGTACCGCGACATGTATAACGTGGGGCTCGGACAATTCAACTCGCTGTACGAATACTTAGTCACCGACGAAGAAGGTAATTTCGTTAAAGATGAGAACGGCAACTATGTCACCGCGCGCTACCAGCTGAACGACGGCAGCTATTGGGACCGCACCACCGACAACTTCTGGCAAGACCATAACATCCTCTCGATGGCTTGGGAAATCAACGACAACTGGTCAACATCAGCGTCGCTGCATTATACCTACGGATATGGCTTTTACGAGGAGTTCCGTTACAACAACAAGCTCTCGAAGTTCGGCATGACCTACACCGACAGCGAAGGCAACAAGGTTAAACGCACCGACTTCATCCGTCAGAAAGGCCTCACGCAGCACACCTACGGAGCAGTGTTTACAGCAAAATACAGCGATAAGAAATTCGACGTCGTCGGAGGCATATCATTCCAGGGCTTCGACGGCAACCATTTCGGATACGTCACTTATATCGCAAACGAAGGCGTGGCACACAAATATCTCGCCAACGGAGATTACAAATATTACGACAGTGACGCGTCGAAAATCGACTACAACTATTTCGTTAAAACCACTTATCATCTCAACGACAGCTGGGATGTCTTCGGCGATGTGCAGATGCGCACCGTTTATTACAAGACAAACGGCATCAACGACAAGTTCTACGAAGAGGGAAGCGGTTATTACAACCAACCTTTGAATATTGATGAGGAATACGATTTCTTCAACCCGAAAGCCGGCATCAACTGGAGTAAAAACAACCATCGCGCCTACGCTTCCGTGGCGAAAAGCCATCGCGAGCCTGAGCGTAACAACTTCACCGACAACGGCTCGTATCCGGCACCTCGTCCAGAGGAACTCACTGATTATGAGATGGGTTACAACTATAACAACGCTAAAGTCGCCTTCGGGATGAACCTTTATTACATGGACTACACCGACCAGTTTGTTCAGACCGGCGCAGTGAGCGACATCGGCGAGGCTCTCACCACAAATATCAAAGATTCTTACAGAGCCGGTGTAGAGCTTCAGATAGGCTTCAACGTGACGCCCTGGCTCACCATCGAAGGCAACGCCGCTTTCAGCAAAAACAAGATAAAAGACTTCGACGAGGTGGTGGAAGACTGGGACAGCGAGACGGGCTATACCACCATTCATTACGACAATTCCACGCTCGCGTTCTCGCCTTCGACGATTCTCAACGGCTTCGTGACATTCCATCACAAGGGTTTTGAAGCCACCTGGCATACCAACTACGTATCAAGGATGTATCTCGACAACACCGAGAACATCGACCGCTCGCTGCCGGAATATTCAGTGGCAAACGTCAGTCTGGGATATACCTACAAGCCTAAAAAAGTGGTGAAAGAAGCTGTTCTCACGGTGCATTTCAACAACATCTTCGACCGTCATTACGCGGCAAGCGGCTGGGTCTATTCGGCTATCTGCGAAAGCTACGGCCATACCAACGACAACCGCTACTACCAGATAGGCTACATCCCGATGGCAGGCTTCAACATGATGGCAAACTTAACGCTTAAATTCTAAGTCATGGAGTTCCTCGCCAACCATTGGCTTGACATCGTCACCACGGCCCTCGGACTCGCTTATATCCTGCTGGAATACAAGGCGAGTGTGTGGATGTGGCTTGTCGGATTTATGATGCAGGCGCTCGGGATAGTGCTATACTACCAGAAAGGACTCTATGCCGACTGTGGCATGGAGTTCTATTATCTGGCGATGACGGTTTACGGCTATTGGCGTTGGATTCACGGCTCAAAGGATAATAAAGAGCTGAAAATAAGGCATTTTCCCAAGAAAATGATATTGCCTTGGCTTGGGATAATAGCAGCAATGTGGCTTGTTATATATCTGATACTCAGCAACTTCACCAACAGCACCGTGCCTGTCGCCGACAGCTTCACCACAGCGTTGAGCATCATCGGGATATGGGCTCTGGCGCATAAATATCTCGAGCAGTGGTTCATCTGGATTGCCGTCGATGTTGTGACTTGCGCGCTTTATTTCTATAAAGACATCCCTTTCAAGGCGAGCCTTTACGCACTTTACGTGATAATAGCCGTCTTCGGATACAGAAAATGGCTGAGACTCATGGGTCAGACGTCGTCTCAGTGAGGCGTGACGATATTTTGGCAGAATCTGAATTTTTTTTTTAAAAAATTGAAGCCGTTTATCAAAAAGTTCGTATATTTGCATCCCGTATTGATAAATTTTAAGTCATATGAAATACGGGTTCGATAGCGAGAAATACCTTAAAATCCAGTCGGAACACATCAAGGAACGTATCGCAAAATTTGGTGATAAGCTTTATTTGGAATTTGGCGGGAAGTTGTTCGACGACTTCCATGCGAGTCGTGTGCTGCCGGGTTTCCAGCCCGACATCAAGCTGAAGATGCTGACACAGCTCGCCGACGTGGCGGAGATCGTCATCGTCATCAGTGCCGTTGACATTGAGAAGAACAAGGTGCGCGGCGACCTCGGCATCACCTATGATGTCGATGTGCTGCGTCTGCGTGACGAGTTCATGGGGCGCGGCTTCATGGTCAACAGCGTTGTCATAACACATTACAACGGCCAGGCGAGTGCCGACGCTTACCGTCATCGTTTGGAGCGTATAGGCATCAAGGTGTATTATCACCGTCTCATCGAAGGCTATCCTAACAACGTGGCTCTCATCGATTCCGACGACGGCTTCGGCAAGAACGACTATGTGGAGACGCAGCGTCCGCTCGTCGTCATCACGGCCCCCGGACCAGGCAGCGGCAAGATGGCGGTGTGCCTCAGCCAGCTGTATCATGAGAACAAACGCGGCATCAAGGCGGGGTATGCCAAATATGAGACGTTCCCCATCTGGAACCTGCCGCTGAAACACCCGGTGAACATCGCCTACGAAGCCGCCACCGCCGACCTCAACGACGTCAACATGATCGACCCGTTCCATCTCGAGGCTTACGGCGAGACGGCCGTCAACTACAACCGCGACATCGAGATATTCCCGGTGCTGAACGCCATCTTTGAGTCGATTTACGGAGAAAACCCATATAAATCGCCCACCGACATGGGTGTCAATATGGCGGGCTATTGCCTCAGCGACGATGAGATTTGCTGCAAGGCATCGAAAGATGAGATCATAAGACGTTATTACACAGCACTTTGCGACTTGGCTAACGGCAAAGGCAGCGAGAACGAGGTCAACAAGATAGCCTTGCTGATGAAACAGGCTAAAATCACCACCGACGACCGCAAGACCACCATCGCGGCGCGTGAACGCAAAGAACAGGAGAGACAGCACAGCGGCGCCATCGAGCTCGACGACGGTACCATCATAACAGCACATGCCAGCGATCTGCTCGGCTCCAGCGCGGCACTGATCCTCAACGCCACAAAGCATATCGCGGGCATCGGTCATGAGGTGAAACTCATCCCGCAAGCCATGATAGAGCCTATCCAGACCACTAAAGTCGATTTGCTGCACGGCAGGAACCCGCGACTGCATACCGACGAGGTGCTCGTGGCACTCTCCATGCTCAGCCTATGGGACGAGAACTGCCGCAAGGCCCTCGACTGCCTGCCATTGCTCAACGGCTGCCAGATGCACAGCACCGTGATGCTCCCCGAAGTGGACCAGAAGATTTTCAAGAAACTCGGAGTGGGCCTTACATGCGACCCGGTGAAGAAATAAAACACTTTTGATGAAAATTAAAGTTGTAAGAGATTTTTAGTATCTTTGCAACTTTAAAATACGTTGAAATGCACATAGTTTTTTTGCCTATTTACCGGTTTTTCAGTAAACATAAGGCGTTGATGTATGTTTTAATGGCGGTCACCGCTGTCATTTTCGTGGTTTTCGGAATAAGACTTAACTTCGAGGAGGACATCTCCAAGTTGTTGCCCTCATCGAGTGTGGAGAGCCAGATGGCGTTCAGCTCTATACAACTCAAAGACAAGATTTACTTGCAGTTCGCCTCGTCGGGAGAGACCCTTGCCACCGACAAACTCGCCGAAAGCACCGATGAGTTCGTTGATTTGCTTCTCAACAACGACAAAGACAGCCGTTATATCGCCAATATCCTTTATAAGATGGAGCCTGAGATGGCTCTCAACGCCCTCGACTTCGTCCTTGAACATGTGCCTTCGTTTGTCGATACCTCCGCTTACAAAGCTATCGGGGAGGCACTGCGTCCCGAAGCCGTGGAGCGGCAGATGGCCGCTAACTATGAGCTGCTGATGGCTGACGAGACCGGCGACGTGACGGAGATGATAGGCTATGACCCGCTCAACCTCCGACAGGTGATTCTGGGTGATATGATGACCGACGCCGTGGGCGGATTCAACATTCTGCACGGGCATTTCTTCTGCGCCGACAGCACCGTGTCGATAGCATATCTTTCACCGGCGTTCAAGTCGTTAGACTCCAAGTCGGCACGCGCTTTCGTGAAAATGTTGGACGAGACGCGAAAAGAGTTTGAGACGCTGCATCCTGAGGTGAGGGTGTATGCACACGGCATCCCTATCGGCAGCGTCAACAACGCAGGCCGCATCCGTTCCGACCTCGTGCTGACAGTGGGCATCTCGCTCATCTTGATACTGATACTTATATGGCTGTGTTTCCATAGCTTCCAGTTTTTGTTGAAGATGTTGATCCCTATAGCATACGGTGCCTTCTTCTCGTTGGCGTGTGTCTATTGGCTCCAAGGCGGCATGTCGCTGATGGCCTTAGGTCTTGGTGCCATAGTGCTCGGGGTGAGTATCAGCTACTGTCTGCATGTGCTTATACATCATTTCTATACGGGAGATGTGGAGACGATGTTACGCGATGAATCGACGCCGGTGACATTAGGCTGCATCACCACCGTGGGAGCTTTTTGCAGTCTCCTCTTCACCGAGAGCGAGCTGCTACGTGACTTCGGGCTGTTTGCCTCGTTGGGACTTCTTGGCAGCACTTTCTTCGTACTCGTGTTCCTGCCTCATTTCATGCCACGGCGCAAGACCGACACTAACAACCGCACTTTCCGGGTCATCGCGCGTGTCAACGACCTGCCTTTCGACCGTAGGAGATGGTTCCTCGTTGCCATAACGGTGTTTCTCATCGTGGGCGTAGTCTTCTCTCCAAAGGTGACATTCGACAGCGACTTGCGTAACCTCAACTACAGCTCTCCCGCGAAAAAAGAGGCCGAGCAGCTGTTCGACCGGAAAAACAACGACGGATTCTCACATATCTACTACGCCACCGTGTCAACCGACATCGACGAGGCTTTGGAAGCCAACAAAGTCGTGGCGAATATCCTTGACTCTCTCTCCAAACAAGGCGTGGTGCACAGCTATTCCAATTTGATACCCAAGCTGTTCATCACTGATGAAGACCAGCAACGACGTATTGAGACGTGGAATACATTCTGGTCGGACGAGAGAAAAGCCACTGCCATGAGACTCGTGAACGACAACGCTTTAAATCTGGGTCTCGAGACTTATCTGTTTAGCGATTTTCAAGATATCATCGACGCTGACTACGAGACGGCGTCGCTGATTGACAGCGATGTGGTGCCGGATAATCTCTTATGTAACTTCATCGAGCGTAACGACGACGGGCAGTATATGGTCTTCACCAATGTGGCGATGCGTCCCGACGACAAGGACAAGGTGACTGCAGTGGTGGTGACAAACCCCAAGACCTTCGTGCTTGAGCCGTTTTATTACTGCAAAGACATGGTGCAACTGGTTCACGATGATTTCAACGTGGCGGTGTGGATCTCGTCGCTGTTCGTGCTGCTGATACTGCTGGTGTCGTTCCGCAACATACTGACGGCCTTGCTGTCGTTCCTGCCTATGGTGATAAGCTGGTTTACGGTACAGGGTTATATGGCACTCATCGGGCTTCAGTTCAACCTCATCAATATCATCATCTCCACCTTTATCTTCGGAGTGGGTGTTGACTATAGTATCTTCATCACAGAGGGCCTGCTCAACTATGCGCGCACCGGCCGTCATGACGTGCTGACATGGCATAAGGTGGCAATCTTCTTCTCGGCTGTCATCCTCGTGATAGTGGTGACCTCGCTGCTCTTCGCGGTGCATCCCGCCATCCGCTCCATCGGGCTGAGCACCCTCATAGGAATGGCATCAACCATATTGATTTCATATTCACTGCAACCTTTTGTCTTCCGTAAACTGATGAAAATACCGTTCTTTAGAAAACAGGTCTTAAGTCGCGTGATGACGGATGAAACCATATCTCAAAAATAATATTGAGACACAATACAATATTCTTCATAAAAATAAGTTTGACTATTATGTTTGTTTAATATGAAGAGATTTTTACTGATAGCAATAGTCGTTTTGGTAAATGTCAACGTTTTCGCGCAAAGACGTTACGATGCCGATTTCACGCAGCTCAAGGTTATGAAGGCATCGGGAAAGACACAGGAAAAGGCGGGGCATCTCATTTTCGACGGTGCCGACCATCTCATCATGGAGTATTCCGAGCCTGAGAACGAGTTTTTCATCATCGATGGGAATATCGTGAAGATAAACATGGACGGCAAGAACGTTGAGCTTGACGCTGAGAAGGCGAAGACGGTGGGCATGCAACGCGCCACCTTGCTGAACTGTCTGTCGGGCAATTGGGAGCAGGCCGTCGCCGACAACAACGCCGAAGTCACCGTCACCGAAGGGAGCGGCATTCGCGTCATTTACATCGACGCCTCGGGCAACAAAAAAGTCACTAAGGGCGGCTATCTCACCATAACGCTGACATATCGAATGGACGACGACGCCCTTCTCACCATGATATTGGAGCAGAAAAACGGTGTCGTCAACACATATAACATAAAGTATTAACAAAAAAACTAACGTATTATGGAAAGATATTTTGAAAACATGCTTCCTGCCGACGAGCTTGCGCAGATAAGCTACATCCCCACTATTCCTGAATTTGTGACATGGATTGAGCATAAGTGGCATGATTTGCCGGCTCTCTCCGACACTGTGAACAGATGCACCTACGCCGAGATGTGTGATATCGTGGCTCGCAAACGCTCACTGCTCAACGCCATAGGTCTTGTCAAAGGCGACAAAGTTGCCATCATCGACAACACCACGATGGAGGCTGTGGAGATGTTTCTCGCCGTCACCTCGGCGGGATATGTCGCCATCAACCTGCCGTCGCAGCTTCCGGCGCCTGCCATAGTGGGCTGCTGCATGAAGTTCGGTGTCAAGGCACTCGCCGCCGGCCCTATGTTTATCGACGCGGTGAAAGACGCCCCATGCAAGGTCATCGCCATCGGCGACATGGCTGACGACAAGGCTCCCGTGGCCATCGTTGACAAGGACGAGCCTGCCGCCATCTTCTTCACAGGAGGCACCACAGGAGAGCCTAAAGGCGCGGTGCTGCCGCACAGAGCCATCATGCGCGGATCATTGAACGGAGTATATGCCCCGGGCCGGCAGCTCGGATGCCATCGCTATGCCACAGTGCTGCCAATGAGTCATGTGTTCGGCCTGATATGTGGCACGATGTCGGCATTATATAAAGGTGCCGAATGGGTGGCCGCGGCCAACGTGAAAGAGACGATATCCAAGTTCCCGATGATAAAGCCGTCATACCTCGTGGCAGTGCCCGGCATCTGCGAGATACTGATGGGTCTCATCAAGATGTACGGCGTGGGATTCCTCGGAGGCAACCTGAAATATATCATCGCGGGAGCCGCCAACGTGCCGCCAAAACTCATCGCCGAGTTCGACGCCATGGGCATACAGCTCTTCGAAGGCTACGGCATGACAGAAGGTGCCAACCTCACCTCAGGCAATATCGACGTCAAGGAACGTCCCACCTCGGTGGGGCAGATCTACCCCGGACAAGAGGTGAAGGTGGTTGACGGCGAGCTGTGGTTCCGTGGCGACAACCTCTTCCTCGGTTACTACGGTGACAAGCAGAAGACCGATGAGACACTCACACCCGACGGATGGCTCAAGACCGGCGACCTCGTGCGCTTCGACGGAGACGGATATATGTATATCGTGGGACGTATCAAGAACCTCATCATCCTCGGAAACGGCGAGAACGTGAGTCCGGAGAGCATAGAAGAACCGTTCTACAAATGCAACAGACTGCGCGACTGCCTCGTGAAAGAAGACGTCATGAACGGCCAACAGGTGATAGCCATAGAGATACTGCCTCGTATGGAAGAGTTCGCCGACATGCCTTGGGAAGAGGTGGAGGCTTACTTCAGAAAACTCGTCGATGAGGTGAACGCTACACTGCCTACCACACACCGTATCAACAAAGTGACAGTGCGTAAGGAAGACTTCAAACGCACCGGCACGATGAAAGTATCACGTAAATAATTGAAATCATGAACAGACAAGATGTGTTAGACAGTCTGAAAGAGGTGCTGGCACTCATCAGGCCGTCACTTGACCCCACGACGGTGAACGAAGACACACAGCTCACCAGCGAGCTCGGTCTCGACTCGCTCACGACGCTGCTGCTGAGTCTTGCCATAGAGAACAAGTTCAACTTCAAGTTCGAGGGCATGGTGAAGTTCAACACAGTGGGAGAGGTCATCGACCATGTCATGGAGCACACGAAATGAAGATAATGACAGCTATAGTGGAAGGCCTGACGTCCTTCCTCGTGAAGACGCTTCTGCGACCTAAGGTCTATTATGTGGAGCCGCCGAAGCGTCGCCGCCGCCTTGACGCGCCGTCGCTGCTCATCATCAACCATACAGGGCATCTCGACGGGCCGGTGGTGACGACGATGTTTCGTAAAGACAAGATTCATAACCTTGCGGCGAAAGATCGTTTCGAGCAGAAAGGATTCGGGTTCTTCCTGCGTAACACCCGCTGCATCCCCATCGACAGGCAAAACCCCGACATCTCATGGATCCATGAGTCGGTCAGGGTTATCAATGAGGACAAGGAGAGTGTCGCTATCTTCCCGGAAGGACGTCATGGCGAACACCGCAAACAGCTGCCGTTCCATCCGGGTGCGGCGATGTTAGCAGCCATCTCCAAGGCACCTATCGTGATGGTGTATATCGACGGACCTGTCAAGGTGTTGGGACCACGCGTGCGCCTCATAGTGTCGCCGCCGTTCCATCTTGACACACCCACCAACGGCTTGAACTCCGACTACATCAACGCGCAGACCGAGATGCTTCAGCAGAAGATGAAAGACCTGATGGATGAGTTGGTGAGAAGGCTTTAGTGACATTGAAAATCAATAAATAAAAATATTATGACAACATTACAATTAAGAAGACTGACGGCACTGATGCTTTGTGCTGTCATGACCTTGGCGTTTACAGCCTGCGGCAAAAAGTATAAATATGAAACAGTGAAGGGTGACCCCACTGAGACACGTATCTACACCCTCGACAACGGACTGAAGGTGTATATGAGCGTCAACAAGGAAGAGCCGCGCATCCAGACCTACATAGCGGTGCGCACCGGCTCAAAAAACGACCCTGCCGAGACGACAGGTCTCGCACATTACCTCGAACACCTGATGTTCAAGGGTACCGACAAGTTCGGAACCACCGACTATGAGGCGGAGAAGCCTTTTCTTGACGAGATAGAGACCCGTTATGAGAAGTACCGCACCCTCACCGACCCTGAAGAACGCCGCCAAGCCTATCACGAAATCGACTCGGTGAGCCAACTCGCTGCGCAGTATTTCATCCCTAACGAATACGACAAGCTCATGTCGGCCATCGGCGCGGAAGGCACCAACGCCTATACCTCCGAAGACGTGACATGCTACACCGAGGACATCCCTTCAAACGAAATAGAGAACTGGGCTAAGATACAGGCCGACCGCTTCCAGAATATGGTGATACGCGGATTCCATACCGAGCTCGAAGCCGTGTATGAGGAATATAACATCGGCATCGCACAGGACTCACGTAAGTTGTGGGCGGCAATGAACGCCATGCTCTTCCCGACACACCCTTACGGCACGCAGACCACCATCGGCACGCAGGAACACCTGAAGAACCCTTCAATTACAAATATCAAGAATTATTTCAACAAATGGTACCGCCCGAATAACGTGGCCATCTGCATGGCAGGCGACTTCAACCCTGACAAGGCTATAGCCATCATCGACAAATATTTCGGCAGCTGGCAACCCGGCGATGACGTCACGCAGCCTGAGTTCCCGGCAATGAAGCCTATCGACGCACCTCGCGACACTACCATCTATGGACTTGAAGCCGAGAATATATGGATAGGCTGGCGCTTCGACAGAGGCAACTCATTGCAGGCCGACACCCTCGACATCATCAGTGAGATACTCAGCAACGGCACTGCAGGACTTATCGACCTCGACATCAACAACCAGATGAAGATGTTAGGCGCCTGGGCAGGATCAATCACCAACCGTGACTATTTAAGCTTTGTGGTCGGCGGCACCCCGAAAGACGGTCAGACACTCGAAGAGGCAAGAGACATACTTCTTGCAGAAATTGAAAAACTCAAAGACGGCGACTTCTCCGACGACCTTATCCCATCGGTGGTAAACAACTATAAATTAAGATACTACACCATGATGGAACGCAACAGCGCCCGCGCTAACCAATATGTCAACACCTTCATCATCGAGATACCTTGGAAACAGCAGGTCGGCTACCTCGACCGCATCTCCGGCATGACAAAAGATGATATTGTGAAGTTCGCCAACAAGCACTTCAACACCAACTATGTTGTGGTTTACAAACGCCAGGGCGAGGACGAGAACCTCAAGAAAATCGACAAGCCGCAGATCACACCTATCCCGACAAACCGCGACCTTGTGAGCGAGTTTGTCAACGAGGTGCAGAACGCTCCCGTCGAGCCGATACAGCCACGCTTCGTCAACTTCAAGGAAGACCTGACATTCGGAAACACCGGAGCCGGACTGCCTTACATCTATGTGCAGAACAAGGAGAACGGCCGTTTCATCCTCACGTTCCGTTACGACTTCGGCGAGGAATCCGACCTGCGCTATGGTGTGGCCTCCGATTACCTCGACTATCTTGGCACCGACCAACTCACCAACGAAGAAATCAAACAGCAGTTCTACAAGCTCGCCTGCAATTACAGCATCTGGGTGGGCGCGCGCAACATCAACATCAGGGTCAGCGGTCTGAGCGAGAACATGGGCGAGGCTATAGCACTTCTCGAAAGTCTTATGCAAAATGCTGAGCCTGACGCCGACGTCTATGAGATGGCGATACAGCTGCTCGAAAAGGGACGTCAAGATGCTAAACTCAATCAGAATCAGAACTTTAGCCATCTTGTACAATATGGTCTTTACGGGAAATACAACCCATCTCGCAACATGATTTCCGCCAAGGAGCTGCGCGACATGTGCCCGATGGATTTGCTTGATCTGCTCCGCAACCTGAAGAACTACAAGCATACCGTGTTGTATTACGGTCCGATGAGCGAGGACGAGATGTCGGCTGTGGTGACCGCTAACCATGTGACTAACATAGAGTTACTTGATGTTCCGGAAGGCAGGCACTATGAGATGCAGACGACGCCCGTCAACGAGGTTTGGATTGCGCCGTACAACGCCAAGAACATCTATATGCGCATGATTCACAACGAGATGCGTCCTTGGAACCCTGATGATGCTGCAGTTGAGGCCATGTTCAATGAATATTACGGTGGCGGCATGAACACCATAGTGTTCCAGGAGCTGCGCGAGGCGCGTGGCTTGGCCTACAACGCCTACGCCGCTTATGTCGCGCCGAGCTTCATCGACCAGCCTGAGTATTTCTTCACACATATCATCACTCAAAACGACAAGATGATGGACTGTGTCAATCATTTCAACGAGATTTTAGACGAGATGCCTGAGAGCGAACAGGCCTTTGGCATCGCAAAAGACGCCTTGACGAAACGTCTCGCCAGCCAGCGTACCACCAAGTTCGGTCTCATCAACGCATGGATAACAGCTCAGAACCGTGGCATCGACTACGACATCAATGAAAAGGTGTACGAGGCTATCCCGAACATCACTTTGCAGGACATCGTGAAGTTTGAAAAGGAAAATATCGCCAACAAGCCATACCGTTACCTCATTCTCGGCGATGAGAAAGAGCTTGACATGAAGTCGCTCGAAAACATCGGGAAGATTACAAGACTGAGCACTGAAGAGATTTTCGGATATTAAACAATTGGGGTAATGTTGCCAAAAATAGTTGGCAACATTACCTTTTTTACCACAGCACCACACGTTTCTCAGGCTCCAACCACATGCCGTCGCCTTCCTTGATGCCGAATGCCTCCACGAACTCTGTCACCTGAGGCAGTGCCACGTTCACGCGGTTGCGTCCGAGCGAGTGTACGTCCATCTGTGTGAGTTGCAAGGCGGCTTTCAGACGCACGTTGCTTGCCCACACCGCGGCGTAGGCGAGGAAGAAACGCTGCTCCGGGGTGAATCCGTCCATCATCTGTTTGTTGACCTGACCTTTGGCGATGGCGTTCTGCATGGCGAGATAGCTCACATGCAAGCCGCCGTTGTCGGCTATGTTCTCACCCAGTGTCAGCTCTCCGTTGCCGTGGATGAGACCTAACTCCGGGTCGTCAAGGGCGACACAGTTGTTGAAGGCGTTGATGAGTGCCTGTTTGTTCTTGTCGAAGTTGGCGGCGTCTTCCGCAGTCCACCAGTCGTTGAGGTTTCCGTCTTTGTCATATTGGCGTCCCTGGTCGTCGTAGCCGTGTGTCAGCTCATGGCCTATCACCACGCCTATGGCACCGTAGTTGGCGGCTTCGTCAGCGTTCATGTTGAAGAACGGAGGCTGCAAGATGGCGGCCGGGAAACAAATCTCGTTGGTCGTCGGGTTGTAATAAGCGTTGACGGTCTGCGGCGTCATGCCCCACTCGGTGCGGTCAACAGGCTTGTTGATTTTGTTGAACATATAAGCCATGTCGAACTCGTTGCTGCGTACCACGTTGGCATAATAGCTGTCGTATTGTATCTCTAAGCCGCTGTAGTCGCGCCATTTGTCGGGATACCCTATTTTAACCAAGAGCGTGGAGAGCTTCTCGTGAGCGTTGGCTTTGGTGACGTCGGTCATCCATTCCGCCATGTCGATACGTTGTCCGAGTGCGGTGATGAGGTTACGCACTAATGTCTCCATGCGTGTCTTCGCCTCGGCGGGGAAGTGTCTCTCGACGTAAAGCTGTCCGAGAGCCTCTCCCATGGCGTCATCAACAGTCGATGTTACGCGTTTCCAGCGCGGGCGGTTCATCTCACGTCCGCTCATGAGCTTGCCGTAGAAGTCGAACCTGACCTCCACGAAGTCGTCGCTGAGGTAGTTGGACGCCCCGTTGATGATGTTCCAAGCGAAGTAAGCCCTGAAGACGTCAACGTCGGTGTCGCCAAGCACGTCATCAACCACCTTGAAATAATTTGGTTGTGCTATGTTGAAGCTCTGCATGCCTTCGAGGATTCCCGTAATCTCGAAATAATTCTTCCAGTTGATGTTAGGCGTGAATGCCGATGCCTCCTCGAGGGTGAAACGGTTGAACGTGGCTTGCGGGTTGCGGTTCTCTAAACGGCTGTTCTGCGCCTTGGCGAGACGTGTCTCGAAGTCCATCACCATCGTGGCGAGCTTGTCGGCACCGATGCCTGTCATCTTGTCGAAGCCCGTCATGCCGAACTCTTTCGTCATAAGCTCCACGTAGCCTTTACGGATGTTGACGTTGTTGCCCTCATCAGTGAGGTAATAGTCGCGGTCGCCTAAGCCGAGTCCGCTCTGGTATGCCCAGGCGATGCACATCTTGGCGTCGTCCTTGTCGGCCTCGCCGAACACGCCGAAGAGCACATGACCGCCACGGCGATGCATGGTGACAAGGGTGTTCCATACGTCGTCTTTTGTCTTCATGCTGTTGATTTTCTCAAGATAAGGCATGATGGGTGCCGCACCTTGCTCCTGCAAACGCAGACTGTCCATGCCGATGTTGTAAAACATGGATATCTTCTCGGCGATGGAACCTTTGGGATTTTCGTTCTGACTCACGTCATCGATGATGTCTCGGAGATTTTTCTGCGCGTTCTCGTCAAGCACGTTGAAAGCGCCATAGCTTGAGTGCTCCGCGTCGAGAGGGTTGTTTTTCATCCAGCCGCCACAGGCATACTGATAGAAATCGTCCTGCATGCGTGCTGTTGTGTCAAAGTTGTCGGTGTCGATGCCAGAGGTCAAAACGACCTCATGCTGACAACCGGTAGCGATAATTGCCATAGTTGCAACGGTTAATAAGATTTTTCTCATTATTTTCTATTTATAACTATTTGATATTCATAAGAAACAGTGGTCCACTCATCTCATGATGCGTATTGTTTCAAGATGCTAATCGAGGCTGTCGCCGGATTCGCTTTCGCCCTCTTTCGCCTTATTTTCAAGCTCCATCTTACCGAAACGGAACGTCACGCCAAGCGAGATGTAACGGCTGTTGACCATCTTGTTGGTGCTGTCGGTGAGATAATACGGGTTGGTGTTTGTTGAGCCTGAGCCTACCTTCGCGCCCCAGTTGAAGATGTCCTGCACGTTGACGAACACCGACATCTTCCGGTTGAAGAAGTCGCTTCTTGCACCTATGTTCAGCGAATAACGTGCCTTACGCTCGCTCATCAGCCCGATTGTTGGGGAGTTGTAGAATGCGCCCACGGTGAGCTGGTATTGGTTGAAGACCTTCATCCAGGCGTTGACGCGCAGGCTCCACGACCATTTTTCATTCTCGTCGATCTGATGCAAGCCGTTGCGGTCGTACTCCATATGATAGCCGTAGTTATATAGGTTGGCGTACATCCTCACGTTGAAGAATCCCGAAGGACGGTACGTCATGTTGAGCGAGGTGCCGTAACGCCATGAGGAACCCATGTTATAAGGTACCGAGAAGCTCACCATGCGGTCGAGATACTGGTCGTATTCCGAGTCGGTGAGGTTGCTTATCTCGTTGGTGCTCAGGCGCGCGTATGCTTCCCATCCTATGTTGCCGAAGCGCTCGAAGAACTTCTGCCAGCCCGCCTCGAAATTATGAGTGAAGGAGTTTTCTAACCCGTCGGGGTTACCCGTGGAATAGCTGCTCTCGCCATAGCGACGATAGCTGCTTATCTGCGTCTCGCCGGGATGCGACATCCTCATGGTATAGTTGAGCTTGATGTTGTGCATGTTGGCGGTACGATAGGTGAGGTGTATCGACGGACGCACCATGAAGAAATGCATGGTGCTGTCGTCGGCAAACGGCATCTCACTGATGTAGTTGTAATAGGTGCGCTCGTAGGTCCCGCCGAGACCCGTGCTGAGAGTGAATCCGCCCCAGCGGTGTGTCCAGTTGACATCAGCGTTGACCTTGCTCTCCGTGCCCTCAAAATGATATGCGCGCAACGAGTCGATGATGGAGCCGTCTTCGTCGTTATACCTGTCGTATTTGTTGTTGGTGCTCTGATGCGAGGCACTCAAACCGTAACTCAGCTCGCCCTGCTCGCTGTAAGGCCTGTTGTACCGCGCGTCAAGACTCAAGGTATAGCTGTTCTGATCGGTGAGCATATAACGGTGCTCGTCAAGGTCGGTATATGTCTCGTACAAACGGTTATACCACTCCTCATTATAATTATGCGTCATTCTTGAGTTGAAGCCGATACGCAGATTATGGCCTGAGTTGTCGAATTTCTTAGTGTAGTCGGCACCGAAATGCCCGAACATCGAGTTGGCGTCAGCCTTGTTGCGTGTGGTGTCGATAAGAAGCGAATCGCCCCTAAGCGCGTCGTCGATGAAGTAATACGTCTGACGCTGTGATCGCAACGACTTGCTTCCGTTGAAGTTATAGAACCCGCCCGCGTCGATGGAGATGTTGCTCGACGTGTCGATCTCATAGTCAATGCTCATGAAGATGTTGCCGCTCACGTTGCGAGTGTTGCTCTCCTCATGAGTGGTGTCGGCCCATGTGATGTCGTATTCACCCTCGGTATCCGCGTCTTGCCGTGTCTGCGCCCATGCGTCGGTGGTGTTGTCGCGGTCGCTGAAACGTCCGGCGGCGAACAGGTTTACACTCAGCCTGTCTCTCTTCCACATATAACTCACCCAAGGCGACACGAAAGGCTGGTTTGAGCCGTTCACACCGAAACTCACAAACTGGTTGCTCTTGATATGTGTCGATGTCACGATGTTGATGACCGCCTCTGAGTCGGTGGCGTATTTCGCCGACGGGTTCGTTATCGTCTCGATGCGTGAGATGGCGTTGGCCGGAAGGGTCTGAAGATACGTCTTGAGGTTCTCTTCAGTAAGCTTCGACGGCTTGTCGTTAATCCAGATCTCCACGCTTGACACGCCTCTCAGCGTGATGTTACCCTCCACATCGACTTCCACGCCGGGCGCATTCTGAAGAGCGTCTTCGGTGGTGCCGGTCTGTATCGAAGGGTCTTCGCTCACATTGTAGATAAGTTTCTCGCCGTCCATCGCGTAAAGCGGCTTCTCGGCTGTCACCACCACCTCGTCAAGCGAGATGGCACCCTTGTGAAGCTTCATCGTGCCAAGGTCGGTGTTGTTAGTCACAGTGAAACGTCGTGTGAAGTTCTCGTAGCCTATCGACGACACGCGCAGAATCATATTGCCTTGCGGTATGTTCTGAAGCTCGAAAACACCGCTGAAATCGGTGATGCCGCCTTTCACGAAGGTGCTGTCGATAGAGTCAAGCACCGCGAGGTTCACAAACGGCAACGGCTCGTTGTTCTCGGCATCAACAAGCATACCCGTCACAAGGAAAGTGTCGCCTTCACGCACCCTCTTTTTCTGCTTCACCGTGGTCTGCTGGTTGTCCTCGTTGAATTGCCTGTCACCGCCGGGACGTACACCCCCCGGAGGCCTTCCACCTGGAGGCGGACCGCCACCACCTGGAGGAAACTGCGCCATGGCAGACATGGTTGACATAATGATAGTCGCTAAAACCAAAAACCTTAAAAAAACACTACGTTTCATGCAAAAAAAATTTAACCCACAAAGATATAAATTTTTTCTTAAAGACAGCAAATTATTTTCAAAAATTTTATGCGGGAAATTTTGCCAATCAAAAAAATAGTCGTACCTTTGCAATCTCGTTAGAAATCTAAATTTAAAAGTAATATTATGGAATTACCATTTGCAGAATCATGGAAGATTAAGATGGTTGAACCCATCAAGAAAAGCACTCGCGAAGAGCGCGAGAAATGGCTTGAAGAGGCACACAATAACGTGTTTATGCTGAAATCCGATTATGTGTATATCGACTTGCTGACCGACTCTGGCACGGGCGCGATGAGCGACCGCCAATGGGCCGCTATGATGCAGGGCGATGAGAGCTACGGCGGAGCGCGCAGCTTCTATCACATGAAAGATACTATCACTGAACTCACAGGTTTTCAATATGTTATCCCGACACACCAGGGACGTGCGGCCGAGAACGTGCTGTTCTCATACCTCGTGAAACCTGGTCAAATCATCCCAGGTAACGCTCATTTCGACACCACAAAAGGTCATATCGAGAGCCGTAAGGCTTTCGCTATCGACGTCACCGTCGATGAGGCCTACGACACACAGCTTGAAGTGCCTTTCAAAGGTAATGTGAGCCTTGAGAAACTCGAAAAAGTGTTGAAAGAAAACAAAGGCAATGTGCCGTTTATGGTACTCACCGTCACCAACAACACCGTCGGCGGTCAGCCGGTGAGCATGCAGAATATCCGCGAGACTTGCGAGCTGTGCCACAAATACGGCGTGCCGGTGAATATCGACAGCGCTCGTTTCATCGAGAACTGCTACTTCATCAAAACACGCGAGAAAGGTTATGAGAACAAGACTCTTCGTGAGATAGCCTTTGAGATGTTCAGCTATGCCGACAGCATGACGATGTCGGCAAAGAAAGACGGCCTCGTCAACATGGGCGGCTTCATCGCCACCAACAAACAAGACTGGTACGAAGGCGCCAAGCTGTTCTGCATACCGTTTGAGGGGTTCCTCACCTACGGCGGCATGAACGGCCGTGACATGGACGCCCTCGCCGTCGGCCTCAAGGAAAATATCGAATTCGACATGGTCGAGACACGTGTCAAACAAGTGCATTATCTCGCACAGAGACTCGACGAATACGGCATCCCTTACCAACGTCCCGCCGGTGGTCACGCTATCTTCGTCGATGCCGACAGAATCCTCACCGAGATTCCTAAGGAAGAGTTCCCGGCACAGACACTCACGTGCGAGCTTTACCTTGAGGCAGGCATACGCGCTTGCGAGATAGGCTATATGCTCGCCGACCGTGACCCCGTCACACGCGAGAACCGCTTCGGCGGCAACGACTTCGTGCGCCTCTGCATCCCACGCCGTGTATATACCAACAACCACATGGACGTGATAGCAGCGGCACTGAAGAACGTTTACGACCGTCGTGACACTATCAAACACGGTGTGCGCATCACATGGGAAGCCGAGCTGATGAGACACTTTACCGTGCAACTCGAACGCATTAAATAATTTGAAGTTTTGAGTTTGAAGTTTGAAGTTAATTGGACTCCCCAAAAACTTCAAACTTCAAACTGTTAACTTCAAACTTAAAACTTCTAAGTGGATATAGTATTTGTCATCGCTCTCACGTTTTGTGTGGAATCCGCCTCAACCGCCTTTAATGTCGAAAAAAAGAACGGATGGTGGCGTAACATGCTGTTTGTGAGTGCCTTGGCGGTGGGACAGGGGCTGATGTACTGGCTCGGCTCACTGCTCGGTGACACGTTCATGTACAAATTCGCAGGCATATCCAAGGCGATGGTGTTCATCATCTGTCTCATGATAGCCTTCAGAATGACACTCGACACGCTGAAAATCAAAAGCGGAAAGAACCTTTTCCTTATCGATAAGCCAAAACAACTGATATTTCTTTCTATTGCGTTGGGAATCAATGCCTTGATAGCAGGGCTGGTAGCCGACGCAGCGTTTCTGCCATTGTTTGGCAACATTACACCTTTGTTAATAATAGGCACATCCCTAATCTGGGGACTCATAGGCATCGGCACTAAGTTTTCGTCATACAAACTGTTGATAAACAGCCTTTTAAACGTGATGGCAGCCGTGGCAGTGCTCGCTACCGGCATCGTTGAGATGATACATTAGTTAAGAGGAGAGATTAAAGCGTAGCGACATTCCGCCGACAGTCTCTTTTTTGTTAAAATTTTTTAACAAATCATATCATTTTTTTGCAAGTTATGTTAAAAATCACAAAATCGACAATTTTTTTGCACGACAATGATACTTTATCCGAATTTTAATTGTAATTTTGCGGTGTGGAAATTGATGTCAACATATTAGAATTGAAAAGTAAATGCTATGAAACGAAAAGACCCTATCGCGGAAGCGCGCCGTTATGTTGAAAACGCGCGTGAAACATTGAATGAAAAAGGTGAATTCAACGTTGAGACAAGACGTTACGAAGATGAAAAGTATGTGCGTGCCGCCGGTAATTACCTATGGCTTGGGGTGCTTATGGCTCTTGACGCTGTTTTTCATGTAAGAGCTGACCGTCGCACCCGCGTCGATATAAACAATTATTTGGAGGCTGTCGGCAAGAGAGACCGCAAACTGCTCGCTTATGTCAACGATGGCTACGACATTATGCATTTGTCAATGAATTATGACGGAATACAATCGAAAGAAGTGAGTGATGCCGGCTTCCGTCTTGCAAACACTATCATCGACCGCTGCGAGATGATGTTGTCTTAAATCTTAAAATTTTAAATATGAAAAAGTCATATATTCTAATAATTCTGATAATCACGGCTGTGTCTCTGAATGCCCAGCCTCAAGGATATTACAATGGCACCGCCGGACTTACCGGAAACGCACTGAAAACGGCTTTGCATAACATCATTAAAAACGATAACCACGTGTCGTATAGCGGACTGTGGAACGCCTACCAGCAAACAGATAAGAAACCCGGCACTAATTACGTGTGGGATATCTATTCCGATGTGCCAAATGGCACGCCGCCTTACAACTTCACTTTTGTCACCGACCAATGCGGTAACTATAACGGTGAAGGCGACTGCTACAATAGGGAGCATCTGTGGGCACAGTCGTGGACCAACAACGACAGCGACGAAAAAACCGACTTAAACCATGTGTTCCCTACCGACGGATGGGTCAATAACAAACGGGCCAACTACGCTTTCGGCGAGGTTGGAAATGTCGCCTGGACATCGCAAAACGGCAGCAAACTCGGCAGCTGCGCCACTGCGGGGTTCACCGGCACCGTGTTTGAGCCAATCGATGAATATAAAGGCGACATCGCCCGCGCCCTCATGTACGTAAGCGTGAGATATTACCAGCAAGATAACAGCTGGGGTACTTCAGATATGTCGAACAAGTCGGTAATCAAAGACTGGGCGATGACGATGCTGCTGCGCTGGCATGAGGATGACCCTGTCGATGAAAAAGAACTCAACAGAAACAATGCGGTGTATAATATCCAACACAACCGCAACCCTTTCATCGATTACCCGGAATTTGCCGAGATGATTTGGAACCCCACATGGAGCATCGATGAAGCCGGACACTCCGTTTTAGTCAACGTGTGGCCTAATCCCGCGACATCGACAGTGAACCTGAAAGGTGAGAACCTTGAGGCCGTGTATATGTATAATGTGATGGGACAACTGATTCTGTATCATGATGTTAGCGATGCCGACGAGCTGTCTTCCATCGATGTGAGCGGGCTGAATAGCGGCATTTATTTCTTGAATGTCATATCGCATGATGGCGGTTCTGCCCTTAAAAAAGTCGTGGTGCGATGATATCAATACAGAATCTGAGCATACACTTCACCGGTCAGGACCTTTTCACCGACATCAATTTCTTGATTCGGGAGAAGGACCGCATCGGCCTTGTCGGAAAAAACGGCGCGGGTAAAACCACCTTGATTCGCATCATTGCAGGTCTCGAACAGCCTTCACATGGCAACGTGGTGATGTCCGACGATGTCACCATAGGCTATCTGCCACAAGAAAAGAACATTTATTCCGAAAAGACTGTCCTTGAAGAGACAATGACGGCATTCGAGGAATATCATGCTATCGAGAGAAATCTTGCGCGGCTTCAGGATGAGCTTTCGCAACGTACTGATTATGAGAGCGATAGCTATCAGAAGCTTTGCGAACGCATGAGTGCTCTCAACGAGCGTCTCACCTTGATAGGCGGTCACTCCATCGAAGGCGAGGCGGAACAGATCCTCGTGGGTCTCGGCTTCGACCATGAGGATATGCAACGTGCCATGAATGAGTTCAGTAACGGCTGGCAGATGCGCGTGGAGCTGGCAAAGATATTGCTTCGGAAACCGAAACTGCTGTTGCTCGATGAGCCGACAAACCATCTCGACATAGAGTCAATACAGTGGCTTGAGAGCTATCTGAAGAATTATTACGGAGCCATCTTCATGGTGTCGCACGACCGCGCCTTCCTTGACCATATCACAATCCGCACTATTGAAATCTCAGGCGGTAAGATCTACGATTACAAATGCGCCTACACCGAGTTCGTGGAGCGTCGCGAGGAACGTATCGACATGCAAAAAGCCGCTTTCGACAACCAACAGCGAGAAATCAAAGAGATCGAGGCGTTTATCGAACGTTTCAGATATAAGGCCACTAAGGCGAAACAGGTGCAGTCGAGGGTGAAACAGCTCGAAAAGATGGATATGGTGGAAATCGACGAGCGCGACAACTCAGTGATGCACTTCAAGTTCCCGCCGGCACCGCATTCCGGCAAGGTGACTCTCGAACTGAACCATGTGTCGAAATGGTATGGCGAGAAAAACATCCTTCACGACATCAATTTGCTGATTCCGCGCGGCGAGAAAATCGCCTTCGTGGGACGTAACGGCGAAGGAAAGTCAACTTTGGCGAAGATTATCACCGGAGTACTCGACCATACCGGCGAGGTGAAGCTCGGTCATGAGGTGAAGATAGGCTATTACGCTCAGAATCAACAGGATATGCTCGATACGGAGAAAACCGTCTTCGAGACTTTGGATGATGTGGCGACAGGCGACATGCGGGTGAAGGTGAAGTCGCTGCTCGGTGCCTTCCTCTTTAGCGGCGAGACCATCGACAAAAAGGTGAAAGTGCTGTCAGGCGGCGAAAAAGCTCGTCTATCATTAGCAAAGATGCTGCTGTTTCCGACAAATCTGCTGGTGCTCGACGAGCCTACAAACCACCTCGATATGCTCTCGAAAGATATCCTGAAATCGGCACTGCTGCAGTTCGACGGCACACTTATCGTCGTCTCCCACGACCGCGACTTCCTGCAAGGGCTTACAACAAAGGTCTATGAGTTCAAAAAACCGCATATCAAGGAATATATAGGCGATATCTATGATTTTCTTGAGGAAAAACGACTCAAAGAACTCGATGATTTGAATCGAAAACAGAAAATACAACCCCAGCAAACACCTGTAATCTCTCAAAATAAAATTGATTATGAGGCTAAAAAACAGGAGGAACGTGAGAAACGCCGTGTTGAGAAAGAGGTGAGGAAACTTGAGGAGCAAATCGATGCCTTGGAAAGGGAACTCGCTGAACTTGATGAGGTTATGGCAAACCCCGACGCACATCCCGAAACGAAAATCGATGCTGACTTCTACTGGAACTATGGCAAGAAAAAAGAAGATTTACAATATCTCATTGACAAATGGGGTGAAATTGCGATTTAATCTTATTTTCCACGGGAATGGCGTAAATCCCTAATAAAATCTCGGTAAACCGCTTTTCAGCACTGCTGCCTAATTCCTCGTATAGCTTTGAGAAAATCTTGTCGCAATATGCTTTGAAAACGGCTTCTTCCTCTTGAGTGTAATGCTTTTTATAAGTGGAAGTTCCTGATAACCAATCGTTTGCGATATAATTATTCGGAAACAGCCTGTAATTATTGTAGATTCTCTTGTCGATAATGTCAGCCACGGCAGTCACAATCTCGTGCTTTTCGGCACCTTCAAAAGGTTTTAAATCGTCGTAAGTGATTGTGGGACAAATAGCTATGTTCATTATGCCTTTCTTTTTTCTGATGCCGGATACAATGCTCTCCATGTCTTCCATCGGCTTCTTAACATACACGCCGTCACGCTCTTTGAGGTAGCTCTCACGGGCTTTCATCATGGCGCATGGCTCATATTCGTAAGACGTGGCGATAGGTGTGATGTTCAGCTCGGCGAGGTTCGGGATGAGATTCTTCCTGTCGCCCGACATCGAAAACATGCTTATCAACCCATGGTCGGTCTTGTCGTTGCCGTCTTTCGTCCTGCCGTTGCGCTGCGCTATCCACACCGACTTGTTGTCCCGGATGAGATGCCTGATGTAATCCGACAGATGTTGTGAGTTTTGTGCCAATTCCCTGATATTCTGCGACCGTTGCACCCTGAACATCTTGTTGCTTCTTCCAAAAACGTCGATGGTCTCGTTCAGAATCAAATTGGTGCCGTAACCGATGTGACATGTGTCCAAACCGTTTTCCAACATATACATCTGTAAGATGAACGCATCAAGGGTGATGTCGCGATGATTTCCTGTAAAAAGATATGCTTTCTTTTTATCTAAATGGTTAAAACCTTGAGTGTCAACGCTTTTCATGGTCGTTGACTCAATCAGCCTCACGAAACGTGTCATCACAATCTGCTGAAACTCCGTAGTGGTCTTGATGTTTCGCAGCAACTCCTGAATCTCCTCCACCGATTTGTCGGGAAACACTAACTTTGCCATAGAGATTGACGTTTCATCGTGGATGAAAAACTCCATCGCTGACGGAATCTCGTCGTCGTTGAATGATCTTATGTCATCAAATTGCTTAGGTATCATCATCAAAAACGCTATTCCATAATCATGAATGGCATAAGTGCCTGAACGCCATCGAGTTTTGAGATGTTCTCAAAAGTCTCAAGATATGTGTAGTTCTTACCTAACTTGTTCTTTATCAATGACTTTGTGTATGGCTCTTGAACATTGCCTTTTAACAGCAAATCCATCAGATCCATTTGTTCGGGATAATATTTGAATGAATAGTCTGTCAGACCTGCTTTGTCGGCAGCGTATTCGATGGCTTTGTCGAGACCGCCAAGTTCATCAACCAGACCTAATTCAAGTGCGTCGGCACCAGCCCACACTCTGCCTTGCCCTATGGAATCGACATAGCTCTGGCGCAGGCTGCGGGTGCGTGCCACCAACGATGTGAAATCGTTGTATGTGTTACCCACATATTTCTGCAACAAGGCTTTCTGATAGTCGGTCAGCGGCTCGTTAAATCTGCCGAAGTCGGCGTTTTCATTGGTCTTCACCACGTCAAAAGTCAGGCCGAGCTTTTCATTGAGGAATTTCTTTGCGTTGGGGAATGTGCCGAAAACGCCGATGGAGCCGGTGAGGGTGGTGGGGTCGGCGAAGATGTGGTCGCCCTCAGCTGAAATCCAATAACCTCCGGATGCCGCATAGCTACCCATAGAGATGATGAACGGCTTCTCGGCTTTTGCTAACTCCACCTCGCGACGAATAACCTCCGATGCCAAGGCACTGCCGCCTGGTGAGTTCACGCGCATCACTATAGCCTTCACCTTTCGATTTTGACGCGCCTCTCGTATGGCTTTCGACAAAGTGACAGAGCCTATTGTCTCATCATCACCAACGCCGTCGATGATTTGTCCATTGGCATAGATGATGGCTATTTTGTTGGATTTAGCCTTGGGCTCTGGTCGCGCATTGGCATATTGCGCATTAGTCAACACGTTGATTTTCTTTGAGTTATCTATGCCTGCCAATTCTTTTATCCTCGTGATAATCTGATCTCTGTAACACAGCCCGTCAACAAAATGTTCGTCAAGAGCCACATTTGCATCGAATGTTAATGACAAGTTATCGGCCAACTCGTTGATTCTCCGGATGCTGATGCCTCTCGAAACGTTGATGTCGCTCACAATCTTAAACCACATGGTGTTCAAGAGTTTTGTCATCTGCTCGCGGTTGGCATCGCTCATCTTGTCTAAGAAATACGGCTCCACTGCGCTCTTGAATTTGTTGTTTGGACCTCTAATTATCTGAATCTCAATGTCTAACTTATCCAAAAGATTTTTGTAAAACATCACTTGCGAAGCCATCCCGTGTATGTCGAGCATGCCGTCCGGGTTGAGGTAAATCTCATCGCCTGCGGTGGCGAGATAATAAGCGTTCTGCGCCATCGACTCGGAATATGTTACTACAAACTTCCCTGATTCTCTGAAGCTTGCGATATGCTGGCGCAACTCCTCGATGTTGGCCGTTGAGGTGCCCACTGACGACAACTCAAGGAAAATTCCGCTGATATTCGGGTCATCTTTTGCATAATCGATGTTCGCGATGATGTCGTTCAAACCACTGATGTCGGCATCTAAGTCCCTGATATTCATCAAGGTATTCATAATGTCGTCCTGCGTGGTGCGCTCTGGAATATTATAATCCAATGTCATGTATAGCACTGACTTTGGCTGCACACTTACATTTGTGTCGGTGCCTGAATTTACAGCAAAGATCAATATCAAAAGCAAAATAATCAGCATCAACGCCGATCCGAGGCATGACGCAAACATGAATTTGAAGAACTGTTTCATTGTTTAAAATTTTTTTCAAAGATACGATTTCTTTCTTTATATTTGCACTTTGTAAGACGAAATTTTTTTCAATGGCTTCTGAATCGGTTTTTGTCTTGTTCGGCTCAAATCTTGGTGATCGCCAACTCCTTGTAAATCAAGCGTGTAAAATAGTAGAGGAGAGGTGTGGCAAGATTAATGCTCAGTCGTGTTTTTACGAAACGGAGCCTTGGGGTTTTAAATCTGAGCATTGGTTTTTGAATAAGGTGGTCGAGATTACCACGTCCCTGTCGCCTGATGTTATGATGCGGACATTGCTTGAGATAGAGTCGGAGCTTGGTCGTGACCGTGTTGGCAGGCATGAAGGGTATGTCTCGCGTCCTATGGACATAGATATTCTTTATTATGGAAGTCAAATCATTGATACTCAGCTTATTAAGGTGCCACATCCGCGTTTGCATCAGCGTAGGTTCACCTTGATGCCTTTGTGTGACATCGCTCCCGATTTTGTGCATCCGATATTGAAAAAAACAAACCGTCAGCTTCTTGACGAATGTACGGATTCCGGAATTGTATTTGTTAAGACGGACGAATATCTGTCAGAGAATGATAAAAATCGTAAAAACATAACATTATGAGATATAATTACGTGGCAATAGAAGGTACGATGGGGGCGGGCAAGACGACTCTGTCGAACTATATCGCGAATGACTTCAATGGGAACCTCATCCTTGAGGAGTATGAGCCGGACAAGAACCCGTTTCTATCCAAGTTTTACGAGAATCCCGACAAATATGCCTTCCAGGTGGAGATGACTTTTCTCGCGTTGCGTTTTCAGCAGCTCAAAGATAAATTATCCAATTTCAACATGTTTCACGATTTCATAATATCGGATTATTATGTCGCCAAATCGCTGATTTTTTCCCGCGAGAACCTGCAACCTGATGAATATGAGTTGTTTTCAAGGTTTTTCAACATCATTTTCGCCAATATTCCCAAGCCCGAACTGATGGTGTATCTCTATCTTGACGTCGATCATCTTCAGTACAATATTCATAAACGCGGCCGTGACTATGAACAGAAAATCGAGGACTCGTATCTTGAGCATCTCCAACAGGGGTACTTCGATTTCATCAAACAGCAGAACGACATGCGTATCTTGATTTTAGATACCAACAACGTTGATTTTGTGGCGAATAGGAGAGATTACGAGCGTATTGTGGAGGCTATCGACCAGCCATACGACATCGGTATTCACAGGTTGGTGCTGTGACAAAACAAAAAAGGTCTCCATTCGGAGACCTTTTTTATTTCTCAATCCATCTTCTTACTTGTTGATGAAGACTTGAGTCTTTCTGAGTTCAACCAATAACTTCTTGAGCTCAGGGTTTTTGTCTTTCAGCTGGTTCAAAGTGGCTGTAGGATTCTTTGAGCCTTTGATATCATTAGCGATTTGAGCCTTGTCAGCAATATTTGAGTTGTCGAGGGCTTTGTAGAATCCGCTCCAATCGGAACCCATGCCTTGAACGTCGAAGTTGATGCCGTTGGCTTGGTTGCCAAGCTTGCTCTTAATGTAGTTGGCTGTTGCCTGGGCGCGTTCTTCTGAAAGCTTCTGATTCTGTTTGTCGGTGCCTTCCGGTGAAGCCCAGCCGAGGGTCTTTATTGTGCTGATCTGTCTGCCATTTTCGATGTCGTCGCTAATCTTCTTTACTTCGTCTCTGTTGGCGGCGTTATCTACCACTTCGGCTTTTCCGGCTTTGAATGTGAGGTGGATGTCTTTCTCATCGAAATTTCTCTTGATGACTTCGAGAGCTTCTGTTTGATCTGCATCATCGCCCTCTGCTTCAACGGCCTGCTGAGCCGGCTGGCAGTTCTTCAATGCTTCTTCAACAGCTTCTTTCACAGCTTTCTTTATAACCTCTTCGCATGCTTCGCAGTCAGGTTTTCTGTTAGCTGCCTCTTCAGCTGCCTTAGCTGCTGCCTCTTCAGCTTCTTTAGCTGCCTTAGCTGCTGCGGCCTGCTCTGCTGCAATCTGCTTGGCTGATCTGGCATCTCTGAATTTATATCTGACACCGATGTTTCCGATTGAATACCAGTCTTTGTGATCGCCATGCATGAATCCGTCTAACTTGTCGGAGTCAACATAATTGGTCTGGAGGTCAAAATAGAAAGCGCATTTTCTGTTTGGGTTGTACTCGAATTCAATACCCATCGGGATTTCCAGATAAATGTTTCTGCCGCCGAAACCTTTGCCTTCTTCTGTCACACCGGCCTCGCTGTTAACATAGCCGTATTTGTACATCTGACCGTTGGCAGCTGTGGCTCTGGCCTGTGACTGCAACTGACCGATACCAACGTGTGGCTTAACGGCCAAAGCTCTGTCGTCGCTGTAACCCATGATAAGGTTGACAAGATCAACAGACACATTCAAATCGTATGAAAGGTATGTTGACATATTGGTCTTGAACAAGTTCTCTTTCTGACCTGAAAGGAAACCGAATCCAATCTTTCCATAAGCCGTGAAATACTTGTAGAAAGCATAACCGGCACCAATACGCATGTCACCTCTCATTCTGTTGAACTGGAATGTCTCGTTGTCACCGAAGAGCAATGAGGCACCAAGGTCAACATCCATGAATACGTGGTTGTCATTTGTTTTTTGTTTGTTTCCGCCGTTATTCTGACCGAAGAATGTTAACGGAATAATTGCCAAGCAAATGATTAGCAATGATTTAACAGTAATTTTACTCATAATTATTAATTTTTAAAAATTCAACTTTTATTCATTATATTTCAAACTACAAAATTAGCTAAAATTTCAATTGCGGCGACAAAAAAAACAAAAAAAGTATAAAAATTTTTATAACATGTTAATGTATTGACAATCAAGAAGTTGCAATAATTGCTATATCAGATAATTCAAATTATCGAACAGTTTATACATAATAATTCCGCCGCTAACAGCCACATTTAACGAGTGTTTTGTCCCTTTTTGTGGTATTTCTATTGCTTGTTCACAATAGTTTAGAGTGTCGTCAGCGACGCCATCCACCTCGTTGCCAAACACATATGCTGATTTTTCGGGTGCCGTGAAGTCATCGAGCATGATGCTGCCTTCAACCTGCTCGACGGCAAAAATCCTGTAACCCTCCTTTTTCAGATGCTCGCAAGCCTCCGCGGTTGTCCCGAAATACTTCCAATCGACACTCTCGTCGGCACCTAAGGCCGTTTTGTGAATCTCGCGGTGCGGCGGACACGCGGTAATC
Organism: uncultured Bacteroidales bacterium; assembly: GCA_937906455.1. Taxonomy (GTDB): domain Bacteria; phylum Bacteroidota; class Bacteroidia; order Bacteroidales; family F082; genus Limimorpha. The sequence continues at coordinate 3,292 of CALCYT010000023.1, read as the reverse complement.
CCGCAAAGGTATATCGCCCTAATCCGGAATGCGTCGGCAGTCCTGAAAAACGCCCCCACATTCTCCATCGAACGTACATTATCAAGGACAATAATAACCGGAAGCTTCTTAACGCGTTGATATTCAGAGATGTTCAGCCGATTTAACTCAGACATTGTCAGTTTTCGCATAATTGAAAAATTTTTGCAAAAATAGTAATTTTAAAGGTGATTTCAGAAAAAATTTGTAATTTTGTGACTTGATTGTAAAGCTGTTTCTAACTCGAGAATTTGAATATGCCCACATACAACGACACCCCATTGATGAAACAATACTATGCGTTCAAGGCGAAATATCCTGAGGCGATGCTGCTGTTTCGCGTGGGAGATTTTTATGAGACTTACGGTGACGATGCGGTAAAATCCTCGGAGATTTTGGGTATCGTGCTGACACGCCGTCATAACAACAACACTCCCGGCACCGAGATGGCCGGCTTCCCGCATCATGCTCTTGACACTTATCTGCCAAAACTCGTACGTGCCGGACTGAAAGTGGCTGTGTGTGAACAACTTGAAGACCCGAAAGCCACAAAAGGACTCGTAAAACGCGGCGTGGTGGAGCTTGTGACGCCGGGAATAACATACGACGACAACGTTTTAGTGCAGAAGGAGAATAATTTCCTTGCCTCCGTGCATCTCGAGAAAAACGGGAGCGGGATAGCTTTTCTCGATGTCTCAACGGGCGAGTTTTATCTCACACAAGGCGACAACGAGTACATTGACAAGCTCCTGCAAAGCTTCAACCCTTCGGAGGTGCTGTGCCAGCGCAACAAACGCCGTGACTTTGTCGAGACGTTCGGCGACAAGTATTTCCTGACTGTCTTCGACGACTGGGTGTTCACCGATGATTATGCTCAAGATATCCTGACAAGGCATTTCAACACCTCGTCGCTTAAGGGTTTCGGTGTTGACGATTTCCCCAAAGGTGTCGTGGCTGCCGGAGCCGCAATACATTATCTCCATGAGACTCAACATGATAAGATAGATTATATCACCTCGCTTTCGCGAATCGACCAAGGACAGTTTGTGTGGCTCGACAAGTTCACAATCAGGAATCTCGAGCTTCTGAACACCCCGAATCCTAATGCGAAGACACTTATTGACGTGGTTGACAAGACAGTCTCGCCAATGGGCTCGCGTCTGCTGAGACGCTGGATCTCTCTGCCTTTGAAGAACAAGGAGCAGATTCAGGCGCGTTATGAAGTCGTGGATTATTTTTATAACAACAGGGAAGTCATCGCGAAATATCAGGATGCGATTAGGCAAGTCGGTGATTTGGAACGACTTATCTCCAAAGTGTCGCTCGCTCGGGTAAACCCTCGCGAGCTTCTGCAAGTGGCTCATGCCCTTGAGCAAATACAAATAATCCGCGAGCTATGCCGCGATAGCGGCAATGACTCTGTGAAGGCTTTTGCAGAGCAGTTAAATCCTTGTGAATCAATATGTAATCGCATCAAGAAGGAAATCCGTGAAGACGCTCCATCGCTGACGTCAAAGGGTAACTTCATCGCTGACGGCGTGAATGATGAGCTTGACGATTTGAGGAACCTCTCCCGCTCGGGCAAGGACTACCTTATTAATATACAGCGTCGTGAGGCGGAAATGACTGGTATCTCCTCACTCAAAGTGGGATTTAACAACGTCTTCGGCTACTATCTCGAAGTCACGAACACCCATAAAGACAAGGTGCCTTCCGAATGGATTCGCAAGCAGACATTAGCAAACGCGGAGCGTTACATCACTGAGGAGCTGAAAGAGTACGAGCAGAAGATTCTCGGTGCGGAAGAGCGCATACAAGTTATCGAAGACCATGTCTATGCCGAGCTTGTTACCGCCACGGCTGAGTTTGTGGCCCCAATCCAGCTCGACGCCGCTATTGTCGCTAAAATCGACTGCCTCGTCAACTTTGGCTTCATTGCCCTGAACAATAAATATGTCATGCCCACCGTCGATGACTCGTATGTCATTGATATTAAGGAAGGCAGGCATCCAGTCATCGAACAGATGATGCCGACGGGGGAGGAGTACATCTCCAATGACGTGTATCTTGACAGGGAGAGACAGCAAATCATCATAATAACCGGGCCGAATATGTCGGGAAAGTCGGCTCTTCTGCGCCAGACCGCCTTGATTGTCCTGATGGCGCAAATAGGGTCTTTCGTGCCGGCATCGGAGGCTCGTATCGGCTTGGTTGACAAGATTTTCACACGTGTTGGCGCGAGCGACAACATTTCATCCGGTGAATCGACATTCATGGTGGAGATGAACGAGACGGCCTCGATTTTGAATAATGTTTCCAATAGAAGTCTGATTTTGCTTGACGAAATCGGACGCGGCACCAGCACCTACGACGGCATCAGCATCGCCTGGGCGATTACCGAATACCTGCACGAGCACCCGACGATGCGCGCAAAGGTGATGTTTGCCACTCATTATCATGAACTTAATGAGATGGAGGCGTCGTTCAAACGCATCAAGAACTATCATGTCACAGTGAAGGAAGTGGGCAACAAAGTGGTGTTTTTGAGGAAGTTGAAGAGAGGTGGCAGTGCTCACAGCTTCGGCATCCATGTGGCTGCCATGGCCGGGATGCCGCGGAAAGTCATCGACAGGGCCGACGCCTTGCTGTCGATGCTCGAGAAATCGCATTCGCACGACAACCTCGACGAGGCGGTGAAAGAAAGCAAGCAGATCGACAATATGCAACTCAGCTTCATACAGCTCGACGACCCGCTTCTGCTGCAAATAAAAGACGACATTCTCAATATAAATATCGACACGTTGACGCCAGTGGAGGCACTGATGAAGCTCAATGAGATTAAGAAGATGTTGAAAAACTATTGATTTTTTTAAGAAGCCAGAAATCAGAAGTCAGAAGCAAGAATGATTTAAATCTTGTTAATATTGTCTAAAAAATAGAGAATATAGTCTAATAAAAACATTATGTCAAAAATTTTTTCAAAAAAATGTTGCAGGTATTAAAAAATGTACTATTTTTGCACCGCAATTTCAAATAGAAAATTGCAGTTGTCTCAATGCGGACTTTTTGGAGCAGCGAGAGCAGAGGCAAAGTTTTACTTTGATTATGCCGAGTCGCGACAAGAAGTCGCAGGAATGAAGAAGTCTCAAAGCGGACTTCTTGGAACAGCGAGAGCAATGCCAAGCTCGCTTGAGCATTGCCGAGTCGTGACAAGAAGCAGCAAAATTTTGGGACAAAATTTTGCGGAAATAGCTCAGTTGGTAGAGCACGACCT
>CALCYT010000022.1 GCA_937906455.1 uncultured Bacteroidales bacterium | reverse complement strand
AATACTGGCGAATCATAACAGAATCCGACATTTGATAAGGAATGGCATATTCCCACTCCTGCCCGAAGGCCTTTCCCCCGAATAACAGTGCGAGGGCGAAGGCGGCTGTAAGTTTGAGTTTTGTGTTCATAGTGCTTTGATTTGAGTTTCGGGTACAAAATTATAGCAAAAAACCTCAAGAAAACCCATTTCCACCTGCCAATCCACTATTTTCCTTGAACTTGGCATTGAATTTCAACGGGTTACGAAAAATTTTTCCACTAAAAAGTTGGGGGAAATCCATGAAAATCAGCCGAGAAATGGTTTCCAAAGTGCCTCAAACGAATCGGATTGCGTCTTTTTCTTGATGTTGGAGCGGTATTTCGAGACGGTGTTTTCGCGCAAGCCGAGGAGGTCGGCGACTTCCTTCGTGCGGAAGGAAAACATGGAAAGCACACTGACGTCGAGTTCGGTCGCGTTCAGGTCAGGATGGACGGCCTTCAGTTTCGTCAAGGCATCGGGATAAGCCTCGTCGAACACCTTCACGATGCGCTCCATCTTGTTGCTAAGCCGGTCGCCGTATATGGCCATGACCTTCAGCCCCAACGCCTCAAAGTCCTTGTCCTTCAAAACATTGCGATGCCGCTTGCGCACAGCGAGCAGATAGGCCGCGACAAGCAACGCCACCAATACGGCCAGCACGCCAAAAACGAGACGCTTCCGTTGCGCGACTTGGGCTTGTTTCTGCTCGCGCAAACCTTGCAGCCTCGCATCGCGTTCCGCTTTGTAGTTTTCGTATTGCTTCACGGCCAACATCCCGTCGCTCACGCGCTCTGATTCGGCTTGCACGTAGGAGGTGTGGAAACCCTGGCAAAACGCCAGACTATCAGCGTTTTGTTCCTCTTCATACACTTGTGCCAAAAGCGACATGATGGCACCCCGCTCCACCTCGCCCATCTCCGCTTCCATAGCCTTCCGCAGATACGGCTTCGCCTCGGCGTGGTTTCCCGAAAAGAACAGGTTCATCCCCATGCTGACCGAATCGTTTTTGGTGTCCATGCCGCGCCGTGTCTTGAAGGCGATGACTTCGCGCTTCACCAGCAGACAGGAGTCGAGTTGCTGGTCGTCGAAATACAAATCAGCCAACAAATGTCGGGCGCCAATGTAATCCCAAACGTCGTCGGAAAGCGTGTCTAAACAGGGCATCACCTTGTTTAAATAAAACCTTGCGGAATCGTTTTCCTTGACGCTTTCGAAAGCATCCGCCAGCTGCCGGCCTGTCCATGCCATCCAAACGGTGTCGTTGATCAACCTTTGATAGCTTAACGCCCAACGCAGCGCGTCAATCTCCGCATTGGTCTCGATTTTCCTTCTGAAAACATGCGCCATCTGGTAATAAGCCCGCGAGACGAGCAGTATTTCCTCGTCAGTCATGTCGTCGGGCAAGACCTCCAATTTTTCGGCCACTCGGATGAAATGCGGGAACGCCAGCAAGAGGCTGTCCTGCTGAAGCATGACAAAGCCGCTGTCGTATTGCGCTTGGGCTTGTTGGAAGCCATCGTGCCAACGCACGGCCTCATGTTTCTCGCAACACGCGAAGCAAGCAACGAAAAACAGCGACCATATTACGCATTTTATTTTCATACGGCAAAGATACAACTATTTTTTCCAAACAGGGAATTATTTCATCAAATGGATAGAAAATTCGCCGATATTTTCGCATCCATCGGAAAACGCAGTACTTTAAGCCAGAATTTTATCGGAAAACGCAGTTTTTTATGCCTAAATTTTATAGGAAAATGCAGTTTTTGTTTTGTAATTCAGTGAAAATGTGTAATTTCGATGAGTTTCTTTGGGCAAACGGCGTGGGAGACAAGTTCCTCGGGCATCCTTTACCGCAATAACATCAACCCGATCTTGAACGACGAACGCAGTGTGAATTTGGGGACGGTGTATGAGTCGGCACCACCTGCAGCATCAAGCAAAATGACCTGTAAGTCAAGTTTTTTGATTGAATTTGATGGATTTTGAGTAATTTTGCCTCCGAAACAATTTAAACCGCAGTAAAAATGAAAAATGTCAGACTTTACACCCTGCTTGCGCTCCTGCTGACGGCGGGAGGGGCGACGATGCATGCGCAGGAACCCCGAAGATTCTTTGAACGTCATTATATCGATGACCTCATTTTCATGAATGAGAACGATTTGCTTGTCCTTGGAGCCGACGAAGCGGCGTATGTCGCCATTTACAAAGTGGATGAAAACGGAGAACTTATCAATATGGTTGTTCTTCCGAGCATTCAGGACAATAATAGTTTGAGACATTTGGCGCGTTTCGGTGATGGGTCGGTCGGCCTTTTCGTTACGAAGTATTCTAACGACACAATTCATCTTCAAAAAATGACCGTCCATGAAGATTTGTCCGTGGATACTATGGATTTCAATTGGGTAGGCTATGATTTCTACAGATTCCTTGCCGGAGGTGAACAATGGGTTGAGGATGCTTTGGGCAATTATTATTACTCCTATTATGTCGATACCCTATGGACAAGCGGCCATCATGGATTAAGGATATTGAAGTTTGACGGAAACGGTGAGTTGCTGACCGAAAGGCTTCTTGATGACCCTGTGCCTTCTTCAAGCGGCTGCTATATGTTCCCGACACCCGACATGATGGGATGCCGAATTGTTTTGGCGGGAAATGGCGGGAAAAGTACTATTTACAATTGCTATACCTTGGATGGCGACCTCAATACCGTAGCCGTCAAAGAGAATATCGACCAATTGTCTTATCCTTTGCAATGCGGTTGGCAGGCTTGTTTTCGCATGAATCCATACAACGGCAGGACTTATACTATCAATATGGAGGTTGAGGTTATACCTGACCCTAATGACCCATACGGGAATCCGCTTGTTGTACACAACCAAGATGTCTTGATGAGCATGTTTGATGCCGAAAACTTTGAGCAATTGGCCTACATTTGGGGTATCACTTCCGAAATCCCTTGTACACCAGGCAAGCCCAATTCTATTGACTTTGCAGAAAATGGCGATGTTTATATGGCCAGTGGAATGGACAAATGGTTCTTTTCCAAAAGTCTTTACATTGTCCATTTGGATGAAGACCTGAACAAACTTCAAGAGATTTACTATAAGGAAGACGGCACAGAACTGATGTATTTTGGTGGTTTGCGCCTTAGCTCCAATGGCGATATCTTTGTCAAATGTCAAGTCGCAAAGTCAAATATGACCGGCACGACGGGTGCTATCTTTAGGGTTCCCAAGGAAGCTTTTGACGGCATAGAGGAAGCCCATGATGCCGGCTTTGCCGTGGCGCTGGCTTATCCCAATCCGGGGAAGAATGTGCTTAATATCCGCACGGTCTTGCAGAACGCCCGCGTGGAGGTGTATGACATGAACGGCAGGCTCGTTCACAGTCAAACCCTCACGGAGAACGTGACGGCGATTGAGGCTGGAGATTGGGCTGAGGGAGTTTATGTTTGGAAGGTGATGGTTGGTACTTCGGCAGGTTCAACGACCCTCGCGGAAAGTGGGAAATGGATTAAGGAATAGTTGGAAACAAATTGAAATATGCGTAATGAAGAAAACTATAAATGCAACTAAGAAATGTGAAACAAAGCAATAGATGTTCTCGCACAGGCTGAAGAGGTCGGCGACTTCCTTCGTGCGGAAAGAAAATATGGAAAAAACACAGACGTCAATCTCCGCAGTGGTCTCGATTTTCCTTCTGAAAACATGTGCCATCTGGTAATAGGCTCGCTAAGTGTGGTGCATCGCCTCGGCGGTCACCTCTTCAAGCCGGGTTTCAGGTCTTTCAGCAATGCCGACTTCACCTCCACTCCTTCCAAATTGCCGAGCTGTCCCGTCAACGCCCCGATCTCATCGGTGGTGCCTTCCACAACCAACGAAATGATGTTCATCCCGTCGTGACGGGGCAGCCCTAAACGCCCTATCACTATCTCTGAATGCCTCGAAATTATGCCGTTCACATGCGGCGCCTGCTCCCTGTCACCAATCGCGATGATGACCGACCCAATCCTTTTCTCCATATTTTTTTCTTCTAATTTTGTTGACAAAATTATGAAAAATAATTCATATTATAAGGAAAATTTGTGTATTTTTGCACTGTCAATCCAAAAACTCTGTTTTTTGAAACTGTAATTCAAAAAATTTAATGAATTTTTCGATTAGTACAAATATTTGTATTATTTTTGCAATCGAATCAAACTGATTTTTATGAATAAAAAAATGATGACGTTGGAACTCACGGAAAAAGAGTTCGATTTGATACAGACTACCAAAAACTATAGGAAAAGTTATTTACAGACCTAATAGAAGGCGAAGATTAATTCAAGACAAAATATTATGGCAACAATGGTATTAAAAGAATCGCAACAGGCGACAATGAAAAAACAACTTGAGGATTTGCTTGTGTCAATCTCTTGGCGTGACCTCGCAAACCGCTATTTCGGTAAATCCGGCTCATGGCTTTATCATAAACTCGACGGAGTGGATGGAAATAAAAAACCTATTGAATTTTCAGTTGAGGAACGTTATCAGCTGAAAGGCGCACTTGTGGATTTGGCCGACAGAATCAGGCGGGCAGCCGATTCCATAGAGTGAGAATTAACAGCTAAATCCGAAAACCATGAAACTTTTTAAATGTCTTGTAAATCTGCTGTTTCCCCGCACTTGCGCCGCCTGTGGGAACCTTCTTCTCGAAGGCGAAGAAATCGTTTGTACCACCTGCCGCTTCCTCATGCCTAAAACGCATTATGAGATGAACCCAAACAACCCCTTGGCGCAAAATTTCTTCGGCCAGATGCCGTTCAACGCTGTCTCAGCGGAGTTTTTCTTCAGCAAAAGCGGCAAAGTGCAGCATCTCATCCATGGACTGAAATATCATCACTGTCGTGAAAACGGGGTTTTTCTCGGTCAAGAAATTGGGAAAAGTCTTCTTAAAGCTCCTGATTTTCAGGGTATTGACTTTATCATCCCAATCCCGCTGCATCCTAAGAAGGAAAAGTTGAGAGGCTACAACCAAAGCCATGTCATCGCTGAGGGAATCAAGGAAATCACGGGTATTCCCATCGCTGAGCATTGTCTCGTGAGAAGCGTTTTCACCGCCACGCAGACGAAAAAATCGCGTGAGGAGAGATGGGATAACGTGAAAGACATTTTTATTCTTGAAAATGCCGGGAAACTTGCCGGAAAACATGTGCTTCTTGTCGATGACGTGCTTACTACCGGAGCTACCCTGATGTCGGCGGGAAAGGCTTTGATGCAAGTGGAAGAAATAAAAATCAGCGTGGTGACGGCTGCGTGTGCAGGCAATTGAAAAATTTACTATCTTTGCCACATGAAAATCATGCTGCTCGTGATAGGAAAAACCGACGAGGCTTATCTTGAGACTGGTATCTCCAAGTATATCAGTCGCTTGGAGCATTACACTCAATTCGAGATGAAGGTCATTCCCGACATCAGGAACCGAAAGACTCTGTCGGAGGCGCAACAAAAGAAACTTGAGGGCGACCTCATTCTCTCGCAGCTCATGCCTGGCGATGACATCATCCTTTTAGATGAAAACGGCAAGACTTTCTCGTCGCGCGGCTTCTCGCAATGGCTTGAGCGTCAGATGAATACGGCTTGCAAGCGCATGGTTTTCATAATTGGAGGCCCTTACGGCTTCTCTCAGGAGGTTTACGACCGCGCCAACGCGAAAATATCCCTCTCCACGATGACGTTCTCGCATCAGATGGTGCGCCTCGTCTTCACCGAGCAGCTGTACCGCGCCTTCACGATATTAAAAGGAGAATCATATCATCATGATTGAGAAATAAGAAGGGCTGTCATAGCATGGCAGCCGTAAAAAAGATAAAATTTTAAACAACATCAAATAAAATGAAAAAACTGTCATTAACTTTCGCTATCATCTTCGTCATGTCGAGCGTCATCCGCGCCGACGAAGGTATGTGGATTCCTGCGCTGCTTCAGCGTAACGAGGCCGAGATGCAGGCTATGGGCATGAAAATCACTGCCGACGACATCTATTCCATCAACCACAGCAGCATGAAAGACGCCGTGGTGCTATTCGGCGGCGGCTGCACAGGCGAGCTCGTCAGCGAACAGGGTCTGCTGCTCACTAACCATCATTGCGGCTATGGCTGGATCCAACGGCATTCAACTGTCGAGCACGACTACCTGACCGAGGGCTTCTGGGCAATGACACAAGACGAGGAGCTTCCATGCCCCGGACTCACTGCAAAAATGATGAGAAACATGGTCGATGTCACAGATAAAGTCCTCGCGGGTGTCACTGATGCGACGACTGATGAGGAACGCGAAAAAGTCATCAAGGAAAATATTGACAATATTGTCAAATCGGTGGAAAACGACACAGAATACGCGGTGACCGTCGAGTCGTTCTATCAGGGAAACCAATATTTCCTGATTTATAATGAGATATTCAGAGACACCCGTATGGTGGGTGCTCCGCCTTCAAATATAGGCAAGTTCGGCGGCGACACCGACAACTGGGTCTGGCCGCGTCATACCGGTGATTTCTCTGTCTTCAGAATTTATGTCGATAAGGACGGCAAACCGGCGGAATATAACGAGGATAATGTGCCGTATAACCCTGATTATCACTTCACTATCTCCTTGAAAGGTGTCGAGGAAGGCGACTTCACCTTCGTGTTCGGCTACCCTGCCCGCACTAACGAATATCTGCCGTCAGTGGCTGTGAATCAAGAAGCTAACGTGATTTATCCTGTCGTGGTTGACCTCCGTACCCAAATTCTTGACATCTATAACAAATATCAAGAAAAAGACGCGAAAGTGCGTATCCAATATGCCTCGAAACATGCCGGACTCGGCAACGGCTGGAAGAAATGGATGGGCGTCATCGAAGGCATCCGTAATTTCAAGGGGATAGAGAAAAAACAAGCGTTTGAGGCGGCTTACAACGACTGGTGTATGCAGGAACGCAGACGAATGAAATATATGCACGCCCTCCGCGATTTCACCCCTGTCTATGAGGAATATGAGAAATATCGCATGGCCTCGACTTACCTTAACGAAGCCGGTCTCTCTGTCGAGCTGATTAAGTTCGCGGCTAATTTCAACAAGCTCTCAACGGTGGACAAAGATACTCCTCAAGAGGATATTGACAAGATTATCAATAATTTAAGAGGTACGACAGCATCGTTTTTCAAGGATTATTACCAGCCTATCGATGAGGAAGTTGCTGTCGCTATGTTTGAGGCTTACCGCGCTAACCAGCCTGAGGATTTCCGTCCGGGGATTCTTAACGAAATAGACAGTAAATATAAAGGCGACGTGAAGGCTTATGTCGGTTATCTCTTCGGAAAATCGATTTTCACCTCGGAGGATAAAGTCAACGCTTTGCTGGATGACTTCAAACCCGGGAAAGCCAAGAAACTCGCGAAAGACCCGGCTCTCGTCGCATATAACAGCATGCTTGACTTCTACAATGAGAATGTCAAAGATAAAACCATTGAATGCAACAAGAAAATCAACAACTTGCGCCGTGTCTATATGGAAGGCCAGATGAAGATGATTCCTGAGGTTTATCCTGAGCGCAACCTCTATCCTGACGCTAACTTCACCCTGCGTGTGACTTACGGCAAGGTGGGCGGTTTTAAGCCTAAAGACGCTGTCACATACCGTCACTACACCACCCTCGACGGCATCATGCAGAAAGAAAACCCCGACATCTACGATTATGTCGTAACCGACAGATTACGTGAGCTTTATGAGGCGAAGGACTTCGGTCGCTATGCCGATAAGGACGGCTCCATGCATGTGGCTTTCATCGCGGGCAACCACACCACGGGCGGTAATAGCGGCAGCCCTATCCTTAACGCCGAGGGCGAGCTGCTCGGACTTAACTTCGACCGCACCTGGGAAGGCACGATGAGCGACCTCGTTTACGACCCGTCGATTTGCAAGAATATCAGCGTTGACATACGCTATGTGCTGTTCCTAATCGACAAATACGCGGGCTGCCGGCGTCTTATTGAAGAGATGACTATCGATGAGTAGAATCAGTTCCTGCATACGTTCGGCCACTCCAAGCGCGCTGAAAACTATTTGGTGGCTCACAAAAATCATGGTGGGCGTGTCGTTTCTAATCATGCTGCTGCAATATCTCGGCGTGATAGAGATTGTCTCACGCTGGCTTACACCTGTCTTCTCAAGCTTCGGACTGCCCGGCGAGGCGGCTCTCGCCTACGTCTCAGGCTATTTCGTGAACTGCTATACCGCTATGGCCGTGATGTCGTCGCTGAATCTCGATATGCGCGCCGTCACGATATTGGCGGTCATGGTGCTGTGCTCGCATAACATGATCGTGGAGACGACAGTTCAGGCAAAAACAGGCTCCTCAGCCGTCAGAATAGTGATTATCAGGACGTTGTCGGCTTTCTTTCTGGCGTTTGTCTTGAACAAAATCATGCCCGGACAGTTTGAGAACAGCGTTTCTGACACCGTGACATCCGAAAATCTCACTTTCGTCGAGATGCTGAAAAGCTGGGCTTGGCGCACACTAAAAACCGTCGGCCTGATGGTGGTCTTGGTTTATCTGCTGACAGTGTTGCAGCGTGTCTTGAATGAATACGGCATCATCGAGCGTATCGCTGATTTCCTTAAGCCTGTGATGTCGTTCTTCGGACTGCCGCCTCGGACGGCTTTTCTGTGGCTCGTGGCAAACACCCTCGGTCTCGCCTATGGCGCCGCCGTGATGATAGACGAGACAGAACACGGCTCTACAACGAAAGAGGAAAACGACCTTCTGAACCATCACATCGGAGTGTCGCACAGTAATCTTGAGGATTTGCTGCTGTTTACGGCTATTGGAGGCAACTTCCTGTGGATGCTACTCTCACGCTGGGTGATGTCGCTGCTCCTCGTCTGGGAAAGAAAGATTGAACTCCGTCTTCATCATTTCAACCGACGTGAAATAAAATAAATCGTAATGGAGAAATGACGATAACTCTCTCTGCGAAATCAGTGAGCGTCAGCGAACTACATCCATGGGAAAGCAACAATGAAAGAACAATTTCTGCGTTTTCTGCGTAATTTGCGAGAGATTTTTAAAAAATATGTTAGGTATTGAAAAATTTTGTATTTTTGCAGCAATATTTTACTATATGGGATAAAATATTTCAATAAAATATAAATGTATAAGTTAAAATAATGCTGAAATATGGATAAGCAGGTCATTAAAAGAATTATTATTGAGCGTCACCAAGAAGTACGTGAAAGACGGCTTGTCCGACGTCCGCATTTTTTTGAAAACAGAATGAATTATGTATTGGTGGGAATACGAAGAGCTGGAAAATCGTGTCTGATGATTCAGGACATGCAGCAGCGCATTGCCGAAGGGCAAATAACTTTAAAAGATTGTCTTTATATTAACTTTGAGGATGAGCGCATTCGATATATGCCGGCTTCAGAACTTGGACTGATTCTTGATTGTTACGCTGAAATGTTTGGTGACCATAAACCATTGATATACCTTGATGAGGTACAGGTTATAGATGGTTGGGAACAGTTTGTGCGCCGTCTTTCCGATCAGCGATATCGGGTGATGGTGACAGGCAGTAACGCAAAAATGTTGAGCAGCGAGATTGCAACAACTTTAGGTGGCCGCTTCATTATCCGTGAGATATGGCCATTCTCCTTTTCGGAATATCTCACTTATCGCAAAGTAAAGTTGGGAAAAAATTGGCAATACGATGCTACCAAACTGCACGAAATAGCCCGGAGAATGAATGAATACTTTTATAATGGCGGCTTTGCTGAATCTTTTGACTTGGTTGATAAGCGAGAGTGGACAAACAGCCTATACCAAAGGATATTGATGGGTGACATAGTGGCGCGTCATGGCATCAGAAACACTCGTTCAATACGTTTGCTGGCTAAAAAGATGGCAGAGAGCGTGATGCAGCCTACTGCCCTTTCGAGATTTCAAAATATTATAAAATCAACTGGCGAAAAGATAGGCCTCACGACTGTAAAGGACTACTTGGAATATTTTGAGGAGAGTTATTTGACCTTCTCTCTGCCAAATTTCGTTTCGCCAATAACCGACCAAGAAACCATCAAGAAGCGTTACTACACAGATAATTCTTTGCTAAACAACTTCCTTTTCAATGGTGAAACAAAATTATTGGAAAACCTGTGTGCCATTCATTTGATGAAAAAGTACAGTAACACTGATGAGCCACGTTTATTCTATTACAGCCGTAACATTGAGGTTGATTTCTATGTTCCGGAGGTGGGGCTTGCAGTACAAGCGTCATTTGATATGAATGATACTGAAACACGTAATCGCGAAATCTCTGCGCTTGTATCTCTCAATAAAGCATTCCCATTGCAAAGGGCAGTCATCGTTACTCGAGATCATGAGGAAATAATAACGACTAATGAACTCATCATAGACGTTGTTCCTATTTGGAAATGGTTGTTGTATGTTTAGGAGTCAAATGGATATCCATCTCACTGTCCGGAAAAATTAGCAAATTATTTTCAAAAAATAAAATTTTAAAAAATTAATTGCCAATTATAGATTTTTTTGTATTTTTGCAGTCCGAAAATTCGGGTTCGGGATGTAGCGCAGCCCGGTAGCGCGCTTCGTTCGGGACGAAGAGGCCGCAAGTTCGAATCTTGTCATCCCGACAAAAAAAACAGCTCTCTTGAGCTGTTTTTTTAATGTGTCATTGAAAACCTATATGCCACTACCACCTTGAACAATCGCATTTATTGTTCCTCTTAGGATAATTCGGTGGCTCGTATGCCCTCGAACACGATGCGAAAACAAACGCTAACATCATGATAACCAACATAAAACATAAAATCTTTCTTCTCCCGTTCATATCTCTAAACTAATAAACTTATTAACTGACTCTCCACTCTCCACTCTCAACTCTCAACTCTCACCTCAGCCATCCCTCCGGATTAGTGTTATTTTTGTCGTTCCACACTTCAAAATGCAATATTGTCACATTGTCGGTGGCTCCCGTATGCACCAACCCTATCTTCTCCCCTGTCTTCACCTTGTCGCCCGACTTCACATACACCTTGTCCAAATTGGCGTAAAGCGTGAAATATGTCCCGTGGCGCACCATTACGACATTGGTCGAGCCGGTGTTGAAAACCGTCGAGACCTGCCCGTCAAACACACAAAGGGCATTGGCACCTTGCTCCGTCGTGATGTCGATGCCGTTGTTCATCACCGTGACTTTCGACTGCGTCGGATGCGCACTCTTGCCGTATTTCTTGGTCACCACCCCACTTGCCACCGGCCACGGGAGCTTGCCTTTGTTGCTCTCGAAATTAGCCGCGAGTTCGGTGTCAATAGTGGCGTCAGCCCTGCGCCGCGCAAGCTCTTCCTCAATGATTTTCTTTATCTTAGCCTGTAAATCCTTCGTCTCTTTCTCCTTCTGCGCAATGTCTTTCTTGATTTTTTTCTCCTCTTTTTTCAGTTTCGCTACCTTCTCGTTAAGCGATTGTTTGTCCTTATTCAGCTCGTTACGCTCCTTTTTTTGCGTATTGTTAAGATTCTCAATGCGTTTTTTGTCTCTCTCGTTCTTCTCAATGCGTTCCCTTATCTCTGTTTTCGTCTCGTCAATCTTCTGCATCTTGTCCTTCAAGAGGTCGTTGAACTGCTGAATGTATCGTATCCTCCTCACTGCCTGGTTGAAGTCTTCTGATGAGAAAATAAACAGTAAGTTGTTGATACTGTTTCGATTACGATAATGAATCACAAGGAGGTCGGCATATTCTTTCCGATGCCTCTCAAGCTCGTTCTGAAGGTTGCTGATGTCTTTCTGATAGCCTTTCGTCTCTTTGTTTAACAATGCTATCTGCTTGTCATACGTCTTGATTAAATCGTCGCGTTTCTTAATCTGCGCCTGCAAAAGCTCCACCTCACGAATCGTCGTCTCCTTGTTTTTCGAGGTCTTTTTCAATAAATTCTGCGAAGTCTTAATCTCATTCTGCAATTTGTTGACTTGTTTTTCCAAGTCATTGACACTCTGGGCATTACATATCAAATTGACATTAAAAAACATCAATGCGAGCAAAATGTGATATGCAATCTTTCGTCTCATTTGTAGAGTCTCTCGTATTTTTGGGGTATGCTGAAATTAAACCCTATATTGTCGTCAACACTGATGTTCGAATAGCTTATTTTTGCCTTCAGATACTTGTCGCCATGAACGTAAATCGATATCTTTGTCGGACAATATTTATCGCCTACTAATTGAAAATCAGAATATTGTAACTCTATTTTGCGCTTGCTGTCATTATATTCCTTGATGTAATATTTCGTGATTTTGAAAAGCTGCGGGTCAATCCAAATGTCTTTCATCATAACCTTCCAATTTTCATCATTGTGTTTGATGGATTTCTTTAACGACTTGGAAATCATGAGGTTATATTGCCCGTTGTCTATTTCAACTTTATAATCGTCGCTTTCGCGCAATCGGATGTCGTTGCCCACCAAGACCGACTGCAACATCTGTATTGTCGTTATCATTGGTGAGATGTCGTCAAACGACTCGATGCTTTCGCAGAGGTATGTTTTATCGTTTCTGTTGAGGAAAAACACCGAGTCGGGCTCTAATTTCACCCTTACCATCTCCACTCCCAAAGGAAGCGAGAAACTCGTCCAGATGATGCTGTCTTTCTTCATCCTCAGCTGTCCTTTCACATTGAGATTCTTGTCGTTGGTCTCTATCTTCACATTTATTTTCGCCTGAAAACGGCCGTAGTCGAATTTGTTGTTCTCCACTTCCTCAATGAGCCTTCCGGCGGTGAACTCACGCAAACTCGTCTTGACCATCGCTTTCTTCGATGAACAGCTTGACGCGATGAAAGTCAGGACAAACAGACTGACAATCAATAATATATGAAGTCTTCTACTCATAAAGTCTCTCGTCTTTTATTTTTTGCTCAAGAAATTGCGATACCTCTCCCCCTGCCTTCTCGGCTTTCTTCCAGTTTTTCAAGGCGTTTTTGGTGTCGCCAAGCTTGTAAAGTATGTCGCCGAGATGCTCGTAGTTGACACCTTGCGGGTTTTTGTCGTGTTTGAACACCTTCTCCATGTATTTTTTCGCCTCCTGATAACGCCCGAGTTTGTACAAAATCCAAGCGTATGTGTCAAGATAGGTGGCGTTCTTCGGCTCCGCTTTTATCGTCTTTTCCGACATCTGCAAGGCGCGCTCCAGGTCTTTGTCATCAAGCGACAAATAGTAGGCGTAGTTGTTCAAGACGCTAATCTCATCGGGCTTGTAGCGCAAAATCCTGTCGTATGCCTCGTATGCTTTCTCATTGTTCTTAAGATTATGGTACGAATCGCCGATAAACGAGTCGATTATCACCAAAAGATCACTGTCTGACACGAATTTCCTGGCTTTTTCGAAAGTTTTGATGCAGTTTTCATAATCTTTGACATTGTAAAGTCCAAATCCTTTGAAAACGTAGAAAACAGGTATCGTCGGATATAATTCCAACGCCTTGTCAGCATAAATTATCTGCTCGTCATAACATTTCAATTGGTCGAAGCAGTTCAAAAGGTTATAGTAAATCATGTTGTCGTTGCCGCCTTTTGAAATGGATAACAGATAGCTGTCCTTGGCTTTTGTATAATCTTCTTTTGCCTGGTATGTCGAGCCGATGATATAATAACCTATCGGCTTGTCGGGATGTGTCTCGATGAAGGCGTTGGCGACCGATTCCATCTTCTCATTCAGCTCCTTAGCCGTCTTGAAATTGAATTTGTTGTCCTGCAGCAAATAATTGTACAGCTGGACTTTGGTGTCGTAATCCAAATTCTTGTTTTTAATGGCCGCCACGAAATCCGCATACGCTTTTTCCGTATCTCCTATGCTTAAGTAATAATCCATCAGCGACACGTTGACATACTTATTATCAGGCTCCAAATCCTTGATTTTCAGATATTGTTTGTATGCGTCCTTGTCGCGGTTCATTTTACGGTAGGCTTCGGCGAGCATGGCTATGTAATGGGTGTCGTCGGGCGCGAACTCCACAAGTCTCTCCAATTCCGCCAAGGCTTCGTCTTTCTTGCCCTGCTGATTGTAAATCTCAATTTTCTGAAGGAAGATATATTCGTTTTTGCCAAGTTGTTGCTCCACAATGTCTAATTTTTCAATCACCTGATCGTATTGTCCGATGCGGAGAAGCACATCAATATAGGCTCCAAGATAGTCCAAATTGTCAGGCTCGTCTTGCAAGAGTTTGTCGTAGATATCTATAAACGACTGATAATCAGACTTTTCGAGATACACATCCGCTAATCTTATCTGATACCATTTGTTGTCGGGCTGAAGCTTTGCTGCCTGTTGAATCATGAAAAGAGCCTTGTTGATTTGGCCGTCCAACATGTAAAGCCCCGACAACTCGTACATCGAGGCATCGTCATCTTTGAAAAACAACAGTGCCTGCTCGAAATCGCTTATCGCTGTCAGGTAGTTCTCGTTATATTTCTCCTCCAATCCTTTAGAGAAATACTCTGCATTCTTCGCCAAATCCTGAATCACGACGCTGTCAGCCGGCATCTCCTCCACAATATCGCTTTGCGCGGAGACACCACACACCCACCCGACCAAAACACTGAATATCAAAAACTTATATCTCATAAAAACAATTTTCCAAAATCTCATTATAAATAATCATCACCCCACTCTACTCTTTACTCTCTACTCTTAACTAAAAAACTGACTCTAAACTCTCAACTCTAAACTCTCAACTCTAAACTAAAAGGATTTCTCCACTCTAAACCCCCGTATGTCCAAACCCTCCGGCCCCTCTTTCGGTTTCGCTAATAGTCTGAACCTCAACGACTTCCATCTGCTCACATTTTGCAATCACCAACTGTGCTATCCTATCTCCGCTCTTGACGACGAAATCAGAATCCGAGAGGTTAATCAAAATCACCTTCACCTCTCCCCTATAGTCAGCGTCGATTGTGCCGGGCGAGTTCAGCACCGTGATGCCGCTTTTTATAGCTAATCCGCTGCGCGGCCTCACCTGTCCCTCATAGCCTTCCGGAATCTCCATGAACAAGCCCGTCGGCACCAAAGCGCGATGCATAGGTTTTATAACTAATTCACCGTCAGGGAGATACGCTCTCAAATCCATACCGGCTGAGTTCATAGTCTCATATGCCGGCATCGCATTGTCTGATTTGTTTAAAATATTTAATATCATATCTTCAAAGGATTTTTACGTTCTGCAACAAAAACCGTGCCAAGATAAACCAAAATTAATAATGTGTTGATTGTCAATCTCATTGCGAGACTGTAATCGCTAAATAATGTGCTCAAAATATATAATCCTATGGCAAATATCAAATAAATGGCGATTCTCCCGACTTGATAAGGTACCGGAAATACCCTCTGACCCCAGAAATACGACACGAGCATCATCACGGTGTAGCAGCCGAGATGCGCTATGGCGGCTCCGACATAACCGATCTTTGGCACAAGGACAAACAGGCAGAGCAGAGTGACGGTTGCCCCGATTATCGAAATTATCGTGCCGGAGAACGTCTTGTCAGTGAGTTTGAACCATATAGAGAGATTAAACACAATACCATAAAACATATTGGCTATCAACACAATAGGAACTATCACCAAGCCTTCATGATAATCGCTTCCGCCTCTGCCGACGAAATATTTCAGCACGTCGATATACAGCATCACGCCGAGGAAAATCAGAAGGCAGAAGGCTACAAAATATGTCATCACCTTGGCGTAAAGCTCAGGTGCGTTGCGGTCTTTCGCCTTGCCAAAGAAGAAAGGCTCGGAGGCGTAACGGAACATCTGGATGAAGATGGTCATCAGCACGGCGAGCTTATAGTTAGCTCCGTAAATGCCGAGCTGCTGAAGGGCATATTCCTCCGACGTCATGCCAAGCGAGACAAGCGTTTCCGAGTCGGGGACAGGGGTGAGGTACTTTATCAGAATCTTGTCGGCCACCTCGTTGACCATCCCAACTAAGTTGATGAGCAATATCGGGATGGCGTACGCCAACATGGGACGGATAAGACTCTTGTCAAGCTCAAAACGGAAGCCTTTAAACTGCGGAAGAAGCAACAGCAAACTTAAGAAACTTGATAACACATTGGAAATCAAGACCCATACGAGCAAGCCTGCCTGCGGACCAAATATTTTATCTGAGATGGATAAAGCCGTTTCCGGGATGACGAGCAGAAACAGCAGGTTAAGCCCGATATTCAGTACCACATTGGCTATCTTGATGAGAGTGAACAACTTAGCCTGATTGTTCTTTCTTAGCTTCGCGAAAGGAACGGCTGTCAGCGCATCCAACGCCACTATGATTCCAAGAAACAGAACATATTGTGTATTGTGTTCATACTGAATGAGATGCGCGAAATCTTTATGGAAAAATCCGTTCAAGACCAAAAAGATTCCCGTCGTAATGATGATGCACGAAACGATATTGTTGAACACCTTGTCAGGATTTTCTTTCTGGGTGTAACGGAAAAACGTGGTTTCCATGCCGTATGTCAGCAACGCGAGCAGGAAGGCTATCCAGGCATATAAATCTGTGATCTGGCCATAGACTCCGGCGGCGAACACTCGCACATACAACGGCACCAAAAGGTAATTAAGCAACCGAGGCACTATGGTTCCCATGCCGTATATAACTGTCTGACCCGCAAGGGCTTTAATCGGATTATTGCTCATTTCACCAAATATAACAAAATTTTTGCAAATTTATTGTTTTTCTTTTAATTTTGGTATGTCGATCGTAAAAACTGTGCCTTTTCTTTCTTCGCTTTCAAAAGAAATATTGCCTCCCATGCCCTGTATGATGTCCTGCGACACCGACAATCCCACTCCCATACCGCTTGATTTTGTTGTGAAATTAGGGAAAAACACCTTTGTCTTGTCTTCTTCTTTGACGCCACAGCCGTTGTCCGAAATTTTGATGATATATTTTTCTTCCAAGCTGTTGAGCGTCACCTCAATACGTCCGTCTTGGTTGCCGATGGCCTGAATCGCGTTTTTGATGATATTGCCCAAAACCCTACCGAGATTGTTTTTGTCGGCAAAGATATTCCAATCGGCGTTTTCGTCGTAAGTCGTTGTGATACAGATATTTTGCTGAGTATCATAAAGCTTGACGGTGTTTTTGACAAGCTCCGACAAATCGAAATTCGTCGGTGTGTTCTCAGGCATCTTGGCGTAGTCGGAGAACGCTGTCGCGATTTTCGTCAATGTCTCAATCTGTTGCAGGAGTGAGTCGAGCGTCTCCTTGAGGCTTTCTTCGAATTTCGGGTCTTTTCTGTCCCACAGCATCTGCAAATATTCAATGTTCAGGCGCATGGGAGTAAGAGGGTTCTTGATTTCGTGTGCCACCTGGCGCGCCATCTCACGCCATGCGCTCTCACGCTCGTTGCGAACTATTTTATTGGCGGCTATCTCCAACTGTCTGCACATCTTATTATATTGCTCGACTAACGCCCCGATTTCATCGCTTCCTTTGAAATCTATCTGCTCGTTACCGCCTTCCAAACTTATTTTGCCCATCTGTTTCTCAATGATTTTCAACGGTTTAAGTGTCTTTCGCGTCACTAAAATCACGATTATTGAGGAAATGCCGAGCAATACTACAATAATATTGATATAATTTAAGATAAAATTCGATATTCTGTCATCATAATCCGACTTGGAATCGAAGTAGGGGATATTCAGAATCGCGACAAGCTCGTTGTTTTTGTCAAGAACCGGGAAGTAATACGAGTAGCATCTGTCATCGGCGTAATACTCGGTCTGCATGAAATAACCGGCGTTTTCCTCCACAATGTTTTGAAAAGCAGTCTCGTCAATGTAAAGATAATCGAAGTAATCCGGATTCTTTATTGTAGTATTGATAAGCTTACCGTCAACGTCGTAAATATTGATGTCGCACAAAAATGTCTCCCCAAGATCTTTAAGAAAATCGTTGTCGGTTAAATTGTTGGAATCCAGTCTGTTACGTATTATGATAGCCTGCTTGTACTGTGTAATCTCATTCTTTTTCGTGATATTGTTTTCCAAGAAGAGGAACGAAACGAGTCCGACGATGAAAAACGAGAACGCCAATGTCAGCAAGATGGTGATTTGCATCTTGCTATGGAAGCTAAGTCGCTGATTATTACTGCTGTTGAAGAAATATACATAGAGCAAGTAGGCGAGGAGCAGGACGAAGAAAATTATTGAGAAAGGAGCGACAAATCTCAGCCAGCGTTCGCACTCAATGGTGACAATAATTGTTTTGGAGTTTTCTAAATCATTGATAATTAAATGTTTATATTTCTTTCCTTTTATGATACCGTCGTCTTGCGAGATGAAATTATTGAAATTGTTAGGGTATAGGAAGTTGCCGAATTTGTAATCCAAAATATTGTTTTTATACACGCCGAACGAGAAATTTTTCAAACGCTCTGTTGCTAAACCCTTGAAATCCAATTCTTTATAAAACTCGATAAATGCCGTATGACTTTCCGGCAAGCTGATGGTCACCAAATAATATATGTCGGTGGTGGCATCGTCGATGTGTACAAGATTTTCGCTGATTTGAGTGTGGCTGTTTTCTTCGATGATGCCTGAAAACATATCATGGCATTTTATCTGACTCTCGTTAACGTTGAGATAGGTGTCGCCGTCGCATAAAACAAATGTTATAATATACTGTTTTAAAATGTCAATATCATTGAAATATTGCGACTTAATATATGCGAAGATGCTGTCATCGCTTGGAAGCTCTTCTTTGCACCATAGATTGATGAGCGAGTCGTTTTTGATGTCGTCGATGAATTTGTCTGCCGCTTTTTCAAACTCGAGGTCAGTCTCGTCAGCGATAATCTCGGCGAACCTTCGCATCTCGACATCCTCTCTCTTCTCGTTTCGCTGATATGCGAAAACCGTCACTGCGATGAGTGCTATTGTTGTTAATATGATGTAAATCTTTCTCATGGTCTGTTTTTTAACAAAAATCGTTCCAAAAATTGCCTTTGTCTAAGACGTTTTCAAAAAATTTTTGATGTCCGCCTCATTGAAAACCAAAAATGCCTTAAAATGGCTAAAAAACGGCAAAAATCAAATTTTGCGAAAAACATATATCAAGCTTGAATATTCTCCGCTTTTGCGTGCGTGGCGGTTCGACTTCCAGCCGACACGAATGCCTTTGAGGAAGGTGTTCTTGTCGGAAATGAATCTCTCGCTCATCATCGAGATATAGAATGCGTCCCATTTCATCGGATGAATATTCTCAAGCTCGAAGAATCCCGCCAAGACGTTTTCTAACGACTCTTTGTGAAAATGGTTGAGATGCCGGGGAACGTCGTATGCCGCCCATTTGTCTTTGTAATGCTGCGCGTCGAGCGACCTGTAGTTTGGGACGGCAATCACGAGAGTTCCGGAGTCTTTCATGAGACGGTGCATTTGTTCCGTCTGATACCTGAGGTCGTCGATGTGTTCAAGCACATGCCACATAGTGATGACGTCGAAGGTGGAGGAGGGGAGGGCGAAGATTTCTTCCGGAGTGTTGACGGTCTTGCCGAGTTTTTCCGATGCGCATGTACGCGCGTCCTCACTAAGGTCGCAGCCCGTTATCTCGCATCCTTTTTGATGTGCATAATGCAGGAAATCGCCGACGCCACAGCCGAAGTCGAGGATATGCGGTTTTGTGCGGTTGCCGCAAGCGACACTGTATTTATTGCGGATGTTGACTTTTTTAACTTGGTTATATACCCATGGAATGAACCCTTTCTTGTGCTCGTTATGGCTCAGATAGTCGTCCGATTTGTAATATTTTCCTATCTCAGACTGATTCGGTCGGGGAGAGGTGAACAGCAGTTTGCAGTTGTCACACTCTAAAATCTCGAAGTCTTCCTGTGTTAGGAAATAATCCTTCAGCTTGAGGTAAGACTTAGTGTCATCTGATTTGCAAAACGGGCATTTAGTACTCATAATATCCTTGTTTTATTGATGTTTTCAAAAAATGTTCCACGTGGAACAATTGAATTTTATCTCCCCAAAAACACCGCCAATACCGAGATGTCAGCAGGTGAAACCCCGCTTATGCGTGACGCCTGGCCTAATGTCTGAGGCTTGTGTTTCGTCAGTTTCTGTCGCGCCTCTATTGTCAGCGAGTGCAAGGCGTTATAGTCGAAGTCGGGACTGAGTCGCACGTCTTCGAGGCGTTTCAGCTTGTCGGCGACCTCGCGTTCCTTGTCGATGTATCCTTCATATTTCACCAATATCTCCGCCTCCTCGACGACGCTCCGCGTCGTCTCGTCGCTCAAATCATACTGTGACTTAAGCCATCCCACGTGGTTTATGATCTCAGCTAAACTAAGCTGCGGGCGCGTGAGTATATGGGCGAGACGTGTTTTACCTGTGATTTCCGGTGTGCCTTTGGCAACCAACAGGGTGTTTATCTCATCTGGACTTATGTTATTGTCTTTCAACAACATAACCAAATCATTCACATGTTGTTCCTTGTCTAAGAAACGACTGTGACGCTCTTCTGTGGCGAGACCGAGTTTATATCCAATCGGGGTCAGACGCGCGTCGGCGTTGTCTTGGCGTAATAATATACGGTATTCGGCGCGACTTGTAAACATGCGGTACGGCTCGTCAACGCTCTTGGTGATGAGGTCGTCGATGAGAACGCCTATATAGCCCTCGTCACGACGTAAAACAAAGGGCTCCTCGTCATGCAGGAGCCTGTGCGCGTTGATGCCGGCCATAAGCCCTTGTGCGGCGGCCTCTTCATAGCCTGTCGTCCCGTTGATTTGTCCGGCGAAAAACAAACCGTGTAGCCTGCGTGTCTCTAAGCTATGATATAGCTGTTCCGGCGGGAAGAAATCGTATTCGATAGCGTAGCCGGGACGGAAAATCTTGGCGTTCTCGAAACCTTCTATATTTCTAAGTGCCTGATACTGAATGTCTTCTGGCAACGACGAGGAGAATCCGTTGAGATAATACTCGCATGTGGTGACTCCTTCAGGCTCCACAAAGAGCTGGTGGAAGTCCTTGCCCGCAAAACGCTCTATCTTGTCTTCTATACTCGGGCAGTAACGCGGTCCTATGCCTTGTATTCTGCCGGTGAACATCGGCGATTTGTCGAATCCGGTGCGTAGTATGTCGTGGACTTTCTGTGAGGTGTATGCTATATAGCATGAGCGTTGATGTCGGGGTTTCTGCACATTCATAAACGAGAACCCTGTTATCTCCTCATCGCCTTTTTGTTCCGTCAGCCTGCTGAAGTCTATTGTTCTGCCATCGATTCTTACCGGCGTTCCGGTCTTCATCCTGTCGGATTCAAAGCCGAGTTCCACGAGTTGTTCAGTGATTCCATGACTTGCCGCCTCGCCGATCCTGCCGCCTGAAAACGACTTCTCGCCGATGAAAATCTTACCGTTGAGGAAGGTGCCGTTGGTAAGGATGACGGTCTTGGAATACACGTCGCCTCCCATCATGGTGTGGACGCCTTTTACTTGGTTGCCTTCCACTATCAAGCCATCGACATGGTCTTGCCAGAACTCGAGATTTCGTGTGTTTTCAAGTGTTTTCCTCCATTCTGCTGAGAATGCCGCTTTGTCGCTTTGCACCCGCGGGCTCCACACGGCGGGACCTTTCGACTTGTTGAGCATCCTGAACTGTATCATCGTTTTGTCAGCTATGATGCCCATCTGTCCGCCGAGAGCGTCGATTTCCCGCACTATCTGGCCTTTGGCGATGCCTCCGACGGCGGGGTTGCACGACATCGCAGCCATAAAGCTCATGTTCATGGTTATGAGCAAGGTCTTGTTGCCGAGGTTGGCTGCCGCTGCCGCCGCCTCACATCCAGCATGGCCTGCCCCGACCACTATCACATCGTATTTTTCAAATATCATATCTTCAGTGTTCCACGTGGAACATTTTTTGTTATTACCATATTTTAAAAGCTTTCACGACGCATAGCAAGACATCTTTCCTCCTGCTCGCGCATCATTTTGGCATCGTCGTCGGTCTTGTCCTTAAAGCCTATCAGATGTAGCACGCCGTGTGACAAAACACGATGAAACTCGTCTTTAAAAGGCTTTCCCAACTGCTCGGCATTGTCTCTAATCCTGTCAATGCTGATGTAAAACTCGCCTGAGAGATATTCGCTGCAGTCGTTCAGCGGAAACGTCACTATGTCGGTGTAGAAATCGTGGTTCATGCGCTTCTGGTTGAACTCCAAAAGATAGTCGTCGCTGCAAAAAAGGTAATACAGCTCGCCGACTTTCTTGCCGTATGATGCCGCAAACTCTTCAATCCATTGCTTGGCAAGACGTTGGTTCAACGCAGGAATCTCAATGTCAATGCTTTCAAATCTTATCATAATCTACGTTCAATTTGTCATTTCGACTGAAGCGGAGCGGAATGGAGAAATCTCAAACTAATAGAATGAGATTTCTCGACTCCCTACGGTCGCTCGAAATGACGCTCTTTATTAAAGAAATATTCATTTATTTTCTGTTTGTAAAATGGCTGATACTCAATAGGATTCATGCGCAAGAAGTCCTGTTGCTTCTTGATGCTCTCCTCATATCTCAGCTCGTCGATATTATGTGTTTTTTCTGTTCCTTTATACTCATCCGACTTGCGTTTCTCCTCTTTCTCACGTTCCTGCTGTGCATTTTCCGCCTTCAGCATGCGCGACATTATGTCTTTGTTACGTTTGATGGTCTGATTCGTAATGCGTTTATTCACAATATCTTCTTCGAGTTTCTCCATGTCTTTTATAATCTGGTTGATACCGTCGTCGCCGAGTACGCCGTTCTGTTTCATCTCATTGAGAATCTGTTGCATGCCTTCACGGATAAGCTCTTGTTGAGCGGCCATACGCGCGAGCTCCTCGCTCATCTCAGGCATTGGCATGCCGTCTTGTTGCTGTCGCTGCATCTGCTGTTGCATCTTCTTTAGCTGCTCACCTAATTGATTCTGAAGGTCTTGCATGTTTTTCATGTTCTTGGGCTTGCCTTGTTTGCCCTTCGATTTACCCGGTTTCGAGCACGAGCCGCTGCTTGAGCCGTCCATCTGCATATCCATTTCTTCGAGCGACTCGGCGAGCATCAGGGCGAGGTTGTTCATCGACATCATTGCCCTTTGTTGTTTTTGTGCCGCGCTGCCGAATTTAAGCTCCAAAATGTCCTGCATGGCTGATTCCGTCTGTTGGTCTATTATCTGTAACTCGTTGAAAACGAAGTTCTTAACGCTTGTCTGACGGTTTGCCATCTTGCGTAACGAGTCCTCGACCATAGTGAAATTGTCTGAAATCTCTTTCTGGCGTGAGATTTTTTGCGATACGGTGGGGTCGTCTTTTTTCATCGCGCCGGTTTTCAGCATAAGCTCTTCTTCTGCATGCGACGAGCGCACCACGTTTTCGAGCAGAATCCTCACCATGTCGGCGTCTTCCGCGAGCTGGTCCATGCTGCCTCCCATCATGAGGGAGTTCATGTTTTCAGCCATCTCCTTCATCTTCTTACCGGCTTTCTGCTTCTGTTTTTTTGCACTCTCATGCTCTCCGCCGTCTTCCGAATCTTCGGCATCCTCAAGGTCTTGCTTAATCTCATCGAAAGCCTCTTCGTCTTTGTTGATGTCGAACGGGTCGCTCAGCCCTTGGTTTTTCTCAATGATGGAATCGAGTTGTTGTTCCATCCTATTGAATTGATTCTCAGCGTCTTGTGCGGAAATAGAGTCGGTGTTGTCGAGTAGCTCGTCGGCGAGACGCTGCATCTCGTCCATGAGCCGGTTCATGTCTTTCTCCACCTTCAGCTGCTCTAAAAGCGAGAGGTTGCGGTCCATCATTTTTTGCAGCGACTCGTTGTTTTTCTTCAGGTCTTTCATGATTTCCTGCATCCGTTCGCGCGGCATCTCGTTGAGCATCTGCTCGATTTCCTCCATGAGCTTCTTCATCTCATCGGGGATGACCTCGTTGAAGAGCTTGTTTATCTCCTCCTGTTTCCTGACAAGCTCATCTGATGAAAGCTCGTTTTCCTTAATGAAATCTGACAGTTCCTTCTGTTCCTCCTGAATCTTCTCCCATTCCTGCTGAACCTCTTTCTGCTTCTCGAGAAGCTCTTTCATCTTCTCTTTGTCGCTCCAGTCGAGTTCTTTTTTCGACATCAGGTCACGGAGCATGTCTTCTATGTCCTTACGTAGATTCTGTAGCTCGTCGGAACGCTGGTTCAGATTGTTAAGTATCTGATTCTCAGTGTTATCAGCTATGGAATCGAGTTGTTCGGTAGTTGGAAGCACAAGATAAAACACCTCTGAGCGTTTCGATTTCGGTCCGTTGATGCCGTCGTTGTCAAACACTTCGAAATAAGCCTTTATCTCATCGCCACGATACAGCGTAAGTGTATCAATATCAATGCTATAGTAAAATGAATTGCGGACATTTCTCTTATCAACGGGAATCTCTCTCACAAACGACTGGTTCGGCTTGCCGTCCACCTCGAAATGGTACAAAAGCTTGGTGAAGCCGTAGTCATCGGCGATAAGTCCCGAATAATATGTCTGCTTGGAGAAGTCTTCGTGGAAATTCTGCACTGAGATGTCGGGATAGGCGTCGGGAATCACCTCGAGGGTGAACGGGATGGGGGAGGAGGCGTTCCAGCTATTATATAAGGTGACGTTGAATCTCGTAGTCTGCAAGGCTTTCAGATTGTAAATGTACTCGTCAGACCCCTCTTGTCGTGACATAACAGATTGTGTGTCAATGGCGACGGAGTCAACATAGCGAGTGTGAAACACAAATTCCACCTCGGTGCCTTGCGGGACGATGAGTCGTGTCTTGCCGCTGAGGTTTTCGTTTTTCCGATGGATATATTTCGGGAATGTCAGTTTTGCCTCGTAATAGAGCATGGCAGGGTTGGGTCTCACCGTAAGATTTATCATCGGGCTGCGGTAGTCGCCGCCTTCGACGAAGAACGACTCATTTTGGTTGACGTTTTTAAAGACGAAACGGAAGTCGTTGGTACTCAGTCGGTTCATCATCCTCACGCCTGTGTTGCCCCTGATATAGAAGGCATTGGGCAGCCGTTCGCCGGTGACATGGATTCTGAACTCGGCGTCTTTGCCCTGCGACACCTCGATTTCGGTGGCAGAAAGCTGTACCTCAAACGGCAAAGGCTTCACGTACTCCTGCGAATAGTTGAAAATACGCTCGACAGGTTTTTTGGAGAAGTCGGGAAGAAATATTAAAGTAATACTTAAAATAACAAACGCTAATCCGAATATTTTCAGATACTTATAATTCTCTTTTAGATTTACTGCATCTGAGAAATTGACGGGTCTCAGATTCTCGATACGCTGTTCAATTGCCGCAATAAGCAGTTGATTGTCAATGTTTTGCGATAGATTTTCTGAAAGTTGGATGGTATTCAGCAGTTTGTCGCTTATTTCAGGGAAGAACTTTCCGATTATGACGGCAGCTTGTTTATCCGACATTTTTTTCCGGAAGCGGATGAGGTTGATTATCGGTATGGTAAAATAGAATATAGCGACAAAAACCGTGCCAAGAACTAACAGCAGCAGTAGTATCAGCCTTCCTTTTTGCGGGAGCCAAGAGAAATACTCTATTCCGTTGACAATCAAAAACAAAGCTATCATCAAGATGAGCCCTATCAGCGCGCCTTGGATGAGGCGGTTGAGGTAGAACTTCCTGATGAAGTGCTCGATTTTTACTATCAACGCATTTTTCTCCATAATACATATAAATTTGCAAAGATACTAATTTTCGTTAAAATGAGGATGTTTAAAAATTAAAAAAGAAGTGTGTAGATTTATACTGGCGTTTGAAATGAGAATAAACTTGTAGAGATACGAAGAAGTCTTTAGTCGTTAGTCTTTAGTCTTTAGTTTTTTGAGGTTTTTAAAAACAAAAATAATTCTTGCTTCCTGCTTCTGACTTCTGTATTCTAAAAATCACTATCTTTGCAAAAATTTTAAACAGATGAAAGAAATACGTGTACGTTTTGCCCCGAGCCCGACGGGTCCGCTGCATATCGGCGGCGTGAGAACCGCTTTGTATAACTATCTTTTCGCGAAGAAAAACGGCGGGAAAATGCTGCTCCGCATTGAAGACACCGACCAGACGCGCTTCGTGCCGGGTGCCGAGGATTATATCATAAAGTCTCTCGACTGGTGTGGCATCAAGTTCGATGAGAGTGACATCGTGGGAGGTCCCTACGGCCCGTATAAACAAAGCAACCGCAAGCATCTGTACAAGCAATACAGCGACGAGCTCATCGCGAAAGGCCATGCATACTATGCTTTCGACACAGCTGAGGAGCTCGACAACCTCCGCAAAGAAGCCGAAGCACAGAAAAAGACGTTTATCTATAACGCCGAGACACGTCAGGAGCTGCGTAACTCGTTGACAATGACCAAAGAAGATGTCGATGAGCTGCTCGCTGACGGCACACCTTACACCGTGCGTTTCATGATGCCGGAAAACCATATCGTGGAGATGCACGACATCATCCGCGGAGACATAAAGGTGAATACCAACACTTTGGACGACAAGGTGCTGTTTAAGTCAGACGGCATGCCGACATATCATTTGGCAAACATCGTTGACGACCATCTGATGAAGATTTCGCATGTCATCCGAGGCGAAGAATGGCTTCCGTCAATGCCATTGCATGTGCTTCTGTATCAAGCATTTGGATGGGAATCGCCGGAGTTCGCGCATCTTCCGTTGCTGCTCAAGCCCGACGGCAACGGCAAACTCAGCAAACGTGACGGTGACCGTCTCGGATTCCCAGTGTTTCCAATGCAATGGGAGAACCCTGAGACTCACGAGATTTCATCGGGTTACAAGCAGTCGGGATATTACGCCGAGGCGTTCATCAACATGCTCGCATTGCTTGGCTGGAACCCCGGCACGGAACAGGAGATTTTCTCCATGGACGAGCTGATACAGGCGTTCTCGTTCGACCACTGCAGCAAGTCGGGAGCGCGATTCAACGTGGAGAAGGCTAAATGGTTCAACCATGAATACCTGATGCGCCGCTCAAGCGAGGAAGTTGGGGCTGAGTATAAGGAATGGCTTAAGTCTGAAAAAAACATCGATGCTGATATTCAATACGTTACAAAGGTGGCGGCATTGGTGAAAGACCGTGTCAACTTCGTGAAGGAGATGTGGGACCAGAGCTTCTTCTTCTTTGAGGAGCCTACCACTTACGATGAGGTGACGGTTAAGAAACGCTGGAAAGAGAACAGCGCCGACCTCATGCGCCAGGCATCGGAAGTGATAAGAAACATTGACGATTTCAGCGCAGAGAACATCGAAAAGGTGTTGAACGAATGGATTACAGGCAACGAACTCGGCATGGGTCCCGTGATGAACGGCTTGCGCCTGATGCTCGTGGGAGCCGGCAAGGGCCCGCATATCCATGAAATTCTGGCACTCGTCGGAAAAGAAGAGGCACTGAAGAGAATTGAAAAAGGAGTTGAAGTTTTAAAATAATTGTTTATTCTTTTACTATTCTCTCAGTGAACTCTGAGCCGTCGGCCATTCTCACTTTCATGACGTTAACGCCCTTAATGGCATTAATGGCATTAATGGCATTAATGCCATTAAGGGCGTTAATTACTATTCCTTTACTATTCTCTCAGTGAACTCTGAGCCATCGGACATTCTCACTTTCATCACATAAATGCCTGCGTTGAGGCCTGAGATGTCGATGTTTGTTTCTGCTTTTGGCCGAAAAATCATATATAAAATCGGCCATATCACACGAATAATTTTGAGACCCAATCATTTGTCCATCGATAGAGAATACGGGCAAAAAGATAACAGTAGCCTTCAGTCTTTTGACAGTGGGCGGCGACAACCACTGTACTGTCCGTTTCAAGAATTATGTTGGGCATCTCTTGAGTGTATAGGTTCAAATGTGAATAATCGTCACCTAAAAAACAAATATTCTGGCTTATTATATTTAATTCTGCGTCGATATGCAAAAAGGCAAATGTGTTTTGAACCAATGATTCATTTATGAGAGTAGCAATCGCCAAAAAATCATTGTCATAATCCGGATGGCGGAACAAGCCGCAATACTTTAGATTTTTACCATCAATCTGGTGTATTAGAGTAGCTGTTATTTCACCTTCCGGCGATATGGCGATGAGGGCATCATTATCGCCATATTCTTTTATTGATATGCAACTAACAACAAAACCATTATCATTGGTTTCAACAACAGCATTACATTCACGAACAACGCCGTCTTCAAATGATAAAGTTTGTTCAAAAGTGTATTGCGCTTCAATGCTCATTGTAATACCTAACAACAAGTATAATAGCAGTTTTGTTTTGGCATTTTGCATAATATTACGATTTAATCATCCATTGGCTGATGTGTGCAATGAGAGTGTAAATTTTTTCATGGTAATTAAGTTCTATAAGTTAATTTTTAGTTTTATTAAATTGTTTTGACAAAACAACATTATTGCTCAGGTCCACTCATCACACACGATGTGCAACCTTGTACATCACAATAATATAATTTCAAACCGCAGAATGACTTTTGTTCGAGCGTACATCCTGAATTTCCAGAAGTGCAATTACATGAAATCTTTGTCTCGACTGACGATCCGGCCGGTATTGATTTTGGCAATATTACAGTGTTGTTTATACTAATATCCATATTCTCAGCCAAAGGAGCTAATACTAAATTCCCAAAAATATTGAGGAAAGTATACGTGTTAAGTTCAACGTTCCTTTTTTCAGATTCAGTAACAATATTGTTAAAATAGTCAAAAACATCTTCCAATTGAAATAGAGCTTCAAAGGCATTGCCGTGAATGACATCCATATTACTTATCGGTAGTTTAACAAATTTGTCGTTTTCTTCAGGGATGGGTTGATCTGTGATGATTGTTATTCCGGCATTGCGGTTTATCAACCCCAAAACTTGTACTTCCGCTCCTCTTTGAGTGCCATTATTCGCCGTTACATTTTCTCTGCGACAAGTATGGCACCCGTTTTCCATCGCACAAAAATATGTTTCTTTTAAACATACTGGATAACACTTGTTGCTGTCACCTTCTTCACAAATACATCTAAATGATATCTCAGATGCTTCATCTACTAAACTGCGATTTTCAACAGATTGTACAACCCAATAATACCCTTGTGGCAGTATTAGTAAATATTCATTGTTTTCTACATAAGCCTTACTTCCAGTTGGAAAAGGAATACCAGCATCATTTGACAGGAGGATGTTTTCAATAATGCTTTGGTCATGTTCTTCGTCAAGTTCTTTTACTTCAATTTCTTGCAGAACATTTTTCTTGTTGCAGGCATTAAATGTTACGATTCCAATTGCCACTATGATTAAAGATGTTAATACAGCAAATGTTCTTTTCTTGTTCATGATTTAAAAATTTTTAACGTTATTAAATTGTGTAATTTTAAAATTTTTCAGTTACTCGACACCTATTATATATTCTGTGTTATTTCCTTTGACAATAATTTTAAAATTTTTAACTGCAGCTTTTTAGCGGCGTTAAGGGCATTAAGGGCGTTAATGGCATCAAGGGCGTTAAGGGCGTTAATGGCATTAAGGGCGTTAATGGCATCAAGGGCATTAATGGCATTAATGCCCTTAATGGCGTTAATTACTATTCCTTTATGATTCTCTCAGTGAACTCTGAGCCGTCAGACATCCTCACCTTCATCACGTAAACGCCTGAGCTGAGGCCTGAGACGTCGATAGTGCCGGAGTTAAAGTTCTGCGACTTTACCAAACGCCCGTCTATCGAATAGATTGCTATTGAATTGCAGCCCATGTTTTCTGCAAAGCTGATGCTGATGACATCTTTCGCAGGGTTGGGATGGCAGGTGAAAGGACTGTCAGGCATCACATTGTCATCGACACCGTCACTATTTTCGACAAAAACGGCAAAAGCATACGAGTCAAAAAAACTGCTCGAACCCTTGTATGACATGAAGCCGGACAAGGCAACGGTGTTGTCATCCATAACTCTCAAGGTGTTTATGATATTGCCATCGATGCCTTTTATGCATTCCTTTTCCCAAATCATGGTCATATTACTGGCGTCTATACATCTTAAATGAGTTTTGAAACCCGATAAACCATATTGACTTGTGTCATACCATATAGCATAAAGAGCGTTGTTGTCCGCGTCATAGGCTATGGGCTGCGGATAGTCCGCTTCCGCCAGAACTTGTATTTGATGATATTTTACAAAATTCAGATTCCTGTCATACTTGCCAATCACGCGGTATTTGTTGCTGTTGCCATCCAAATTATCGCGCCAGGTCATTATGGCGAAAAAGCCGTCATCCAAATTTGTCACAGAAACATTGTTGGAAACATTTAAAAAGTATGGCCCTATTTTCTGAATGGTTTTGATTTGTTCCAGTTGCAGATTCTGGTCAAGCACATAGACATATAAATCGCCGTTGCTGCTCCATCCATAGGATGTTTTATGGTAGTCATAAGAGAGGAAGCCTATTCTGAGAGGCTCGCCTTCAATTACGAAGAATGGATTGTTTACGGGCATTTCTCCGGTGACAGCTATCGGCTCCGACAAGGTTTTCAGCGAGCTGTCAAGTCCGAATCTGGCAAATCTGCGGGTGCAGGTGTCGTCAGTCGAGTCATGCCAAGATGCGATGAAGTCCCCGTCATCCATCATATGGTATCTCAGCCATTTCATGTCGCCTTCTATTGGCAATGGCACGCACGTCCTCCCAGTCATCTCCATGGCGTCCGTGAACGTCAGCACATTATGGTAATTTGTGCCGTTGTCGTTTGAGAAATACAAATAAACATTCTCATCGGGCGCATTGACATTTTTCGCCAGCATATTGTGCAAATCGGGGATTATGTCGTCAACAAACAGATTGCCGACAAAACCATCTTGGGGGTTGATTTTCAGGAAATTTATGCCCACGTCAATGGAAGCGGTGGGACCATCAAAAATATCCTCGTCAATGATGATGCATCCGTCCGATGTTACCACCGAATTGTAGCTCTGGCGGCAATCGCCCTCCTCGGTGTTGTGAATGTATGTGTGCTGCGCTGACGCGGTGAATGACAACAACAAAACCGCGATTATTGTTAATGACTTTTTCATGATTGTAAATTTTAATGTGTTAAACTTATCTGATATTATGCAACAGTTGTATCATAAAGACACGCCCCGTGACACAACTGTTTTGTCGCCACTAATCATAAACCGGATGATTTCCGGACATGCTTGGATTACCGTACTTTATGCGTAATTCATGATATTGGGGAAATCCTTCTTTCCCTGGATTACCCCAATGTGGGATTACATTGCATTCCACGACATCATAGCTCTGTGGCCTGTTTTCAACAACAATGCCCAAATATGAGTCAAGATAAAAACACATGTCTTCGGGAGACAAATAACTGTTATATATGCCGTTACCATAATAATATATCATTCCCGGATAGTCATTATGGTCAAAGAGCTTTATCTCAAATGACGAATAATACTTTCTTTCATAATCGTTCGGTCTCATGGATGCTGGCCCAAAGTTCCGAATTTGTTCCTCAAGTATAGTGGGAGCCTCGCTAAACCAATGATAGCCATTCTGATTTGGGAAGAGCGAGTCGCAAAACACGATGGAGTCGTATTCGCTTTCAAAATTAAAGTAATAATACTTCGAATTTTCGGAACTTGTGAGAGCCATGTTGACAATCACTTTACCCGATTCATCTATCTCTGAAATTACATACATGATTTTTTTGTTATTCAGCATTGAGCCTTGATAAAACTTGACAATGTCTTTTGCCGTAGCCTTATACAATAACCCAAGATCTGACAATGTCACCATGCCATTGGACACGGGAACAGTGTACTCTTTTTCATCATATACAATATCTGTATAATAGTCGTTGACATCTCCATACATGAAATTTTGGTAGGCGGTGAGATGCCAAGAAGCTTCCTCCATTGTAAGAGTTTCGTTGTCCTTAGAGTTAAGCATCTTCTCTCCGAAACCTTTGAGATAAGCAGCCATGTCTTCTATTTTTTGAGGATGCCTGATGCTCTTCTGAATGATTGCCTGTGTGTTGAGCAGATTGTTCTGCTCTTTTTTGCACGATTGGATTGTGATCACTCCTGCCGCCGCGATGAGCAATGTTGCGACTGTGGCAACGATTTTTGATTTTTTTACCATAGTTTTGAAATTTGATTTATTAGTAAATATTGTTAATTAAAGGTATTGTTATCTTACAAACTCTCCTTCGGCATAGCCGTTGGCATTGTCTAATATTAAGGTGTAGTTGCCACTTGATGTGCCGGAAAGAGGGATGTAAAACGTTTGCTGGACGGCAGTGTTGACAGTGTTGTTGTAAACCACGCTGCCTGTTTCACTCATTAATGTGATGTTAACATAGCCGAAATTCTGATGGAAATACACGGAGACACAATTCTTGCCATAATATGCTTCGACAGAATTTGGACCAACCCCATAATCAAAGTTGCCATATAATTCAATAAGAGTTTCATTTGGCGGTATGTCAGTAGTGTCGATTTGTGCAGGAACATTATTATAAACAATAGCCGCCGACATACTTGTAAATAAGCATATAATGCTTGACATCAATAATACTAAAGCTTTTCTTTTCATATAATTTGAATTAATAAAACATTAATGTTCGATTTTAAGAATTTTATGTTGTACAAAATTATTCTAAAAATACATTGTTGAAATAATTTTACAACCAAAATTTCTGTGACTACAACATTTTTTGAAAGAAAAAAATATAAATTATTGATTTTTAAGTAGTTGAAAAATTAGTTTTACAAACTATTATTTTCTTTATACAATACTAATCTCTCGCAGATATAGCAGAAATGGCGGAAATTTTTCCTCTGTTTCGTAATTTTTTGCGTGAAAAACACTATTTTTGCATAAAATTAATTTGATATGATAAGGCTATTGAAATATATTGGAATTGTAGTTTTGCTGGCGTTGGCGGCATGCAATTCGTACGAAAAGGAGTATGAGAAAGCTGAAGCGGTTTTGCAGGAGGCTGAAAGGCTGTATCAGCATCCGCATGGCGAACGTTCTGATTATACGGGGGCTGACACTGTACAGATATCCCAAGAACTGACCGATGCAGCTGAATTTTTTGTTAAGAGAGAGGATTTCTGGAGGGCTGCGAAGGCTGCGCTTTACTGCGGGTATGCCCAAAAAGAAAATGATGACAAGATTTTTGCAATGAAATCATTTAAAGATGCTGAGCAATACGGCACCATCTCTGGCGATTCGCTCACAACAGCACGCGCACAATATAATATCGCAAAAATGCTTTTAGATGAACACAATCCCACAGAAGCCATAACGATAGCAAACATATCTGATACAAATTTCGGCAATAACAATTATGAAAGAGCTTATGCTAACAATTTAATTGCCATTTCATATATTGCTATAAATGACTATGACATGGCGAATAAATATCTTGAAAAAGGCCTTATTTTGGCAGATAAAGGACAATCGAAAAATATAAAAAGCAAAATCTTAAATAATTATTCGATTTTTTACCGTAACCAAGGAAAATACAAGAAGGCTATTGAATGTCTGTTACGATCAAGAGAATTAGAAACAGACAGTTCTCAAATCTTTTTTTGTGATTTAAATATGGGTGTTGTCTATTTATATGATGATCAATATGATTCAGCAAATTATTACATGCATAAGGCATTGGATTTGTCAGAAATTACAAAAGTTAGACCATCATCAAAAGTTTCGGTTTATTTTTATTTGTACTACATTGCAAAAGAACAAGGTAACTATAAAAAATCGTTAGCATACCATGAAATACATGAAAAACTTCAATACGATGTATTGAAGGAATCGGAAAAGAAAAACATTTACAGCATAAATCGCCGATACGACTACGAGGTTTTGCAAAACAACATGAACAAACAAATTATCAACAGACAACGTATTATATTGATAATCAGTTTGATATTGCTTTTGGTTTCGATAGTGATGATAGTTTCGCTGGTGCGTCAGAAGAATATCCTCAAAGAGAACAAGTTAATTAAACAGGAACTCGACAAAACAAAGGACGAATTACAAAACTCGGTGAAATTTGAGGTTGTCGAAAAAGAACTGTCCCGACAACTGCATCTTATAATCAAAGCCAACAAAATAAACGGGCGTGCCGATGACTTCAAGAAAGAATGGAGCCCGTTGGTTTATAAAATCAACAATGAAAAAGACAATATGTTTGAGGCGGCAAAGACAGCCATAGAGCGTGTTTACCCTGAAATGTACGTCACCATTCAAAAAAATCATCCTGATTTTAACGATACCGAATCGAAGGTGCTGCTCCTCTCATGCTCAGACCTTAGCAATACCGAAATAGGGTATATCCTGGGGTTGAGTGTGCATACTGTGAACAAGAGCCGTAGTGAGATTAGGAGGAAAATAATTTAGAGTTTTTATAAATATATTATGTCATTGATTTCAATAGAAAAAATGGAGTTTTACGCCTATCACGGGTGCTTCGACGAGGAGCGCAAGATTGGCACGTGGTTCAATGTTGACCTGAGCATGGAGGTTGACACCGCGAAGGCCGAAGAAACTGACAATCTTGACGATACTGTCAATTATCAGGCGGTGTACGCCGTTGTGAAGCGTGAGATGATGAAATCGTCCAATCTGCTCGAAAACGTCGCCCGACGCATCCTAAACGCCGTCAGAGAGTCTTTCCCCACCGTGTCATCCGCCAAGGTGAAGGTGAAAAAGTTGAACCCGCCGCTTGGTGGCAAAATGGAGTCGGTTAGCGTTGAGTGTCAAGTTTGAACCTGCCAAGTGAAAAAATTTCAAACTCGACATTCCGAACTTTTTTGTATCTTTGCAGCTGATTTATGGTGCCGCGAGGCTTAATAGGGAATCCGGTGGAAATCCGGGACAGTTCCCGCTGCTGTGTGCTCTTAAATCTTGTCATTATGCCACTGAAAATCACCGCTTTCGGGAAGGCGACAAGCTAAAAGGAGCGAGTCAGAAGACCTGCCATACATCGTAAACAAAGCTTTCGGGATAAAAGCTGGAACCCCCTTATTTATTTAAGGTGCCAACGTTTTTCCACGAGGTTTTGAGGTAATTAAATTTATTATTAAACCTTAAAAATCTTAAGTTATGGTTAAAAAACTTACTTTAACGTTCCTTTTGGGAATCTTCGGTCTCTTCACGACCAACCTCTTAGCGCAAGAGGACGCAACAATCGACCCTGCCGACATCCTTTACTGGATAGGCGATGGTGAAAGTGAAATCGTTTTTATCGTCAACTGGGCTGAGCCTGACACTGCTTTGGCATGGGGCTATCGCTTTGATGCAGAATCAGTTACGATGAAAACTGTCATGGATGACATCGCAGCTGCCGATTATCGCTTCAGCTATGAAGCTAACGGAAGTATGCTCAGCGACCTTCATTTCAACGACGGTGTCCTCGACTTGAGTCTTGTGGAAGCCGGATGGCTCACGTATCTTATCAACGGCAATTCCACATGGGATTACTTCGACGCGGCGTTGGTCAGCAATGGTGAATATGTGAAGATAGGCGACACACATTGTGGTACTATGGTGGATCCGGTCAACTGGGTTTATGTCTATGAGAAAGAAGTGGCTCCTGTCCTTCCTTTGGACTATGCTGTCGCGGAAGTAGAGACGTGGAACATGACGGTTTATCCGAATCCTGCCACCGACCGGCTGTATGTCGATGCCGAGAGCCTTGTCAACGTGGAGATTTACGACATGACAGGCCGCAGCGTGCTGATGTCAACAATGTCGGTCGTTGACCTTGGAGGCCTGAAGGCAGGCGTTTATTTCGTCACCGTGAGGGGCGAGAATGCCGCTAAGACAACGAAAGTCATAGTGAGATGAGGCGTCGTCTTTTGGTGATAATGACGGTTATGGTGCCGGTGGCGTTGTGGGCGCAGTTTGCTCCGGCGCAAGACAAGCCCGGCACTACTGCCATGCATGCCGACTCGTCAGCCTTTGTGGCGTGGGCCACCGGCTGTGTGGTGGAGCCGGGGCCGATGAACATCACCAACCCGAGTGCGGGTCTGGCCGGCACGGGATGGCCTGCCGGGAACGCCATAGGCTCACCCGACGGCACATACGGCGTGGCATGTCTCGGTGACGGCGGCATCGCCACCCTGACATTCGCATCGCCGATATGCAACGGCGAAGGCCCCGACTTCGCAGTGTTTGAGAACGGCTTCGCCAACGCTCAGAACCCCGATATGTGGTTCCTTGAACTTGCCTTCGTGGAAGTAAGCTCCGACGGCAAGCATTTCTTCCGTTTTCCGGCGGTGACATACGTGCAGTACGACACACAAATCGGCGGCTCGGGATGCATCGACCCTTGCCAGATTCATAATTTCGCAGGCAAATACGGTGCCTTCTACGGCACCCCGTTCGACCTCGACGAGGTGGACGACAACCCTCTTCTCGACAAAAACCACGTCACATACGTCCGCATAATCGATGTGGTGGGAAACATCGATCCGCAATACTGCACCTACGATTCAGAAGGTCATATTGTCAACGACCCGTGGCCTACGCCTTTCGCATCGGGCGGGATGGACCTCGACGCCGTCGGAGTGATTCATGACGTGGCTCATATCCAAGCGGTGACGGAGAATAGCGACACGGATGTGACTATTTATCCTAATCCGGCACATGGTTTTATTCATATCAATGCGGAATATATCGAATCCGTCCAGATTTTCAACGCAGTCGGATATATGGTTTTGAACACAACGGAAAACGAAATCAATATCAGCGGGTTGCCGGAAGGTTTGTATCTTATAAAAATCAATAACATTGTTAAACGGCTGATAATCAGATAGTTATGAAAAAGAAATGTCCTCGTTGCGGAAAAGAATTTGAATGTGTGCACTCAACCGACTGTTGGTGCGTGAAGGTTCATCTTACCGATAAGACAAGGGCTTTTCTTAAAGAGAATTATTCCGATTGTTTATGCAGGGATTGCCTTGCTGATATTAGCGTTTAAACGGACAAGAGTTGCAGTTGGAACATCCGCTGCAACTTTTTTTTGTACATGTGTCACCGCAGGAGCATGTGCCTTTGCGCAGAGCCCTGATCGCAACAAAAACCAATGCTGCAACAACAAATAACACTATAACCGTTGCCACATTCATATTATCGCCCCCACGATAAGATAGACTATTAACGCGGCTATCCATGCCACCACGCACTGGAACAATATTATCACGAGCATCCATTTTGTGCCCAGCTCGCGTCGTATCGCCGCCATTGCCGCCACGCAAGGGGTGTAGAGCAGGCAGAACACCAGCATGGGTATTGACGTCGCCACGGTGAAGAGAGGCATGGCGTTCAGCACCTCGAGTGTCGCCACCACGCTTTCTTTTGCCATGAATCCGCTCACCAAGGCTGTCACTATCTGCCATTGGCCGAGACCTATAGGCTTGAAGATGGGTGCTATCCATCCGGCTATGGTGGCGAGGATGCTACCTTCGCCGTTATTCACCATATTGAAATGGAAATCAAAGGTTTGCAGGAACCATATCAACAACGAGGCCAGGAAAATCACCGTGAAGGCGCGTTGCAGGAAGTCTTTGGTCTTGTCCCACAGCAGATGTGTCACGTTTTTAGCGCCCGGCATGCGGTAGTTGGGCAGCTCCATCACGAAAGGAGCCACATCGCCTTTGGTCTTGGAAAACAGAGCAATGATAAGACCTACCGCAATGCCGAACAGATATAAGCATATAAGCACCAGTCCGCCGTGATGCGGAAAGAAATAGCTTGTGAAGAAGGCGTAGATGGGTATTTTCGCCGAGCAGCTCATGAAGGGTGTCAGCAGTATGGTGCGCCAGCGGTCGTGTGTTGACGACAGTGTGCGTGTTGCCATCACCGCCGGCACCGTACATCCGAAGCCTATGAGCAACGGCACTATGCTGTGACCCGTGAGGCCGAGTCGTCGCAGGAAGCTGTCGCTGACGAAGGCCACGCGCGCCATGTAGCCGCTGTCTTCGAGCAGACTCAGGAAGAAGAACAGCAGTAGGATGATAGGCACGAAGCTGAGCACGCTGCCCACGCCGCCGAAGATGCCATCGACCACGAGCGACTGCACGGAGGGTGTGACGTCCCATCGTGCCAGAGTGTCGCCCACCACGCCGGCGAGCCACCCTATGCCACGGTCGAGCAAGTCCTGCAAAGGCGCCCCGAGGGCGTCGATAGACAGCCAGATGATGCCTATCATCACTATGACGAAGATAGGGATGGCGGTCCATTTGCCGGTGAGTATCTTGTCGATGCGACGGCTGCGCCGGTATTCTTTGCTCTCGTGAGGCTTCGTCACCGTTTTGGAGCAGAGACGCCGTATGAAGGTGAAACGCATCTCCGCCATCGCCGCGGCACGGTCGAGACCGCGTTCCTCCTCCATCTGAAGGATGAGATGTTCGAGCGTCTCCTTCTCATTTTGTGAGAGCTGCAGGGCATCGAGCACTATCTTGTCGCCTTCCATGAGCTTCGACGCCGCGAAACGCACAGGGATGTCGGCGCGCTGAGCGTGGTCCTCGATGAGATGCATGATGCTATGCAGACAGCGGTGCACCGCGCCACCGTGGTCGTCTTTGTCGCAAAAGTCCTGACGCACAGGCACTTCCTGGTATCGCGCCACATGGATGGCATGCTCCACCAACTCGTTGATGCCCTCGTCTCTCGATGCCGAGATAGGCAGCACGGGCAGACCGAGGATCTGCTCCATCTCGTTGACGAGGATGGTGCCTCCGTTGTTGCGCACCTCGTCCATCATGTTGAGAGCCAGCACCATAGGCACGCCAAGCTCCATCAGCTGCATGGTGAGGTAGAGGTTGCGCTCTATGTTGTTGGCATCCACTATGTTGATGATGGCCTTAGGCTTCTCTTTCATGATGAACTCGCGTGACACCACTTCCTCGTTGGTGTAAGGCGACAGCGAGTATATC
This sequence comes from uncultured Bacteroidales bacterium, assembly GCA_937906455.1. GTDB lineage: Bacteria > Bacteroidota > Bacteroidia > Bacteroidales > F082 > Limimorpha. The sequence goes on along the minus strand of CALCYT010000022.1, from coordinate 671 downwards.
CCCGGCAGGTCGGTCACCAAGGTGTCGTGATGGCCTTTGATGACGCCGTCTTTACGGTCAACGGTGACACCCGGGAAGTTACCTACATGCTGGTTGGCACCCGTAAGCTGGTTGAAGAGCGTCGTCTTGCCGCAGTTTTGCTGTCCGGCGAGGGCGAAGGTGAGGGTGGTGCCTTTAGGCAACGGATGCTCATGGGTCTTGTCGTGATATATGCCTTCTTCGCCGAGGCCAGGATGGGCGTTATGGTCGGGTAATGAGGTGAGGTACAAGCGGTTGACGTCGAAAGCGTCGTCAGGCTTGGCGGCGGTGACCTCCACAGGCTCCGTCTCGATGAGTCCGGCGTCGGCCTTGCGCAGGGTGAGCGAGTAGCCGTGAATCATCACCTCCATAGGGTCGCCGAGAGGAGCGTATTTCACTAAGCGCACCACAGCGTCGGGGATGATGCCCATGTCGAGGAAATGCTGGCGTCGGGAGCCTCTGCCATGCACTTTCCTTATCACTGCCGACTGTCCTATTTCTAAATTGTCAAGCGTTGTCATCACCAATAAGTTTAATCTTGCGAAGATACGGCGATAAATGCAAGACCGACATCACTATTTTTGATGTTTTTTGATGATTTTGGTAGTTATTAATAGGGATATGTAAGCCAACGCCTCGCGCCGGTTCCCGGC
>CALCYT010000021.1 GCA_937906455.1 uncultured Bacteroidales bacterium | reverse complement strand
CCCACTGGTGCTCGGCAAATCGCCAAGTGCGCGTAGAAGCCTGGTATTGCAGGTTGCCTTGCGAAAACATCACTTTTTTGTTGGCGGAAACCGAGAAAATGCCGTTGCCTGCACCAACTGCAAACGCCAGCTTCACCGAGGTTGTGCCGCCATTCTGTGCCACGGTTATCGTTTTGGCGGCGGCTTTAACGCCGTTAATACCCTTAATGGCGTTAAGGCCATCAGTGCCGCCGCTCTTAAGGGCATCAACGCTGCCGTTATAGCCACGAATTGCTGTAACCTCGTGACTGCCGAAACTCAAAGTCGCTGTCAGCGGGCTGACACCTATATATTTGCCGTCAACAAAGATCTTGTCGCCACTGCCGTCGGTGGAGATGGATATCTCTTTTCCTGTGGGCAGCGTCTCATTAACAGTGAGTTTGTTTTTATCGTCCAGAGTTATCGTTCTATTCACCGTGGCGCAACCTGTTTTCTCAAGTTTCAGTTCATGGGTGCCTATCAACACATTGGTCAGCACCCTTGGCGTGGTGCCGAAGCTCCTGCCGTCGATAATGATATTGGCGCCAATGGGGTTTGTCGATACGTCAAGTGTTCCGTAGATAGGTATCGGGTTGGGTATCACCACATTCTCGTCTTTGCCGAGAGTCAGTTTTATGTTCTCCACGGATGTTTTGTGCGATGCCTTGCGTGCCTCAAAAGTATGGTTGCCGTCGCTGAGGCGTCCGGTCCAACTGCCTGTGCCTTTCTTCTCGTTGTCTGTGTAAATATCTGATTCAGAATCGGTTGTAACTTTAACGTTCACAAAATTAGCCGACATTTTCATATTAGCCTGTGTGGTGTTGCCGTCGGTAACGGTGAATGTCCCCTCGGCCGCCGAGAACATCTCCTTCATCACACGCACCTTATGTTCACCGCTCGCCAGCTTCTCGGATTTAAGTGGTGTCTGCCCCATTTTCTTGCCATCGATATAGACTATTGCGCCGCTTTCGGGGGCACTCGTCACGTTGAGGTAGCCGAAAGCAGGTCTTAATGTCTTCTCAATCGTGACATTTTGGCCTTCTTTTTCCGGAATTGTCGCTTCGCCGCTTTCTGTATGATACAGCTCGCATTCGATACGCCAGCGGTGTTTCTCGCCTGCCATAAACGACTTTTGTGCATACTGCTCACCTTCAAACACATCGTCGATATACACCGCGGCATTGGGCTGGTCGGCTGTCACCACGAGATAGTTGTAAACATCAACTTCCGGAATCATTCCTGTCTTGTTCACCAATGTCATCTCGTAACCTTTTTTAGGTTGCAGGTCGAGAGGCAATGTATATTCTGTCGAGCTGAAGTCGGGATGCGAAATCTTCAGGTAATCGGCGTATTTGGCGGTAAGATACACCCACACCTCACCGGTTTTGTATTCAAGCATAATGCCGACGGCAAGATTGCTCTCGAAACGCAGCTCACGACGTTGCCTGTCGGTGATATTTTCAGTTCTCACCTTAATGACAGCAAAAGGCAGGTCGTTGTCGTCAAACTGATAGTCCTCATCAGAATTGATATTCACGAACCCCGGCACTTCCTTGAAAGAGCCGGGCTTCACCTCCAGCTGGGCAAATGCCGACACCGACAGCAATATGGTAAAAAGCAGAAATAAGAGTTTTTTCATAATTGCAATAGTTATCAGCAGCTCGCAATCATTTAGCGAACTGCACAGCCCTCGTCTCTCTGATGACGGTGATCTTAATCTGTCCCGGATATGTCATCTCCGTCTGGATCTGACGTGACAGCTCGTATGCTATGCTGTCGGCCTCCTGGTCGCTGACCTTGTCGGCTCCTACAATCACACGCAGCTCACGTCCTGCCTGTATGGCGTAGGTCTTCACCACGCCCGGATACGACATCGCCATCTTCTCGAGTTTGTTCAGGCGCTGTATGTATGCCTCCACCACCTCACGACGGGCACCCGGACGGGCGCCTGAGATGGCGTCGCACACCTGTACGACGGGAGCTATGAGTGACTCCATCTCTATCTCGTCGTGGTGGGCGCCGATGGCGTTGCACACATCCGGTTTCTCCTTGTATTTCTCAGCGGTCTTCATGCCGAGGATAGCGTGTGGAAGCTCCTCCTCGTTGTCAGCCACCTTGCCGATGTCGTGCAACAGACCTGCGCGTTTCGCCACTTTAGGGTTAAGACCCAGCTCGGCGGCCATAGTAGCACACAGACGCGCCGTCTCGATGGAGTGCTGCAACAGGTTCTGTCCGTACGACGAGCGGTATTTCATCCTACCTATCATCTTGATAAGCTCAGGGGCGATGTTATGGATGCCGAGGTCGATGACGGTGCGTTTACCTGTCTCGATAATCTCCTGTTCCACTTGTTTCTCCACCTTTCTCACCACCTCTTCGATACGTGCCGGATGGATACGTCCGTCGGTGACGAGTTTCTGCAACGACAGGCGTGCTATCTCGCGGCGTATCGGGTCGAAGCCTGAGAGCAGGATGGCGTCAGGGCTGTCGTCGATGATGATTTCGACACCTGTTAATGACTCGAGAGCCCGGATGTTACGACCCTCACGACCTATGATACGGCCTTTAATCTCGTCATTCTCAATGTTAAACACCGACACGGTGTTCTCGATGGCGTGTTCCGACGCGGTTCTTTGGATAGTCTCAAGAACGATTTTCTTCGCGTCTTGATTGGCCGACATCTTGGCTTCTTCCACTATCTCCTTCGCGAGTACCATCGCCTCGGCGCGTGCCTCGTCTTTCACCGCTTCCTTGAGTTGTTCTTTCGCCTCACTCACCGTCAGACCTGAAATCGACTCAAGCATTTTCTTCTGCTCATCCTGTATCTTGTCAAGTTCAGCCTGTCTCTTCGTCAGGTTTTCCTGTTGCACGGTGAGATTTTGTTGTTGGTTTTTCAGTTCGTTTGCCTTGCGGTTCAGCTCCTCATTACGCTGGTTTACCTGCTGTTGCTGCTGTTGCACGCGCGACTCCACTTTTTGCAGCTCGCGTTTCTTTTCATTGGTCTCTTTCTCGTAGTCCGACTTCATCTGCAAGAACTTCTCCTTTGCCTGCAAAATCTTGTCTTTCTTGATTACCTCGCCTTTTTCTTTTGCTTCTTCTAACAGCTGTTTGCTTTTCTTTGTCAGGGCGTTACGCATGATGGTGGTTGCCAATAGCGCGCCGATGCCTATGCCTAAGACGCCTACCACCACGTAAATAATGCTTGTGCTAATTTGTAGTAAAATCATTTTTTAATACCTCGATTTTACTCTTCCGCGAAAAAGAAAAAAAATCTGTCTGCCCAAAGGGATCGTAAACCCTTGTATATCACGCTTATGGCTGCCACGATACGCAAACGTCCACTGGCGTTAAAGCTCCTCTTGCGAGGATGAGGCCTGTTTTTGTACCCATGAGTCAACCGAATTATTGTTGTTATTGTTAAGGTTACATCATGCGGTGGACAGACAGACAAATCTTATAAGTTTTCAGTCAACAAATCATCGATGACATCGAGTTGTTTGTCGAGGTATTGATCTTTGAATGCGGAGTCGTTCTCATACTTCACCACGCCGGTGGCGAACTGTATGCAAGCCATAGAAACCAACGACAGATAGTCCTTGTCAGTATAGACCCTTTTAAATTCCTTCACCCGTTCGTTAATCATGTCGGCGGCTTTCCGCACCTTTTCCTCATCAGCCTTGTCAATAGTCAGACGGTAATTGCGTTCTGCAACGGTAATACTGATTTTTATTTCTTCATTTGCGCCCATAACCGTCCGATTTATCACTGTTCGGCATTCAACATCGCGACACATTGATCTATTTCCTTCACCAATGTCTTAATCAACTGCCTACTTTCTTCAATTTCTTTCTCGTTTCCGAGTGCGTTAACAATTGTTGTTTTATTTATTTTATCTCTCAATTCCTCGTTCTCGGTCTGAAGAATCTCAACTTTAAGCTGAAGCTCTCCATTCTGTCGAACCAGCTCGCTGTTTTTGTCAATGAGTTGATCCTTAAGCGCTATGAGCTTTCTCAACTTTAACTCTATCTCCGAAAGTCTTACACTTAAATCAGCCATTTTATCTTACAGTTTGCCATAGAATTTCGCCACAAAATTAAACAAAAATATTGTATTACGCAAATTTTTTTAGATTTTTTTTCAAAAGTAGCTCAATCAATGGCTTTCGAGGCACTAAACACACGGCATTTCAGACAATTACGCTTCTTGCAATAATTATCGTAAAGATGCAGAAGTGCTTGTGTTTGCTGGGCATTCCTCACATTCACCCCCAATTCCTCAAACTTTCTGACTACGACATTGTCTTCAGGTTCCATGACGTTCAAAAATCCAACGCTTCTGTCCTTCAGCTCTTGATTGTCGTGGTAAATGCCATAGCTGAACATCGCAGGTATCACCGCGTTGATTATCAAAACGTTGATGGCGGTGGCTCCGAGTTTCTTCTTTTTCTCGGTCGAAGGCCTCCCGAATTGGAAATGCGTGTCCCAGTATGTATTGACTTCAACATTAAAAAGATTTCGCAAAGCATCCAAGTCGCTGACAACCAGCAGCTTAGAGAATAGGTTGTCGCGCGCACACACTATCGACGCCATCTGCGCCAACCGTATTGTGGGGAAGTTAGGCGGTCGCAGCCTTAGAAACTTCCAGTAAGCCATCGGCATGACCGACAGGTTGAATTTCGATTTCAATATCTTGAATTCTCTTTGGAGGAGGACGGGATAGCTCTCGGTGAACTCTTGTTCAAGAAATCCCGCGCAGCCGAAAAACATCGCCTCAACCTGAAGAGCGTTGTCAAGGTGCTTGCGCAAGATTCTTAAAGGAAGCATCATCGCTAAGCGCTCAAAAGCCGCGTTGTTGACCTTCAGCCCGCAATAACGCATAATCCTTTGATACACAGTCTCTTCCCAGTCGAAATTGTTGTTGGCGAGCTTAGAAAAAATATCTTTCACCTCCGTCTCAAGACGCTCAACGACAATGCGCTCAAGCCACGAAAGCCATGTGAACTGCTGTGTTCCGGCGATCATCTTCTCGCAAGGAATCCATTGTCTCGACTTCAAGCAGCTATAGTATCTCTTATAAATACCCTCGTCAAACTTACCTTTGATCTCCACCGTCGGAATGGCAAGCCGCTCTGTGTCATTGCAATACACCACATGAAGAATCACATTCTTGTAAGCGTCGTCATTCTGATGCCCGTGACGGAACCAATCAGAAGCGTTGACGTGTATCTCCACATGCCCGACCCACAAAGTGTTGCCGATACGTATGCGAGCGTCAAGAAAATCAGGGCCCGAGTCATAATTACGGGTGCCGACGGAGACAACATATACAGCATCACCATCCACCGTTTGAATGTCTTTCGACAGCAACCTGTTCTCCCAGAGATAATATATGAACTCTTCTTTCATAAATTTGAATTTTTGTCCTGCAAAAATAAGCATAGAAAATCAAACGCGCAAACAAAACGACAGTTATTTTGCCGTTTCAACGCATTTTTAACTTAATTTGCAGAATTTTGAGAGAAATCTTAAAAAATTTTAACTTTTCAGTCTCTATTTCAGACCTTTGCACAGGTAAACGAAGACAAATTTCGCCGGTTTGCCGCAACGTTCCACGACGATGGTGTCGCAAGGCACTATCTTCTCAAATTTGTCATCAAGATAACGCTCCGGGGCATAATAATCGGAGCTTTCGTTCAAAAACCAATAGTCATCGCCCTTCTGCAAGCCGCCGCGATATTCGTTAATCCAGTAATATTTATGGATTTCCCCTACATCTCGCAAACCGAACATGTTGATTCCCAATGGATTGGCGACATAATAATCAAAATTAGCCATCGGAAACCATTGAAGCCCGACCATTCCGTCCGATTCCTTCATCTGTCCCTCAGCAACCTGTCGTTCCCTAATCTTTTGAAAATCATCTTTGATGGAACGCCATCCGTAAATCGTGGTCGTGATGTCGCCTTCGCCATAATATCGCGTTGAGTTTGCTTGTTCGCCGAATCTCAAAGGGATGATTCCGGTTTTTATCTCCAAAACGCCGACGACGAGCACAAAAACGAGCAATGCCATCGTTGCGATTATCGGCTTGGACAGTTTATTTTGTTTAGCGTTAACTATTTGTATATCAGCAAGATACGATGCGGGAAACAAAAGCAACACCGAGAATGCCGGTGCCGACCAATGAGGCAGCGTCTCACGCATAGTGGAGAAAAACCAGAATACAGCGATGAACGGCAGAGCGAAACACAGCAAGAAACGCCCACTCGTAGCGTCAAGGTATCTCCCACCTTTTAAAAATGCCACTAAAGCTATGATTATCAACACATAATTGATAGGATTGTTATAACCAAGCTCACCGGCAATTTCTTTGAGAAAGTCGAGAGGCCGGAGCTTCCCGAAGAGACTCACCCTATCGCCATGGAAAGTGAAACTGATGAAATCGTTTTGCATATTCCATATCAAGATTGGGAGCATGCAGACGGCAGAAATCAATATAGAGAGATATAAATATTTGTTTTTCAACTGTTTACGGTCGAACAACAATACATACAGCGTAACCCCCGACCAGATGAAAACGGCGGAATATTTCGAGAGCAGAGCGAGACCGGCGAAAAGACCGCCCAAGAGAAGAAGCCTGTCATTTCGACCGACCGCAGGGAGTGGAGAAATCTCATCCAATATTGCAGGAGATTTCTCGACTACGCTATGCTTCGCTCGAAATGACGACAGGAAACACCAGATTGACAGTAGAGTAAACATCATCAGGGGAGTGTCGGGCATGATAAAAATGCCTGTGATTACAAAGCAATACGGCGACGCGGTGTACAATAGAGCTGCGTAAAAGCCTGCCAATTTGTTCTTCACCAGACAACCGAGCCTATATATAATATAGGTATCGACCGTCATGAAGATTATCGATGACAGACGCAGGGCGAACTCACTGTGAAACAACAAGTTAAGACTGAAAATCTGCATCAGCCAGCCTACCATGCCCGGGTGGTCGAAATGACTCCAGTCGGGGTACATGGCGTAGGTCCAATAATAAACCTCATCGTTGCCGAACTCAATGAAAGCGGCGAGAAAACCACGCACCAACACACTGATAACCAGCAGCCAAGCGATATATTTATCGATTTTTTCCTCCTTAATCATCATATTGTTTTTGAGACGGATTCTCATCCGAATCGTCTTTTTGCCTCACAAAAAACATTCTTACCAAAAACACAGCCACAATGACATAAACCGCCCACATCAGGTAGGAACGGCCTTTCATGATTCGGGCTTTATCCAAATCAAAGAAATAGCTATACTGATGACGCACTATCGGATTGAGGTACAATGTGTTGCCATTTAAAAACTCAACCTCGACCCTGATATAGGTGTCGTCTTTTTGTATCGGATAAAATCCCTTTGTGACGTTGCGTGCCACACTTTTCACCTCGGCGTTTTGCCCGATAAAACGCATCTCCTTAGCCATCTCAGAGACAGTCACGAAAAGGTTGTCATATTTTACCGTAACATCAAGAAGCTGAGGCACTTGCGCCAAACTTCCGGTATAATGCACACCATAAGAATTTCCCGATTCAAGAGATTTGAAAACAGTTTCCGGCTCATTATCGCCCACACAGGCCGTGGTGTAGTTTTCTCCCGTTGCTATAATATTCACACGATGACCGTTTGAAAGTGCTACATCCCAGTAATACAACGCGTTATCGTTGGGAGAGAGAGCCTCCATCACCCGATAATGGTCTAAACGAGCCATCTGACCTTGCCTAAACCCCCTCGACGGATGCGCCAAAGCCACCAATCGTGACTTTTTATTCAATCTGTCGATGTTAAACTGTTTATAATGAATGCTTTGCAAAAACGGATAATCGACGAGCCGCTTTGACTCATAGCCAAGACAAAGATAACGCGTCCCTGTCAGCGCATAACCATATTCATACACCTTAATCCCTTGAGTTTCAATATTTTCAGAACGAAAGTCAACATAATTGATTTGGTTTAAATCCGTATAAGGATTATAGATGTAATCACCTTTAAACGGCTCCGTTTCCGCAAAGGAATATGAAGGCACGGCGAGATATAACACCAAGATAATCAATAAAATAGCACCGATTACACCCGTCAAGACGAGATAAAATTTGTTGTTTTTGATTTTCTCTAAAAATTTCATTTCCGACTAACTCTAAAATATTTTGCAAAGTTAAAGATTTTATTACAAATAAACGTCATTTGGATAAAATTTTGTATTTTTGCAAGTTAAAATTTGAAAATTTGAGTCATGGAGTCAAATCCAAAGGAAAATATAATTGAAGAGGTTACCAGCAAGGACTACGAGTTCGGTTTTGTGACGGATATTGAGACCGACATGATACCGAAGGGGCTTAATGAAGACATTATCCGCTTGATTTCCAAGAAGAAAGAAGAGCCGGATTGGCTGTTGGAGTTCCGTTTGAAGGCGTTCAGACACTGGCAGACGCTGAAGATGCCGACATGGGCGCATCTCACCATTCCTCCCATTGATTATCAAGACATTATATATTACGCGGCACCAAAACAGCGTAAGGCAAAGAGTCTTGATGAGGTCGATCCTGAGCTTTTAGCCACGTTCGACAAGCTCGGCATCTCGCTTGACGAGCAGAAGAAACTGTCGGGAGTTGCCGTCGATGCGGTGATGGACTCGACTTCAGTGAAGACCACGTTTCAGGAGACGCTGTCGAAGCACGGCATCATCTTCATGTCGTTCAGCGAGGCGGTTAAAAACCACCCTGATTTGGTGAAAAAATATCTCGGGAAGGTGGTGCCATACACCGACAATTTCTTCGCCGCCTTGAACTCGGCAGTGTTCAGCGACGGCTCGTTTTGCTACATCCCGAAAGGCGTGCGCTGCCCCATCGAATTATCGACATATTTCCGCATCAATGCCGCCAACACCGGACAGTTTGAGCGCACTCTGATTGTCGCTGACGAAGGCGCATACGTGAGTTACATGGAAGGCTGCACAGCCCCGCAACGCGATGAGAATCAATTACATGCGGCCATCGTGGAAATCATTTCCGAGAAAGACGCCGAGGTGAAATATTCAACGGTCCAAAACTGGTATCCGGGTGACAAAGAGGGCAAGGGCGGCATTTACAACTTCGTGACGAAACGGGGCATCTGCCGCGGCGACAACGCCAAGATTTCGTGGACGCAGGTGGAGACAGGTTCTGCAATCACTTGGAAATACCCGAGCTGTATCTTGAAAGGCGACAACACCGTGGCGGAGTTTTATTCCGTCGCCGTCACCAACAACTACCAGCAGGCGGACACAGGCACCAAGATGATTCACATCGGCAAGAACAGCCGTAGCACCATCATCTCGAAAGGCATCTCGGCGGGACACAGTCAGAACGGCTACCGCGGACTCGTGAAAGTGGTGCCAGAAGCCACAAACAGCCGTAATTTCTCGCAATGCGACTCTCTGCTTTTGGGCGACCAATGCGGCGCGCACACATGGCCTTACGTGGAATGCGGCAACGACAGCAGCATACTCGAACACGAGGCCACGACATCGAAGATTTCGGAAGACCAGCTGTTTTACTGCAACCAGCGCGGCATCCCGACAGAGAAAGCTATCGGCTTGATTGTCAACGGCTACGCAAAGGATGTTTTAAATAAGTTGCCGATGGAGTTTGCTGTGGAGGCGCAGAAATTACTGTCGATAACGCTCGAGGGAAGTGTGGGATAACAACCAACCTGTCATTTCGACTGGAGCGGAGCGGAATGGAGAAATCCTTGTTGTTACAATCATTTGAATGCTTATGTAAAAAAAGGATTTCTCGACAGGCTCGAAATGACAAAATTAGGAAATGAAAATAATAAAATAAAAGATATGTTACTGAATATCAAGAACTTACATGTCTCGATTGGAGGCAAGGAGATATTAAAAGGATTCAACCTTGGGGTGAATGAGGGCGAGATTCACGCCATCATGGGACCTAACGGAACAGGCAAGAGCACTTGGGCAGCCGCTGTGACTGGCCGCGAGGGCTACGACATTACCGAAGGCGAGATTTGGTACAAGGGCCAGAACATCATCGGTATGCCGCCGGAGGAACGCGCCAGCTTGGGAATTTTCCTGAGTTTCCAGTATCCGGTGGAGATTCCGGGTGTCAGCATGCAGAACTTCATGCGCACCGCCGTCAACTCAAAGCGTGAGTATCAAGGACTTCCGCCAATGTCGATGATAGAGTTCACCAAGATGATGAAGCTGAAGCAGGCCATGGTGGAAATCACAGAGAAGTTGCAGAACCGCTATGTCAACGTAGGCTTCTCGGGCGGCGAGAAGAAGAAAAACGAGATTTTCCAGATGGCGATGCTCGAACCCGAGCTGTCAATTCTTGACGAGACCGACTCAGGTCTTGACATCGACGCCCTGAGAATAGTGGCAAACGGCGTGAACCAGCTGCATAACGAGCACAATGCTTTCGTGGTAATCACTCATTATCAACGACTTTTAGACTATATCGTGCCTGATTTCGTGCACGTGATGTATGACGGCAGGATTGTGAAGTCGGGCGACAAGAAACTCGCTCTCGAGCTTGAGGAAAAAGGCTACGAATGGGTTAAGGAACTGAATCTATAACACTTGAAACGATGGCTTATCTCGAAAACAACATAACGGTCGGAAAAAACCAGAGCCGGCAGCTTGTCATCCTCGACGACAGCAGTCATCTGCAGTCGAATGAGGAGCAATGCGACATCGTGATGGAGGAGAACTCCTCTCTCGAGCTGTACAGGATTCAGAACCTCAACGACGACTCGGAGCTTACGACACATATTAATATAAGACAGCAGCGCGACAGCAGGGTGCATTTCGTGATAGTGACGTTCAACAGCGGCAAGGTGAGAAACAACATCCATGTGGAGCTTGACGGCGAGGGTGCCGACCTTCAGATTTACGGCTTGTATCTCCTCGACAAGAAACAGCATGTGGAGAACCTCATGAAAATAAACCACAACGTGCCGAACTGCACCAGCAACGAGAAGTTCAAGGGCATTTTAGACGACGAGGCATCGGCAGTGTTCAACGGACACGTGATGGTGGCACCACACGCACAGAAGACCAACGCCTATCAGAACAACAGCAACATCATCTTGACCGACAAGGCGAAGATAAACACCATGCCGTTTTTAGAGATTTACGCCGACGACGTGAAATGCTCGCACGGCACCAGCACCGGCCAGCTCGACCAAGATGCGATGTTCTATATGCGGCAGCGAGGCATCAAGAAAGCCGACGCAAGGATGCTGCTGATGTACGCCTTCGCCGCCGAAATAAGTAATCACATCAAGATTGAATCGGTACACGACGCCATCGACGATATGATAAAACGCCGACTGAAAGGCGAGTTGTCAAGCTGCGACACCTGCATCTTCCAATGCAGCAACAAAGAAAAAGTGTTTAAAATTGATTTAAATAAAATTTGACAATTATAAAATAATTAGTATCTTTGCAAAAAAGTAGCAAATTAAGGAAGAAAAATAAAAAATAGATTATAACATAGCTTAGTTCTTATTCTCGATCTCATAAAATCTGGAAAATTTTAAAGCAAGAGGATAAGTTTGTTTGCATTCACGTCTAAGGGCGTGGATTGTGTAAACTTATTATTGCTGACGGTTTTCCAGAGCCTATGAGATGTAATAAGCCAAGCAATTCAACGCCTTTTTATGAATAATGAAGTCCACATAGGGAAACTGATACAGCAAAAACTGAAAGAACAGGAGCGAAGCGGCGCATGGCTCGCAAGAAAACTCTTTACTGACCCTTCAAACGTGTCGAAGATTATCCGCAAACAGCACATTGACACGGGACTTTTATTACGTATTTCCAATATTTTGAATTTCGACTTCTTTCAATACTATTCTGATTTCTATAAAGAAAATAAAATCAGTATGGCCGAATAGTCAATGTTTTAAGGAATTTTACGACTGATTTTCGGGCATTATCTTCATTACTAATATGTTGATTCTTAATAAATTATCCATAATTTTGCGATGATTGTTTAACTAATATCGTCCAAAAAAGGATTGGACATTAAATTATGTATTATGAACAAAAAATTTTTACTTATTGCAGTTTTGGTATTGGCGAGCGTCAGCGGATTCGCACAGGCACAGTTTGCACTTTACGGCGGTGGTGCCTTCCCGATGGGAAAATTAAAAGCCGGTGAATTGAAAAACGATTTTCCAAACAAATGGGCACTCCTTAATGAAAAAGGTGATGAGGGATATGCAGGCATAGGTTTCAATGTAGGCATGGACATTCTCTTCCCCCTCAGCAGCGTTGACGGTCTCGGAATCACTTTAGGAGCCGACTTTTTCTACAACGGATACAATTCCGAACTGAAAGACTGGGTGTCAGATTTAGAAGATGAGGGAGATGATTATTTTGACGAATTTACGTTCAAAAAACCAAGAATCATGAATATCCCGATTATGCTCGGCGCAAGATACTTGTATGAGGTGAATGATGGTTTCGGAATATTTGCCGAGGCAGGTCTTGGATTGAATATGAGAATGATATCGCCTTTAAAACTTGAAGTGGAATATGAAGATACGTATGGCTACGGCTATTATAATGTGACAGAAACAGATACTTATAAGTATAAAGCAGCAGTAAGCTTTGCATTCAAGGCGGGCGCCGGCATAATGTTAGCAGACCATTTAAGTATTGGTGTGGATTTCTATGCCCTTGGAAGTTCAAATGTTAAAGCCAAATATACGTATGAATACGAAGATGACGATCCATATGATCCATATAGTGAGGAGGAATCAGGAAATTTCAAAAGTAAACCTCTCAAATGCTCAGAGTTGGTGTTGAGAATTGGATACCACTTTTAATTGAACATTTTTTAATAATTTTAATTTATCTCTCCCCACTAATCTTACTGGTTAGTGGGGTAATTTTTTATTATGTGAAAGATAAAAAATAAATTTGTTAAAATTTTTCATTATTTTTGCAAGTTCAAAAATGTTATGAATTTAAATCACTTCAACATAAACGAGATAAGGGCACAGTTTCCGATTTTAAGCCGTCAGGTGTATGGCAAGCCGTTGGTTTACTTCGACAATGCAGCGACCACGCAGAAACCGCTGTGCGTGATTGAGCGCGAGCGCGATTACTACCTGCACGAGAACTGCAACATCCACCGTGGTGTGCATTACCTCAGCCAGATGGCAACGGAGGCATACGAGAACGCCCGCAAGACCGTGGCGCAGTTTATCAATGCCCGACATGCTGAGGAGATCGTTTTCACGAGAGGCACAACCGAATCGCTGAATCTGTTGGCGACATCATTGGGACAACTGCTTATAAATCAAGGAGATAAAGTCGTAGTGAGTGCCATGGAGCATCACTCTAACATGGTGCCGTGGCAACAAATGTTGCTTAGGACCCCCGTCATTTCGACCGAAGCGAAGCGAAGTGGAGAAATCTCCTCCAACAACCTCCTTGTCATCAGGATGGACAAAAACGGCGTCCTCGACTTGAACCATTACGAGGAGTTGCTCAAGCAGAAGCCGAAAATAGTTTCCATCACACACATTTCCAATACGTTAGGCACGGTGAATCCTGTCAGGGAGATGATTGCGATGGCGCATCGATACGACATCCCCGTCATCGTTGACGGAGCACAGTCGATGGCGCACCAAGTGATTGACGTTCAAGACCTTGACTGCGATTTTTATGTGTTTTCAGGTCATAAGATGTACGCTCCCATGGGCATTGGCGGTCTTTACGGCAAGATGGAATGGCTCGAGAAAATGCCTCCGTATCAGTTTGGCGGCGAGATGGTCGATAAAGTGAGCTTCGAGCAGACAACATTTAATAAGGTGCCGTTCAAATTCGAGGCTGGAACGCCGAATGTGGGCGCTGCTTTAGGATTGGAAACAGCCGTAAGATTTATCCAAAGTATTGACCGTCAAGAAGTTGAGGCTTATGAAGACGAGCTATTACGTTATGCCACAGAGCGACTTTCAGGCATCGAAGGCATGCGTTTCATCGGGCAGGCGCCGAAGCGTAACGGATTGATTTCGTTTGTGATAGATGGCATTCATCCTTACGATTTGGGTACTATCATCGACAAGATGGGCGTGGCTGTGCGTACAGGGCATCATTGCGCCGAGCCGGTGATGACGTTTTTCGGAATCCCGGGAACGGTGAGAGCCTCTTTCGCGATGTATAACACTAAGGAAGAAATAGATATTTTTGTGAAAGCAGTTGATAAGGCAGCGGCAATGTTGCGATAACTGTCATTTCGACTGAAGTGTAATGAAATGGAACGAAATGGAGAAATCCTTGATTATCAACGACATTTGATTGATTACGTTAACAAAAGATTTCTCCACTCCCTCCGGTCGGTCGAAATGACATGATAAAACAAAGTAATATGACAATAAAAGAAATACAAGATTCAATAGTCGATGAGTTCTCGATGTTTGACGACTGGATGGATCGTTATGCGATGCTCATCGAGATGGGTAAGGAATGTCCAATCATCGACCCGCAGTACAGGAACGACAACTATCTCATAAACGGCTGTCAGTCAAGGGTTTGGCTCCATGCCGAGAAGAGGGACGGCAAGATTTATTTCACCGCCGACAGCGACGCCGTCATCACCAAGGGCATCATCAACTTATTGATAAAGGTGTTCTCCGGGCAGACGCCGGCTGATATTTTGGCAGCTGATATGGGATTTTTAGATAAAATCGGATTGAAAGAACATTTGTCGCCGACAAGGTCGAATGGCTTGTTGAGCATGGTGAAACAGATGATGCTTTATGCGGAAGTTATGAATAATAATTGAATGCCGGAGATTTCTCCACTTCGGTCGAAATGACGTGGGGAAGAAACGGTCAAAACGACGTAAAAAATGACAGAAATAGATAAAAACGAATTAAAAGACAGGATAATTGCCGTTTTGAGCGGCATCTACGACCCTGAAATACCGGTTGACATCTACAAACTGGGCTTGATTTATGAAATAAACATCGACGACGATGGCGTGGTGAAGATTCTTATGACGGTGACTGCGCCCAACTGCCCTATTGCCGACTACCTCCCCAATTTCGTCAAGGAGAAAGTCAGTGCGATAATGGGCGTGAAGTCATGCGAGGTGGAGCTTACCTTCGAGCCTGCATGGAGTCCGGCGAGCCTCTCCGAGGAAGTACGCGCGGAGCTTGGCCTCGACGAGGGCTTCGGCTTAGGCGATATGATGTATTGAATTGATTTACAATGTGTTGAAATTTGTAATCAAGTCATTGGCCATGCCGAGGAACATGAAGGCGACGGCGTTGAAATCCATATTCAGGTCTTTGCTCAAGCCCACTTTATCCTTGAAGATGGCGACGTTGAACCACTGCAGGCACTGGAAGGCGCGGTGGAAATACAAGCGGTTAAGCTCCTCTTGTGTCGGTTTGTGTCCGACGTAAGCCTCAAGCAGCGACAGAGCCTTGTCGAAACCGGCGTTTCCGTAACATGCGATGTCGTAAAACGGGTCGTTCATGCCGGCGTATTCCCAATCCAAAACATAAAATCTGTCCTTCGCTATCACCAGGTTTGTCGGCTGATAGTCGCAATGGCAAGGCACTTTTTTCACCTCTTTATATAACTTGCGCATCTCGTCGAGGGTGTGACGAAGCCCGATATACTCCTGAGGATGCCGGAATCCCAATTCCAAGCAGTATTTCTCGTAAGTGTCGAGACGGCCGAAAGCGTCATAATCGGAGAACTTAAGGTCGCTGCCATGAAGTTTTTTCAACGCCTTGACCGACAATTCATTGTAAGAAACGACATCTGTTGTTGACATGATGATGCCGTCAACGTATTTCGCGAGTTTCTCGCCCGACTGAATCTCCATGTAAACCGTCTCGTTGTTAAGGTCGAGTTTCTCGACTTCCTTGATATTCGCCTCTTCCTCCACACGGTCCACGAAACGCTCGGCGAACTTGCCAGGAACGCGGTAGGTGTATTTTTCTCCTTGACATTCAACGACATACGTATAATTACTCATCCCGCCTTCGAGACGTTTCACAATCGTCGCATCGGTGGAGTGCAACAACATATTGACTCTTTGTATGATATAAAGTTCTATTTCCATGATGCAAATATTTTTCAAGTTGCAAAGATACGATTTTTTAGATAACAGATAATAGATAATAGATAAAAGATAATAGATAATAGATTTTAATGGTTCACAGGTAAATATTTTTTATAAAAAATGGTGATGAATTAAAAAATTTTGTAATTTTGCAGCGCAAAAAGCGATGGGGGTTTAGCTCATCTGGTAGAGCGTTAGGTTCGCAATCTAAAGGTGGCCGGTTCGAGTCCGGTATCCTCCACTTGTTAGACTTTAGACTTTAGACCTTAGACTTTAGAGGGGGACGTTGTCAGGGAAGGCGGCGTATATTTATGTAAACCAGAGAACATCACATTTGTTGTTTAAACACTTTCCGCTGGGTCAGCAGCAGAATGAAAGCCAGGATTGCGCCAAAGACATCAGAGACAGTGCATGAGCAAAACACTCCGGCGAGGCTGTCGAGACCGAGATCTCGGTAAATCACCGGCATCAGATACATCATCGGGATGAGGAAGATGACCTGACGCGAGAGGCTCGTCACGATGGCGATCCAAGGCTTGTCGATGCTTTGGAAGAAGTTAGAATTCACTATGGTGAAGGCTATCAGCGGTGTCATCACCGAGATGTAAGGCAACGCCATCTGGCTGATGTCGAGCAAGGTGCCGTCGGTGGTGAACGCCATGGAGATGATTCGCGGCATCGCGCAGCCTAATACCGACGCCACTATGCCTATCGCCAAGCACACTTTCATGGTAAGCACATACACCTGTTTAAGTCTGTCGGGATGTCCCGCCCCATAATTATAGCCTGCTATGGGCTGCATACCCGTACACACCCCGAGGATGAGGAGTACCATGAGGTTCATGTAGCTATTGGTGATGCCATAGGCTCCCACCGCCATATCGCCGCCATAACGGATAAGCTGTTTGTTAAGAATCGCCACCACGCCGGCCGCCGCCACGTTCATCAGGAACGGGCTCATCCCTATCATGAAGATGTTCTTGAAGATATAACCTTTAGGTATGAAACCGTGTCTGTGGAAGCGGATGAACGAGTCTTTTCTCAGAAAATGGACTATCGACAGCACTGTGGCGAACGCCATAGAGATGGTTGTGGCCCACGCCGCGCCTGCTATCCCCATCTTGAAAACGAAGATGAAAACGGCGTCAAGAAAGATGTTGAGAATCGCTCCGCTCGCAAGTATCATCATCGATTTCGTAGGATAACCCGACGATCGCATCAGCGAGGTGAGGTTGAACGCCATGGTAGTCAGGAACATACCGGGAAGCACTATGACCATATATTCGTGGGCGTATGCCACGGTGTCGATGGTGGCACCAAACAAAACAAGTATCTTGTCGAGGAAAAGATACGAGAACAGCATCACCATTCCGCTGAGGATGATGGTGAAGATGACGCTGTTGCCGAGGATGTTCTCCGCCCAGTTGACGTCTTTCTTGCCTAAGACTATCGACATTCGCGCGCCCGCTCCCACACCTATGAGAGCTCCGAAGGCATGAATTATGTTCATCACCGGCATGGTGATGGCGAGACCCGCGATGGCGAGTGCGCCCACTCCGTGTCCGATGAAGATACGGTCACAAATGTTGTAAACTGATGATATTATCTGGCTCACCACCGATGGCAAGGCGTACATAAGCAACAGAGCGCCAATGCCTTTCGTCTCCAATTCTCTTGTCCTATCTAACTGCATCTTGCTTTTCAATATTTTTCGCTATCTTAATTCCGTATTCGTATAAAATGTAAAACGGCACAAAAATCAGGAGCTGGCTCATGACATCGGGCGGTGTGATTAGTGCCGACAGCGCCAGCAGCACCACGATGGCTATTTTTCGGTTTTTGCGCAGCCACTCTGACGATACCATGCCCACCGATGCCAGCAGACGTATCAGAAGAGGCAGCTGGAACACCAAACCGCCTGCGAGACACACGCCGAGTACCGTGCTGACATACGAGCTCACGTCAATGATGTTTTGTATGCTCCCGTTGGCATCATAATTTGCCAAAAAGTTGATTCCGAGAGGTACTATGATGAAATAGCTGAACGCCACGCCGAGGAAGAACCAGAACACTATCTTCCACACTATCAGGCGTGTGCGACGTTGAGTCTCCTTCGACAGAGCCGGCCGTATGAAGCCCCAAAGCTGTGCTATGATGTAAGGAAACGCTAACACGAGCGCGCCCACCGCCGACGCCTTGATGTGAAGCATAAACTGTCCCGCAATCTTGTTGTTGTAGATATCCAATGGCTTAGCGTTGATTCTAAGCACTTCCGAGCCCGTCAGGTCAGCAAGATTGGCAAACAATCTGTTTGTCATGAAATCGCTTTCGGATGGATAAAACACCATGTTGATGATGTCGCCTTTGAAAAACGTGAAGAGTACGACAAACAGCAAAAGAAAAGCTATCCCGATGTGCAGCAACACTTTACGCAGCTCATCGAGATGCTCGCCGAATGTCATTTCAGCCCCGTCAGGCTCATTCGCCTTCTTTCGCATCCTTCTTATTTTCCTCTTTATTTTCTCCCGTCGGCTCATTCATGGCATCCTTAAACTCCTTGACGCCGCGTCCCATTCCGCGCATCATCTCAGGAAGTTTCTTGCCGCCGAAAAGCAGCAGTATCGCCAACACTATAAGAAGAATCTCGCCTGTTCCCAATCCGCCTAAAAATAATGTAGTCATAACTTTGTCGTTTTTATTAAGATGCAAAAATACAAAAAAACGGGATTTATGGTTGACAAAACCAAAAAAATGTTGTATTTTTGCAGTTGAAAACAAAAATAAATAAGATGAATACAACTGTAACATTAGAGTATGACTCAAAAAACGACGCACTCAAACAAGTGCTTCAGCTTTTCATTACTCTTGGTGGAAACATTATAAATGTTGAAAATGATGATGATTTGAACGACCCTGAATTTTTAGAAAAAATAAAAAGAGGTCAAGAAGATTACAAAAATGGTAATTACAAAATAATCAAAAATGAAGATTTATGGAAATAGCTTATTCTCCTGATGCTCAAAAAGATTTGAAATGGTGGAAGCTGAACGGGGATGAATCATCGAAGAATAAAATAAAACGATTACTTCAAGAAATATCAGAACATCCAAAAACAGGAACCGGAAAACCAGAAGCGCTTTCACACAATCTTTCAGGACTTTGGTCAAGAAGAATCAATAAAAAAGACAGGATTATCTATCAGATTTTTGATGATAAAGTTTTGATACTGGTGCTATCTTTACGAAACCACTATTCCGACAGATAAATTAGTTGTTATTGATGAGATTGGATTTCCCGTAAAAGGTTGAGAGCGTCTTTCACCCTGTCGATGACCTTGAAAATCAATATGTTTTTGCCGTTTTGCTCCTTAAACTGACAGCGTTTCAGGTGTTCCGAGGCATATTTTATAATCTTGTTAAACGTTTCCGTTTTGAAGTAATCCGACTCCTGGTCTTGCAGGAAATAGCAAGTCATGTCGCCTTTTTTCAAAGCTATCTTCTCAAAACCGAGGTCGCGGGCTAACCATCTGAGTCTCACAGTGTTAAGTAAATCTTGAGCTTGTGGTGGCACCGGTCCGAAGCGGTCGATGAGGTTATCGGTGAAACGCATCAGACCCTCTTCATTTTCGATATGGTCGAGCTCGTTGTAGAGGCTGATACGTTCAGCCGACGAATCGACATATTCGTTAGGCAGGAGTATCTCCAGATCCGACTCGATGGCGCATTCGCGCACATATTTTTTCTCTTCTTCGGGTTTCTCGAAAAGGTCTTTGAACTCGTTTTCCTTGAGTTCCATGATGGCTTCGTCGAGGATTTTATGATACGTCTCGAACCCGATGTCGTTGATGAATCCGCTTTGTTCCGCTCCGAGCAGGTTGCCGGCTCCACGTATGTCGAGGTCGCGCATGGCGATGTTGAATCCGCTGCCGAGGTCGGAGAACTCCTCGATGGCGCGCAGACGTTTTTGCGCCTCGTCGCTGAGCATCGCCACAGGCGGCGTCAGCAGATAGCAGAACGCCTTCTTGTTGGAACGTCCCACTCTGCCGCGCAACTGATGCAAGTCGCTCAATCCATATCGATGCGCGTCGTTGATAATGATGGTGTTAGCATTCGGAATATCCAATCCGGCCTCGATAATAGTGGTACACAGCAGCACGTCGTATTTGCCGTCGATGAAGTCGAGCATGATTTCCTCGAGCCTGTCGCCTTCCATCTGTCCGTGACCCACTGCCACCTTTGCGCCCGGCACGCAGCTGACAATCATGTTATAAACCTCCATGATATTTTGGATTCGGTTATGCACGAAAAACACCTGTCCGTCGCGTGCCAGCTCGTATTGAATAGCGTCTCTGATGACCTCTGGTAAGAATGTACGCAGCTCTGTCTCAACAGGATAGCGGTTTGGCGGTGGTGTGGTGATGATGCTCATGTCGCGCGCTCCCATCATCGAGAACTGCAATGTACGCGGAATAGGCGTCGCCGTCAAAGTGAGCGTATCGACGTTGGTTTTCATCTGTTTCAGTTTTTCCTTTGCAGAAACGCCGAATTTCTGTTCCTCATCGATAATCAAAAGACCTAAATCCTTAAATTCCACGTCTTTACTGATGATTCGATGTGTACCTATTAATATATCTATTCGACCGTTTTTCACATCTTCGAGAGTCTTTTTCTGTTGTTTGACGGTTTTGAAGCGGTTCATGTAATCGATGGTCACAGGGAATCCCCTCAAGCGACTTGAAAATGTGTGAAAATGCTGGAGTGCAAGCACCGTAGTAGGCACGAGTACCGCCACTTGTTTTGAGTCGCTCACCGCCTTGAAAGCCGCGCGAATGGCAACTTCGGTCTTGCCGAAGCCCACGTCACCGCAGATGAGACGATCCATCGGACTTTCT
Organism: uncultured Bacteroidales bacterium; assembly: GCA_937906455.1. GTDB lineage: Bacteria > Bacteroidota > Bacteroidia > Bacteroidales > F082 > Limimorpha. The sequence continues at coordinate 31,627 of CALCYT010000021.1, read as the reverse complement.
TTCTCCATGTCGCGTTTCACATCGATGATGGCTTTGAGCTGGTCAGGGGTGTCTTCGTACATGAACGAAGCCTCGAGCTCCGTCTGCAAATAAGTGTCGGGCATAAACTGAAAACCTTGCGAGTTCTTGCGCTCGGCATAAAGTTTTATCAGCTCGCGCGCTATGTCCTTGACCTTACTCTTCGTCTTGGCTTTCAGCTTGTTCCACGCGTTAGAGCCGAGTTTGCTCAGTGTCGGCTCCATGCCGTCCTTGCCGGAATATTTCGAGATGCGGTGCAGCGAGTGTATGCTCACGTACAGCAGGTCGCCGTTCTGATAGATGAGACGAAGCGCCTCTTGTTGTTTCCCGTTGTGGTCGATGATTTCCATGCCGTCGAAACGCCCGATGCCGTGGTCGATATGCGTGACGTAATCGCCTGGTTTCAAATCATATAACTCTTTGATTGTCAACGCTTGACTGCTTGTAAAGCCTTCACGGAGATGGAAACGGTGGTAACGCTCAAAGATCTGATGGTCGGTGAAACAGCAGATTTTCAGGTCGTTATCGACAAAACCAGCCTGCATCGAGAACAAGACCGGCGTGAAGTCGCGGTTCGACTCCTCTTTCTGCTGCAAATCGTTCAAGATGCTCTGGATTCGCTCAAGCTGACGTTTGCTTTCGGAGAAGAACATTATCTGATAGTCTCTGTCTTTCAACGAGTTAAGGCTGTTCAGCAACATCTCGAAGTTCTTGTTAAAGACAGGTTGGCTGGTGATGTCAAAATCAACTGTCACTTTCCCATGCGAATCGGAGTATGTCTCAAACGTAACTGATTTAAAATCATCAAGTTGTTTCAACAGTTCATCGCTTTGCGCAAATATGGTCTCTGGTGACTTCAATCCCTTGTTTTCCTCGTAAGAGTTGAACGCCACGACAGCTTTTTTATATTCAGAATCTATTCTATCTTTCAGGAAATCGGTCTCTTCAAGCCACATAACCGTCTGATTCTGAAGATATTGAAAAATCGTCTCACGTTCTTCCGAGAGGTTGTGGTCTTGCAGATTCGGCAACAGGACGATACGCTGAAGCTTCTCCATCGAGAGTTGGTCCACGGGATTGAACGAGCGGATAGACTCCACCTCGTCGAAGTCGAAGACGATACGGTAAGGATAGTCGTTGGCGAATGAAAACACATCGACGATGCCGCCGCGGATGGCGAACTGTCCCGGCTCGACGACGAAATCGACATGTTCGAAGTTGTATTCAAGAAGAGTGTCGGTGACGAAATCCATATCGACCTTCTCGCCTACCGCAAGTTTTAAAGTGTTCTTGCTCAATATCTTACGAGTGACGATTTTCTCACTGAGAGCCTCTGGATAAGACACGATTATCGTTTTACGTTCCGATGTCGAGACACGTTGCAGGACCTCGGTGCGTGACAATATATAGGTGTTGTCGGGTTTTTCCGGCTCGTACGGGCGTTTGTACGATGTCGGGTAGAACAGAATCATCTTCTTGGCGTAATCCTTTTCGCGTTCGCCGAAGATATTCTCGAGGTCGTTGTAGAAATACGCCGCGTTTTCCTTGTCGGGACACACCACGAAATGCTGTCCGCCGAGTTTCTCGAATGCCGCCGCCACCACGAAAGCTTTCGCCGAGCCCACTATGCCCTTGCAGAAGACGTTTTTCTTATCATTAAGACAATCAATAACTTGCGTTACACGATCATCGTTTTTATAATATGATATCGGATTTTCTTTCACGGGTGCAAAGATACGAATTATTCAGACAAGATTTACAAGATAATCATTTCGGAAAAATCATTATCTTTGCCGCATGAAAATCGCGAATCTCAACTTCGAGCGTTATCCGTTGCTTTTAGCTCCTATGGAGGGCGTCACCGACCCGCCGTTTCGGCACGTATGCAAGATGTACGGTGCCGATGTGGTCTATTCCGAGTTCATCGCGTCAGACGGTCTCATCCGCGATTCAGTTAAGAGTATCAACAAGTTACGATATACTGAGGCAGAACAGCCCTTCGGGGTGCAGATTTTCGGCAATGCCATTGATCCTATGGTCGAGGCGGCGCAATATGCCGAGCGTTATCATCCCGACATCATCGACATCAACTTCGGGTGCCCGGCGAAAAAAGTGGCGTCGAGAGGTGCCGGCTCAGGCATCATGAACGACATCCCCAAGATGGTAGCCATCACCGAAGCCGTTGTAAAAGCCGTGCATACGCCCGTCACGGTGAAGACACGATTGGGTTACGACAGCGAGCATAAAGATATCGTTGAGATTGCAGAGCGACTGCAAGACGTTGGAATACAGGCACTTACCATCCACGGACGACTGCGTACCACCAAATGGGGCGAGCCTGCCGACTGGACGCTCATCGGAGCGGTGAAAAACAACCCCCGCATGACGATTCCCATCATAGGCAACGGCGACGTGGTCGATGGCAAGTCGGCGAAATATTTCAAGGACACTTTCGGTGTCGATGGACTCATGATTGGTCGCGCCACTTACGGCAACCCATGGATTTTCAAGGAGATACACGATTATCTTGAAAAAGGGGCCGAGGACGAGAAGCCTTCCGTCGAAGAACGAGTGAGAGTGGCGAAAACACATCTCAGCGACTCCCTGAATTATAAGGACGAGCACTACGCGCTCATCGCGATGCGACAACATTGGGGTTTGTATTTCAAAGGGTTCCCCAATTTCAAGCAGTTTAAGATGAAGCTCATGGAGGTGATGACGGTTGCAGAGGTGACAGATATTCTCGACAAAATAGAGAATTATTACAAATAACGATGTCATTTCGACTACATCGTAACGAAGTGAAGCGGAATGGAAAAATCCTTTATTAACGTAATCATACAATTGTTTTGGATAAAAAAATGATTTTTCGGCTCCACTCTGTTACGCCCGAAATGACCATTTAAAACTTTTTAAACTTTTTGTTGTAGCAATCAAAATATTTTGTAATTTTGCAGCCGGAAATTTTCCAGCTCCTATAGCTCAGTCGGTTAGAGTAGCTGACTCATAATCAGTTGGTCCTAGGTTCAAGTCCTAGTGGGAGCACTTAAAAATAGCACGCTCGTAGAAAATTATCGTTTCACGAGCGTTTTTTTATTATTTTTGCATAAAATTTAAGTCAAGTTATGGCAGAACAGGAAAACATCACCAATCTCTCCGAGTTGGGTGAGTTCGCACTCATCGACAAACTTGTGCAGAACGTCAAGATATACAATGAATCCACGCTGAAGGCCGTCGGCGACGACGCCGCCGTCATCGACAATAAAGACGAACAAACGCTTGTAAGCGTTGACATTCTCTGCGAAGGCGTGCATTTCGACATGACTTATTGCCCGCTGAAACATCTCGGATACAAGGCCGCCGTGGTCAATTTCTCCGACATCTACGCCATGAACGGCACCCCCACGCAGATAGTGGTGGGTCTCGGCATCAGCTCGAAGTATTCCGTCGAGGCGATAGAGGAGATTTACCGTGGCATACGTCTCGCCTGCGACCGCTATCATGTGGACCTTGTGGGTGGCGACACAACAGCTTCAAAATCAGGGCTTTTCATCTCGGTGACGGTCATAGGGAAGGCAAAGAAAGAAGACATCGTCTATCGGAGCGGCGCCAAACCGAATGACTTGCTGTGTGTTAGCGGCAATCTTGGCGCCGCTTATACAGGCCTCCTGATCCTTGAACGTGAGAAGGCGGCTTTCCTCGCCGACCCTAACATGCAACCTGAGTTCGCAGGCTACGACTATATCCTCGAAAGACAATTAAAACCGGAAGCACGCCGCGACATCATCGCGAAACTCAAGGAACTCGGGGTGAAGCCGACCTCGATGATCGACATCTCCGACGGCCTCGCCTCCGAAGTGTTGCATATCTGCAAGGAATCGAAAGTGGGATGTGTGGTCTATGAAGACCGCATCCCCATGAATCAGAAGACGATACAGACGGCGAAGGACTTCAACATTGTGCCGAGCATAGCAGCACTCAACGGCGGAGAAGACTACGAGCTGCTGTTCACCGTCGCGCAAAACGACTACGAGAAAGTGAAGGACATGGACGACATCCGCATCATAGGATATATCACCGCCGATGAAGGACAAGCCAACCTAATAACGCCTGACAATCATCAGATTCCTATTGAAGCACAGGGATTTAAACACTTTTAAAATACACCGTCATTTCGACCGACCGAAGGGAGCGGAGACCTGAGCTTTGCGAAAGCATTCACCCCTGGTGAATAAATCTCCTGCAAACATAGTAATTACAAAATTAGAGGAGATTTCTCGATTCCGCTTCGCTTCACTCGAAATGACGACAGAATGACAATGAACGACAAGATAACCTCGATACTAAAAACGATTCCCACTTCTCCGGGTGTTTACCAGTATTTGGACAATACCGGCGAGATTATCTATGTCGGCAAGGCAAAGAACCTAAAGCGCAGAGTATCAAGCTATTTCAACAAGGAACAGAGTGGTAAGACCCGCCTGCTTGTAAGCAAAATAGCTGATATAAGATTTACCGTGGTAGGCAGCGAAGCCGAGGCTTTTTTGTTGGAGAACAACTTCATCAAACAGTACAAGCCTCGCTACAACATCATGCTCAAGGATGACAAGACATATCCTTGGATATGCATTAAAAACGAGCGTTTCCCACGTGTTTTCCTCACCCGGAAAAAGGTCAACGACGGCTCGCATTACTACGGCCCCTACCCTTCGGTGATGACCGCCCGAACACTGCTCGACATCTTGAAACAAGTTTATCCGTTAAGGACTTGCAAACATTTTCCCAACCGTCCGTGCCTCGAATATCATATCGGCAACTGCAAGGCACCATGCGCCGGACTCATCTCTGAAGAGGATTATAACTCTATGATTTCCAATGTGAAAGAAGTCATAAAAGGCAATATCTCCGGCGTTTTGAAGAATCTGAAAACGCAGATGATGGACCACGCCTCGCGACTTGAGTTTGAGCAGGCACAAATCATAAAAAAGAAATACGAGCTGCTTGAGAACTATCACAGCCGCTCCATCGTGAGCAGCAACACTCTCCACGACATGGAGGTGTTCTCTTTCGACGACGCCCACAACTCGTTCTATGTCAATTACATGCGCATCATCCAAGGGGCCATAATACAATCTTTCTCCATCGAGATGAAACGCAGGCTTGAAGAGACGCCTGAAGAGCTTTTATCGTTGGCTATCATCGAGTTACGACAACGTTTTGAGAGCAACGTCAAGGAAATCATCGTGCCTCTGAAACTCGACATGGAGCTTGAGAACGTGAGGTTTGTGACGCCTAAAAAAGGCGAGAAACTTGAGATTTTAGCGTTATCCACACGCAACGCCAAGCAATATCGAGCCGAGACCGAGAAGCTACGCTCCCTCGTTGACCATGAGCGGCATTCAAAACGCATCCTCACCGAGCTTCAGAGAGACCTTCATCTCCCCAAACTGCCGGCAGTCATTGAATGTTTCGACAACTCTAACTTCCAAGGCGACTACGCCGTCGCTGGCATGGTGCAGTTTGTCAACGGCAAGCCTAACAAGGCGGGCTATCGTCATTTCAACATCAAAACGGTGCAAGGTCCCGACGACTACGCCTCCATGCGCGAGGTGGTGCGCCGCCGTTATTCTCGTCTCGTGGAGGAAGGCAAAGAGCTTCCCGACCTTATCATCACCGACGGCGGCAAAGGTCAGATGGAGGTGGTGCGACAAGTCATCGAAGACGAGCTGCATCTCAGCATCCCTATTGCTGGCCTCGCTAAAGACGATAGGCATCGCACCAACGAGCTGCTGTTCGGATTCCCACCTAAGACGGTGCAAATCAAGCCAAACTCCGAGGTCTTCATGCTGCTGACATACATACAAGACGAGGTGCACCGTTTCGCCATCACCTTCCACCGCAAGCAATTCCAAAAAGGCTTCGTGCATTCTGAACTTAACGAAATCAAAGGAATAGGCAAAACCACAGCCGAGAAGCTGCTTCTTGAACTGAAATCAGTGAAAAATATCAAAGAAGCTGATTTACAAAGGCTTAGCGATATAATAGGACCGGCGAAAGCACAGATAGTGTTTGAGCACTTTCACTAATTCTTCATCTTCGACAAACGAGTCGCCACAGAGTCCATAATCCTGATAAGTGTCTGAGGCTCAACATCATTATAATATTTCATATTGACTTTGAAAATCGAGTCGGTGATGCCGTGGTGTGAGAACAAGGTGTCGTAGCCCGTGGTTTTCAGATACTCCGTCTTTTGGTTCACGTTTTTTTTATAGCTTATCGTCGCCTCCATAATCTGCACATCCATCAACACGTCAACCATCTGAGACTCAGTGAGTAACACCGTCGGAGCGTCTTTTCTCGTTTCGCTGCTGCAGGAAACCAGAAAAATAAAAGATATGATTACTATTAAAACTCTTTTCATAAATTAATGAGATTTCTCCATTCCGCTACGCTTCAGTCGAAATGACAGTCCAGGGTTAGTTTCCAACTTCTGATAAAAACTGAATCCTCATCAGCCTCACCTCTTCCTCCTCGTATTCGTTCTCTCCCAATGTCTTCATCGCCGTGTCAAGATCATCAGATTCAGCCTCTTTGAAATACTGTATTATGTCCTCCTGATGATATTGGTCGATATTGTCGCGAGTGTAATAGCTAATGTCGAGATGCGTCCCGCTTGCCACTATGCTCTCTATCTCGGTAAGCAGCTCGTCAAATTCGAGGTTTTTCGAATATGCGATGTCTTCAAGCGGGATTTCTTTGTCAATATTTTGTATGATACTGATTTTCAATGCCGATTTGTTCACCACCGACTTCACCACCATGTCATTAGGGCGAGTGATGTCGTTCTCCTCGACATATTCTTTGATAAGGTCGATGAACGGCTGGCCGAATTTTTGTGCCTTTCCCGAGCCGACGCCTGCTATCTGTGTCAGCTCTTCCATCGTGATGGGATATTGTATTGCCATATCCTCTAACGACGGGTCCTGGAAAATGACGAAAGGCGGCAGGTTTTTCTTCTTGGCGATAGTCTTACGGAGGTCTTTCAGCATCGAGAACAGGGTCTTGTCGGTGCCGGAGTCCTTCGAGAGAGCCACTCTTTCCTCGTCGAAATCGTCATCATCGCCTTTGTCGTAGTCATGGTCCATCGCCACCATCACGGTATAAGGTTTCTTTATGAAATCCTTGCCTTCTTTTGGCACCTTGAGTATCCCATAGTTATCTATATCCTTGACTAACAATTTGTTAACCAACGCCTGACGTATTATCGATGTCCAATATTTCTCATCATGGTCATCGCCGGCACCGAAATACTCATTGGTGTCGTGTTTCGCCGTCTTGATGTCGCCGGTCTCTTTTCCGGCAAGGAGTTCCGAAATATGTTTGGTTTTGAACAACTGTTTTGTCGCGAGCACCGCTTCTATCACGAGTTTTATGTCTTCCTGACCGTCGAAACGCACCTTCGGGTTGAGGCAGTTGTCGCATGCGCCGCAGTTTTCCTTGTCGTATTCCTCTCCGAAATAATGCAGCAGCAGTTTATGGCGGCACACCGGCGACTCGGCGTAGGTCACGGTCTCGTTGAGCAGCTCACGGGCTATCTCCTGCTCCGCCACGTTCTTGCCTTTATTGAATTTCTCGAGTTTATGGATGTCTTCGTAGTCATAAAACGCTATGCAGTTGCCCTCGCCGCCGTCACGTCCGGCGCGACCTGTCTCCTGGTAATACCCCTCAAGGCTCTTCGGGATGTCGTGGTGAATCACGAAACGGATGTCAGGTTTGTCGATGCCCATGCCGAAAGCTATGGTAGCCACAATGACATCGACTTCCTCCATGAGGAATTTATCCTGGTTGTCCTTGCGTGTCTGGCTATCCAAGCCCGCATGGTATGGCAGTGCCTTGATGCCGTTAACTTGCAGAGTCTCAGCGAGTTCCTCTACTTTCTTTCGACTCAGGGTATAGACTATTCCCGATTTTCCGGGGTTGGATTTTATATATTTGATGATGTCTTTCACCACATCTTTCGTCTTCGGGCGCACCTCGTAGTACAGATTCGGGCGGTCGAACGACGATTTGAAAATCTTAGCGTCTTGTATCTCAAGGTTTTTCATGATGTCCTGCTGCACCTTCACCGTCGCCGTGGCTGTCAAGGCGATTATCGGCAGCTTTGGGTTGATGGCGTTGATTATCGGGCGCAGGCGGCGGTATTCCGGACGGAAGTCATGACCCCATTCAGAGATACAATGTGCCTCGTCGATGGCAAAAAACGAGATGTTCAGTCCGCGCAGAAACTCCAGGGTCTCCTCTTTCGTCAGCGATTCGGGTGCCACATACAGCAGTTTGGTCTTCTTGCTGACAAGGTCTTCGCGTACCTGCATCAGCTCCGCCTTCGACAGCGATGAGTTCATCACATGCGCGATGCCTGTGTCGGCACCGAAGTTACGAATCATGTCAACCTGGTTTTTCATCAAGGCAATAAGCGGTGAAACAACTATCGTGGTGCCTTTGCTCATCAAGGCAGGCAGCTGGTAGCACAATGATTTACCGCCACCCGTCGGCATCAGCACAAACGTGTTGTTTCCCGAGAGGATGCTCTTGATGATAGCCTTCTGATTGCCTTTGAATTGGTCAAACCCGAAGACGTTTTTCAGTAAATCATGTAAACTTTTTTCATCAATTTTTGCCATATTTTCAGCATTTAAAAATAATCCTTATCTTTGCATCGTTATTTTTACAAATTTATAACATTTCGTTTTAATAAAGCAAAAAAATTTAAAAAAATTTTTCAAGATGGAAAAAATTCGCGAAATAGCACTGCAAGTCATTGATAATGAAGCTAATTCAATATTAGGGCTGAAGCCGCTCCTCACCGATGATTTTGAAAAAGTAGTCGAATTAATCTACAATTCGAAAGGGAATGTCGTCGTTTCCGGCATAGGGAAAAGTGCAAATATCGCGCAAAAAATCGTAGCCACGCTCAATTCCACCGGCACCACTGCCGTCTTCATGCACGCCGCCGACGCCATCCACGGCGACCTCGGCATCATACGCGACGAAGACATAGTCGTCATAGTGTCGAAAAGCGGCGAGACTCCGGAAATAAAGGTGCTGATACCTTTAATAAAAATAAGGAAGAACAAACTCGTTGCCATCGTTGGCAACAGAGCGTCATATTTGGCGAGCCAGGCCGACTATATCTTGGACACCACCGTGCCGCACGAGGCATGTCCGAACAACTTGGCGCCCACGAGTTCCACCACGGCGCAGCTCGTGATGGGCGATGCCCTCGCGGTGGCTCTGCTGAAGATGCGCGGTTTCACCGCCGACGACTTTGCCAAGTTCCATCCGGGCGGAGCACTGGGCAAACGCCTCTATCTCACCGTAGGTGACCTCTGCATCAAAAATGGTGTGCCTAAGGTGAGACCCACCGACATCATGACACAAGCTATCATAGAGATCTCCGAGAAAATGCTCGGCGCGGCGGCAGTAATCGACGAAGACCGTCTCGTGGGTATCGTCACCGACGGCGACCTCCGGCGAATGCTTATGAGACATCCTGACATTGAGGCGGTTCGCGTCAACGACATTATGACAAAAAGCCCGACGACTATAGACAAAACCGCACATGTGGCCGACGCGCTCAACATCATGCAGAGCAAAGAGATTTCTGTGCTTCCCGTGATGGAAAAAGGCAGATACATCGGCATGATACATATTCACGACATCATCAAGGAGGGAATAATATAATGTTACTCAGAACCGACACTTTAGTCAAGAAATACAAGCAGCGCACCGTTGTGAAGGGCGTCAGCATCGAGGTCAACCAGGGCGAGATTGTGGGACTTTTAGGCCCTAACGGAGCCGGCAAGACCACCACTTTCTATATGATTGTGGGATTAATAAAACCGTTCTCAGGTCACGTATTCCTTGATAATGAAGAGATTACAAAATTTCCAATGTACAAACGCGCCCAGATTGGCATCGGATACCTCGCGCAGGAAGCCTCGGTGTTCCGTCAGATGTCGGTCGAAGACAACATCTACTCTGTGATGGAGTTCAAGAAAGAGATGACCAAGACGCAACGTAAAGAGAAACTCGAGTCGCTCCTTGACGAGTTCGGTCTTCAGCATATCCGCAAGAGCAAGGGCATACAGCTGTCGGGCGGCGAGCGTCGCCGTTGCGAGATAGCGCGCGCCCTCGCCATCGACCCGAAGTTCATCCTCCTCGATGAGCCTTTCGCCGGCGTTGACCCCATAGCGGTGGAAGACATTCAAAAAGTGGTGGCGAAACTGAAAACGAAAAACATAGGAGTACTCATCACCGACCATAACGCCAACGAGACACTGTCGATAACCGACAGGGCTTACTTGGTGTTTGAAGGTCAATTACTTAAGGCAGGCACGCCTGAGGAGCTTGCCAGCGACCCGGTGGTGCGCAGCCATTATCTCGGCTCTAATTTCGAGTTGAGGAAAAAGGAGTTTTAGTCATCCTGACCTTTGAAAACCAACAAGTTGACCTTGTTTCTGTCATAAATATCATTGGCGATGTCGAGCAAGTCGCCCGATGTTATTTTCTCAAACTTGGCTATGGTCTCAGGCAAGGTCTCGATATGCTCTTCATAGAAACCCGCGCGCACCATGCTCAACAGCTCGTTCATCCCCGATTCGTTGCTCAACGCCACTTGTCCTATGAGTTGCTTTTTGGCATTCGACAGCTGCAACGTCCCGAGCTTTTGGGTCATGAGTTTGTTTAACTCCTTGTAAACCAACTCAACAGAACGCTCTTGCGAATGCGGGTCCACGCCCATGTAAATGGTATAATTGCCCGTGTCGGAATACGCATTGTATTGTGACTCAATGGTATAGGCAAAACCGTATTTTTCACGGATGTTAAGGTTCAACCGAGTGTTCATGCCCGGTCCGCCCAAGATATTGTTCAACAGTATGAGTTTCAGTTTGCGCTCGTCGTTGTATGGATAGGCAAGTCCTCCCATGATGACATGTGTCAGATGGTTTTTGCGTTCTTCGATGCGTGTCGTCGGCTTGTTCTCAACAAACGATTCCCGAGCGAATGGCAGCGCATTACCTTGATAATCAGAGAAATACCTGTTGGCGAGTTTCAGAAACCCCTCAAAGGAGATATTTCCGACACAAGCCAGCACCATCCTGTCGGGAGCGTAATGCTGGTTACGGAAGCGCACGATGTCGTCGCGAGTGTAACCGCTCACCAAGTCGATGGTTCCCAATATGTTACGTCCCAACTGATGACCTCGGTAGATGAGGTTCTCAAACTCATCGAAAATCTCGTCGGCGGGCGAGTCGCGGTAAGAGTTTATCTCATCGAGAATCACCTCTTTCTCTTTCTCCATCTCGTTTTCCGGGAAGGTGCTGTTGAACATGACATCGGCGAAGAGATCCATCGCCTTGTCGATATGCTCTTTCAGAAACGAGGCATGGATGCACGTCTCCTCCTTGGTGGTGAACGCGTTAAGGTCGCCGCCCACGTTTTCGAGGCAGCTCAGTATATGATATGCCTTGCGTCGTTTTGTGCCTTTGAAGACCAGATGCTCGATAAAATGCGCGAGACCGTTTTCATCGGTCTTCTCGTCACGCATGCCCGCGTTGACCATCAATGCCAAATGCGACAATTCACCGACGCGATACCGGTGAACCACCTTTATTCCATTTGTTAAAAATGCTTGTGAAATCAGTTGCTCGCCCGACATCCTATCTTATTCTAAACATACTGAAAGCGTCTTCAGCTGACACCGAGACATTTTCGGAGACCGTTCTCTTGCCGCTCAACCATGCTGTGTCTTGTGCCAGTCCGTCACCGTCGCCAAGCACACGGAAAGAGCCGGGTTCAGCGAGATTCGGGTTGCCGCTGGTCTCAAGCAATATCACCGCGACTTGGAAATCTCTCAGCCCGCCATAGCTCTCATCCCATTTCCCGCTAAAGACAGTGGCCTGTTTCGCATATAAATCATTAGGATAACCCTCTGTAAGATAATAACATGTGAAGTCTTCGCCCGTTCCCAACACGTAAAGCTTTCTAAACACCTCCTGATAAAACTCCCCCTGCTCGTCATCCCATTGTTTCCCATAGAAATCGACATAATCGTCATCGGTGTAATTGGCACTGTAGAATGCGACGTAGCGGTCGTTATACACCGTAATGGTGTCGTTGTCGATTGTCGAGTGAATCAGCACATGAGGATGCGACAGAAACTCGCCGTTTATCGCCGGAGGATTCACACCCGTAGGAATTGTGATGTATGTGGTCACGGAATCCTCAATATAATCTGGCAACACCACTTCCGGCACGGTGCCGTTAGGACCGGGTTCCGGCGAGTACCACACAACCTGACTGTTGTCTTTGCTGTCCTTTTTCTTTTTACAAGAAACGAATACTATCGACAAAGCACTGACAATCAATAAAATAATCATCAAGTTTCTCTTCATGACATTAAATTTTTAACCATTTATGACTGCAAAATTAGCACTAATTTTTCAAATATTAAAACATTTTTTAAAATAATAAACCGAAATTCAAAACGTTTATTATCTTTGCAAAGGATAAAAATTTTTTTCGATGAAATGTAAAAGATTGATACTCATATTGTTAGCAATTGCCCCATTTATGGCAAGCGCGCAATACAACATCAAAAACGAGAAAATTCCCACATGGCTTTTTCAGGTGACCTATGGCTATCAGTTTCCCGGGAAAGACACAAAAGTGTTATACGACAACAACAATTCCATAGGAGGAGGCGTGTTTTTCAAGACTGCCGGCAATTGGTTGTTCAGTATCAACGGCAATTTTATCTCAGGAAATTCGGTTAACATCGCGCGAGAGGCTCTTTTCGGCGACATACTCGACAGCAACGGCGAGATCATCACCGGCGACGGCATCTATGGAAGCTATGCTCTTTTTGAGCGCGGCGCGCATTTTCAGGCTCGTGTCGGAAAAATCTTCAATGTGCTGGCGCCCAATCCCAACTGCGGGTTCTTCGTCCAAGGCGGTGTCGGCTATCTTTACAACAGAATCCGGACAGAGTTTGGCTCCTATGCCTCCCCGCCGCCCTCCATGGCAGGCGACTACCCCTACGGATATGACAAGATGCGCGGCGGATTCGCGTGGTCGGGAGAGATAGGCTATCTGTTTCTGAGCAACTCGCGAGTGCTTAACTTCTCCGTATCTTTGGAGTTCACACAGGCTTACACCAAATCATTGCGTGAATGGGATTTCAATATGATGGCAAAGGACACCAACACCTACACAGACCAATATATCGGCATCCGCGCGGCCATATACATCCCGACATACAAACGCCAACCGGCTGACTATTACTATTATTAATCGTTGACAATGAGAGTCTTATACACATTTTTCATCTGCTGTTATGCGGCCGTGATTCATATTGCGGCATTCTTCGGCAACAAAAAAGCCAAATTATGGTGCAACGGTCGCAAAGGACAATGGCACAAACTCAGCAAGCAAGACCTTGACACTCAATGGATTTGGATTCATGTGGCGTCACTCGGCGAGTTTGAGCAGGGACTTCCTGTAATCGAAGCTCTCAAAAAAGAATATCCGCAATACAAGCTTCTCCTCACCTTCTTCTCCCCTTCCGGATATGAGGTGAGAAAGGACTTCCCCTTGGCCGACATGATTGCATATATGCCGCTCGACACCATGAAAAACGCCCGACGGCTGATACGGCATTTCAACATCAAAGCCGCGATATTTGTAAAATACGAGTTTTGGTTCAATCATATCAAAGCATTGAACGACAACAATATACCTCTATTCTACGTCTCTACGACACTGCGCGGGAACCAATATTTCTTCAAACCCTGGGGCAGATGGTTCAGAAACCATTTTCACGATGTCAAGCACTTCTTTACACAAAACGAAGAGACCGCCGAGTTGCTTAAAAACATGGGAATCAATGACTTCACTGTCACTGGCGACACACGTTTCGACCGCGTCTATGAAATTTCACGGCAAGCACGGCGTTTCCCCGACATCGAGGAGTTTATCGGAGACAGAAACTGCATCATCGCAGGCAGCAGCTGGCCGTCAGATGAGAAACTCTTGTACGATTTCATCGAGACCATGCCGGAAAACTATTGCTTTGTTATGGTGCCTCACGACATCTCGGAATCACATGTCAGACAGATAGAATCACATCTTCATGATTATCAGTTATATACTGACTTTAACCCAAGCAAACAAACGAAAACACTGGTAATCAACAAGATAGGAATTCTGTCAAAGATTTACAGATATGCACGCTTCGCTTATATCGGCGCGGGATTTTACGACGGCATCCACAACATCCAGGAGGCTATAGTTTATGACGTGCCTGTCGTTTTCGGTCCGAAATACCATGACTTTGAAGAAGCCGTTGACCTCGTCGGACTTAAAGGCGCCTTCGTCATCAATAATCAAGACGAGTTGGAAGAGATATTCAACAGATTCATCAACGACGATGAGTTTTACAAGCAAGCGTCTAAAATTTGCCATGATTATGTGGCGGGAAAAATCGGAGCTACGGCAAAGACAATGAATGTTTTAAAACAATTTTTATCATGACGACATTAAAATTCAGAAACGACGACAAGGTATCCGCAAAGGTTTTCATTCTCAATACGATAGAAAATATCGACAACATCGGGCTCAGCACCGACGAATCCTGTTATGCTAAGAAAATTTACGATGACGACAAGCGTAAGACCATCGTAATCAACAGATACACAGAGTGTTATCATATTTTCTTCATCGATGGCGACGAGTCTGAGAACATATTCATGGAGAGATGCCGCAAGAAGGGCGCATCGATATGCAAGTGGTTGAACGATAACAAATACGAAGATGTTCTGATTCAAAATATCGGTGGCAAACGCTGTGTGAAGATGGGTTGCGCCGAAGGCATGATGCTCGCCAACTACGAGTTCAACAAATACAAGACCGACGCCAAGCCTAACACCTTGAAAACCATCTATTTCCTTGAAGGCACCGCTTGTGACGACTGTGTTGACAAGCTCAACGTCACCGTTGAAGCCACCTTGATGGCGCGCGACCTCGTGAATGAGCCTGTCAACCATCTGAATGCCGAGAGACTCGCCGAGTTCATCAGCGAGAAGGTGCGTTCGGTGGGAGGCGATGCCGAGGTGTTCAACAAAAAGAAGATAGAATCGCTGAAGATGGGCGGCTTGCTCGCCGTCAACGCGGGAAGCCCCGACGAGCCTACGTTCACAATCCTTGAGTGGAAGCCTGAAAACGCCGTCAACGAGAAGCCTATAGTGCTTGTCGGCAAAGGCATAGTGTTCGACACAGGAGGCTACAACCTCAAGCCGTCGTCCTCGATGAACGACATGAAAGACGACATGTCGGGTGCCGCCACCGTCGCGTGCACCGTTTACGCCGCTGCAAAAGCCAAGCTGCCCGTGCATGTCATAGCTCTCGTGCCTGCCACCGACAACCGCATCGACGGCAACGCACATGTCACAGGCGACATCATCACCATGTATGACGGCACCACCGTGGAAGTGCTGAACACCGACGCGGAAGGACGTCTCATCCTCGCCGATGCCCTCGCATACGCCAAGAAGTATGACCCTATGATGGTGTTCGACTTCGCCACCCTGACAGGAGCCGCCGCCTACGCCATCGGACCGGTGGCGACAGTGGCGATGGAACACGACGCCGAAGATATTTACAAACAACTTGAGGAGACAGGCGAGCGCGTCTATGAACGCCTCGTCAAGTTCCCGATGTATGAGGAATATGGCGAATTGATTAAGTCAGACCTCGCCGACATCAAAAACGTGGGTGGCAAATACGGCGGCGCCATCACCGCAGGCAAGTTCCTTGAGCATTTCACCGACTATCCGTGGGTGCATTTCGACATCGCAGGGACAGCGTACATCGAGACGGCTGACCATTACAAGACAGCAGGCGGCGTCGGCATCCACGTGAGGCTGCTGATGCGTTTCCTCCGTGACATGGCAACGAAAGACTAACGTTTCTTTTTAAAGAAATCGGTCAACACTTCGAGGCATTCTTCTTTGAGGATGCCTCTTTTTATTTCGGTTTTCGGGTGCAGGAGGTCACCGTGACGGCTGAATCCGTTTTTCGGGTCGTCGCATGCCCACACCACCTTTTTGATATGGCAGTGTTCCAACGCGCCCGCGCACATCACACAAGGCTCAAGCGTCACATAAATGGTACAATCGTCTAAGTATTTGGAACCCAGCGCATTACAAGCTGCAGTAATCGCCAATATCTCAGCATGAGCCGTGACATCGGTGAGCAGCTCCACCTGATTATGTGCGCGGGCGATGATTTTATCGTTCACCACAACGACAGCACCCACAGGCACCTCGTCGGCATCAGCGGCGGCTTGGGCCTCGTTCAAGGCCTGGCGCATATAGTTCTCATCTGAAAA
The DNA here is from genome assembly GCA_937906455.1 of uncultured Bacteroidales bacterium. Classification (GTDB taxonomy): domain Bacteria; phylum Bacteroidota; class Bacteroidia; order Bacteroidales; family F082; genus Limimorpha. The sequence continues at coordinate 15,162 of CALCYT010000021.1, read as the reverse complement.
GACCGACAGCATCACTTGTACTCCTTTACCTCGACGAGGTCGCCGTCTTCGTTGTAATATATCCAGAGACCATAAGGCTTCCCGTTGCGATACTCGTTCTCAACGTTCACCTTGCCGTCTTCAAAATAAATCTTGCCCTTGCCTTCGCGAAGACCTTTTTCAAACTTGCCGACGCTCATCAGCTCTCCGGAGGGAAAATAGCCTTTAAACTCTCCTTCCCTATGATTATCAACGATTTTACCTTCAAGCTGAAGCACGCCGTTCTCATGAAACCACTTCTCCTCAACCCATGTCGAGTCCTTGCCCACCACATCATAATAGTAGATGACCCAAGGCAAATCCGTCTCGGCGTAATAATGAATAACTTTCTGTGCGTGTCTCACTGTCTTGTCTTTACAGGAAAACGCCATGATTCCTAACAAAATAACAATCAAAAACTTCTTCATCTTATCTGTTAAATTCCAATGGTTTACCAAAAATATTGTCTTCAACGACTCCGTCATGATAGACGAGATTCCCGTTCACGAAGGTGTGTGTCACCTGCGATTTCACCGTCATGCCCTCGTAAGGTGTCCAGCCGCATTTGTAGAGCATATCAGCATTACGGATGCGTTTTTCCTGATTCAAATCGACTAAGACGAGGTCGGCGAAATAGCCCTCGCGGACAAACCCTCTGTCTTTGATTTGGTACAGCTCAGCGGGGTTATGGCACATCAGTCTCACGACTTGCGGCAAGGTCACAACGCCTTCATGGTAAAGGCTGAGCATAAGGTCGAGGCTGTTTTGTATCGACGGGAAGCCTGATTTGGCCGTGAAATAGCCATCGGTGAACTTCTCCTGCCACAGATGCGGCGCATGGTCGGTGCCGATAGTGTCGATATGCCCGTCGCTCAACGCCTTACGTAAGGCGGAGCGGTCTGAAGCCGTCTTAATCGCCGGATTGCATTTTATCGCATAGCCTCTCTCCTCGTAGTCTTTATCGCAGAAAGTAAGGTAATGCGGGCATGTCTCAGCTGTTATCTTCTTGTCTTTCAATGGGATATCGTTTCTAAACAAATCCAGTTCCGACTTGGTGGAGATGTGCATGACATGCAGCTTGGCACCATGTTTTGCAGCCATGTCAACGGCCTTGGCGGTCGATTTATAGCATGCCTCCGCAGTCCTCACAAGAGGATGAAGGCGTGCATCGGCGATGACATCGCCTTTTGATGCCAAGTCCTTGTAAGACAACGTGTTGGCTTGTATGATCTGTTCATCCTCGCAATGTGCCGCTATCAGACACGGAGACTCTTTGAACAGCCTGACGAGAGCCTCATCTTCATTGACGAGCATGTTTCCCGTGCTTGAGCCCATGAACAGCTTTATGCCACACACCATTTTCGGGTCGGTCTTTGTTATCTCTTCGATGTTATCGTTTGTCGCGCCTATATAAAACGCGAAGTTCGCCGCTGATTTCCGTGATGCGAGGTCGTATTTCTGTTTAAGAAGCTCCTGCGTTGTAGTCTGCGGCATGGTGTTGGGCATCTCCATGAACGATGTCACGCCTCCCGCGACAGCAGCGCGGCTCTCGGTTAAGATGTCGGCTTTCTGTGTCAGTCCCGGCTCACGGAAGTGCACATGCTCATCAATGACTCCGGGCATCAGGTATAATCCTGAAGCATCAATGACATTCCCACCGGAAAAATCATTTTTCCCAAAAATGATTTTTCCGATTTTATCTCCATTTATGACGACACTTGCCAGCGTGGTCTTCCCCTCGTTGACAAGTGTCGCGTTTTTAATGATATAGCCCATTACTGCTGTCTTGGTTTTATTTTACCCAACATCCCTCTCCATCTCAAGTTGATGACGCCGAAGATGGCCTCTCTGAATATGCCGCCCGACATCTTTGAGGTGCCTTCGCGTCGGTCGGTGAAGATTATCGACACCTCCTCAATCTTGAATCCGAGTTTCCAGGCGGTGTATTTCATCTCTATCTGGAAGGCGTATCCTATGAATTTTATCCTGTCGAAGTCGATGGTTTCCAACACCTTACGTGTATAGCAAACAAATCCGGCAGTGGTGTCGCGCACCGTCATGCCTGTCACAAAACGGACGTATGCCGAGGCATAATACGACATCAGCACTCTGCCCATTGGCCAGTTCACCACGTTGACGCCGCATTTGTAACGCGAGCCCACGGCGAGGTCGGCACCGTTGGCACAAGCGTCATGCAGACGGATGAGGTCGTCGGGGTTATGCGAAAAGTCGGCATCCATCTCAGTAACATATTGATAATCACGCTCTAACGCCCATTTAAAGCCATGAATATAAGCTGTCCCGAGACCGAGTTTGCCCTTCCTCTCCTCAATGAAGAGCCTATCGGGGAACTCATGCATCAGGCGTTTCACGATATCCGCGGTGCCATCGGGACTATTGTCCTCGACAACCAAAATATCGAACGCCATCGGAAGATTAAAGACGTATCGGATGATTCTCTCAATGTTCTCCTTTTCGTTATACGTTGGGATGATAACTAAGTTTTCTGCCATAATTGTCTAAAAATCAATTAGTTCAGTTCGTATTCATTTGTGTTTTTCATTCCTGACTTGCCCAAGAAAGCCTTCAAATCGCCTTTGACCTTCAGGGTCTTGCCAAGATTTTCCGGATGATCTTTCAGGTTGATGTCGCGGATTCCCGACTCGGCATTGCTTGGCAGATACACCACCACACATTTGTTGATGTCTCTTTCATCGTCGCTATCAGCCAAAATGATGTTGGTGATGTTGGCATTCTCCGTGAACTCCGGACCCCATGAGATATGGGAGTCATTGGTGATTGATCCGGTGGCGATATTGGCCGAGCCCACGACAACACCTCTAATCCATTGCGCCGTATCTCCTTGATGGACGATAGCTGCCGAGATGTTAAACGGGTCATCCTCAGCACCGGTGCCTACAGGAGCCACAATCGATTCCTCGCAAGGCTCGCCGTCCATCTTGACTTCCGACAATGAGCGGATGGTGAACTGATAGACGCTTGAGGTGCTGTAATAGGTGATGATTCCTGTGATTGTACCCTTGCCTTGAGGGAGCTTAGTGTCGGCGAAACTTGCATAGTTACTCGTTCTCACAATAATAGAGCTGTTGAGCAGATTGCAATTCTCGTCATATTCATTCAGGTTGAACTGCCCGTAAGCGTCGCTTGGCGCGTATGTGTTGTCACGGTCAGCGGCACTGAACTCCACATTCTCGAACGTGACGAGATGACAGATATAATTGCTGTTCACGTCCGTTGTACTGATCGTGTCGGGGTTGAGCTCCACGTTGTTCTCAAGAATTGTGATGTTTTTAGGCTCAAGGTCCTGAATCTGAGGTGTGCCGCTGTATTCCGACAAGGTGGCACCTTTCAGATACACACGGATATAGTCGCCTATGCGCAGACCGCTGGTGCTCTTCATGTAAAGCTCTATCGCCTTGTCGCCATCCTGGATAAATGCCGCCTTGTAAAGGTTTCCGGAGGTCTCGTCTGCAATCACCGTGCCATAAACGGAGGCATCTTGGGTGAATTGATGTGTACCCTCGGCATGCCACATATATAACAGCGTGTCGATGGTATAGACCTCGCCCTCAGGAAGCGTGAAATTGACGTTTGGTGTCGGATAATTGTTCTTTCTCGCGTTTTTATCAATGCATGACGACAACGCCATCATCGTCACGAGAACTAATACACCATATTTTTTTATTGACTTTAACATTTCTTTAATATTTTGATTATCAACAATTTATTCACTAATTAACACATTCTTGATTTCCCATGAGCCCGAGTTGCCGTTTTCGCTGGTGTATTTGAATGCGATATGCACGTTGTCATGTCCTAAATAAGCGGTCATGTCGATAGAACCTGAGCTTACGAATGTCCAGCTGTTTCCTGCCGGATAAGTCGGCACCTCGAGTTGCGTCCATGTCGCGTCATCTTCCATGCCCTCCTCATAATCTGTTGACACCATGACGAAGTAATAGTCAGCCGGACTGCCGTTATTAAGCTTGTTGGCGGCGTGGTCAAATGTCATGACGGCGTTGGTGTATTCACTCATGTCTATTGACGGCGAGATGAGCCAGCTCTCCGACGCATAGCTTGTGTTGTTTGTGAAGGCGCTTGCCACCATGCCGTAACTTGAGCTGAATTTCCAAACAAAACTGAGTTCCGGCGAGAGGAACACATCGTTTATTATGAAGTCGCCCTGGCTTTGGCCGAATGTCTCTTGGAAAATCACCTGTGGCGTTGGCGCAGGCTCGCCGTCCTCAATGCTGATGCTCTTGATTTCGATGGTACGCGACTGTGTCGCCGACGAGATGAACTTGATGGCTATTGTCACGGTGTCTCCGATGTACTCGTCAAGACTTATCGTGATGTCTTGGAAGTCGCTCCATCCGCCGGTGTTCGAAAATTCCGCTTCAAGCTTAGTCCAGTTATAGTCGGCAGGATTTTCGCCGTAAACATAGTCCGATGAAATCCGGATTGTCACGTCATCAGCGGGACCATTGTATTGCGCGACATAGTTGACAATTGCCTTGGCATGTTCAACACCTGTGATTTCAACAGGTGAGGAGATGAGCCAGTCTTCATTTTCATAGAACTCAGAGCCTTCCTTGCCTGACATCTTTGCAGTCTCATAGTCGATAATCCAAGTCTGGTCGCCTGCCACGTTATAGGTGGTGTAAGTCCCGAACGACGAGGTAAAATACTGAGTATAAGGCAGTTCCATCAAATCACCGCCTTCACCGCATCTCTTTTCATTCATATCGACATCGGAAGTGTTGCGGAGCAAGAGCTGCCAGGTGGTATTGTAGAGCGACACTATGCTTGTCAGCGCGCCTCTTCCCTCAGGAAGATACTCTTCGGCAAACGAGGCGTAACCGCTCGTACGGACAATGATAGACTCTCCGGCGCATGAGACGAGATTTCTGTTTGTGGTGGTTCCGTTAGCCGCGTAAGTGAGTCCCTGATAGCTCTCAAACTGCACGTCGCTCAGCTTCACCAAGTCGCACAGATGCTCGCCCGCATTGACATCCTCTATGGTTGTGCTTACGGGTTGCACCATATCGTAGCAGCCTCTTTCGTATATGACAATCAATTTGTTAGGGTCATATTCCTGTACTTGAATCTGCGGAAGCTTGCTGTATTCCGAGATGATTGAGCCATAAAGCGAATAGCCGATATGGTCGCCTGTCTTCACGTTGAACGACTCGCTGCCGCCGTCGCCGGAGCCTTTTCTGTAAACAGCGATACATCTGCCGTCCTCGCCTCTCAGATAGAAGGTGCGATAGATGTTTCCGCCAGTCTCATCAGCGATCACATAACCTTTCACTACGGCATTTTGATGCCATTCCTTGTCAAATTGGAATGTCCCGTTGGCAAGAGTGTCGAGTATCTGACCCACTGTCCACACATTGCCCGTCGGAAACTCGTTGATGCCCGGCTGATCAAGGTCTTTCTTACAAGAAAACAACAGAATTGTTACACCTATTAATAATATTGTGATTTTTTTCATGGTAATACTCCTTTCCATTGATTAATATCTTATTGTTAGACTCACGAAATAATTGATTCCGTAAAGGTAAGAATACTTCTCCGGGAACCTCTCCGGGTCGTCATAGTCGGAACGCAGCTGTTCATATCCGTAAAGAATTATGTCCTTGTTGTTGAGCACGTTGTTGACGCTCACGTTAAGCAAGATATAATATCCTTTCCACGTCCACGACTTGCCTGCGTAGAGGTCGAGAGTGAAGGCGTCGTCGAGTTTCTTCTGTTTGAGAAGCATGTCGGTGCGGTAGTCTTCCTCATAGAGTCCCTCGAAGGCGTCTTTCACGTGGTTTGTCGGGTTCACCGCGAGGTAATACTCTGAGAAGAAGTTGGCGTTCAAGCTGATCCACCAGTATTTCGGTGAGTTGTATTTCAATCCTATGGAGCCTGCCGTCTGCGGCATCTCACCCACATAGTAATTCTTCAGATACACCGTCTCGCCCTCATAGATCGGGTTAGCGTTGTTGTCCTCATAAACATACACTTTCGGGCGGTTTGAATAGCGGTGTTCGCCCACCGTGCCCGCTATCTGTGTGCTGATCGTGGGTGTGATGTTGATGTCGGCGCCCAACTCAATGCCTTGCGCATATTGGTTGATGTCGTTCATGATATAGTTGACGAACTTACCTGTTGACTCATAATAGAACGAGCGGTTCCAGGTGAGGTCGTAGAACTGTGTACGATAAGCGCTCAGGCGAGCCTTCATGAATGGCGAGCGGTATTCGTAACCGAGGTCGAAGCTCATAATCTTCTCATTGTCAACGTCGTTGATGATGGTGTTACGCACGCGCGGTGCCACGAAGACGCTTCTGAACTCAGGAGCCTGGCTCTTCAGCATGGCATTGAACACTATGTAGTTACGTCCGTTGAGGGCGTAGCTGCCACCGGCCTTGAATCCGCCGGCAAACTGGTTGATTTTCTCGGAGTCGCCATACGACAGCTCGCCGAGGAACCGTCCGTTCTCGAAGTTACCGGTGCGGTACATCTGTGTGTAGTCAGCCTCCAAGCCGACGAATGTTGACCAGCGGTTTTTCACGTAGGTGAGCTGGCTCCACAGAATCACTTTGTTGACGTTGGCGATATAGTCGTATCCGATGATGTCGCCCACCTTCGCGACGTGGTTCTTGTTGCGGATATTCACCTGTTGTTCGTCGGAGATGTCGAATGCCTCGCCATCGGCGTATTTGTCGATGTCAAGATAATAGTCGCCGCCGAGGAGGTCGGCCACCTTCTTATAATAGTGTGTCTTTGATATTCCGGCTTTCAGTCCGCCGTAAAGATGCAGATTCGGGTTGAACTCGTATTTGAAATTACTTGTGAGACCGTATTGCAGCTTATCCTGACGGCGTTCCTCCACTATATATTTCGAGAAATAACCGCTGATGGTGTTGCCTGCGGTGTTGTTGGCGTTGTTGATGGTCTTGAGGTTTCTCAGATTAGCCGCATACAGCTCGTCCCAGTTGATTTGGTGCACATATTCATTTTCAATCCACTGTTGTTTATATGCCTCATAGCCCTCTTGTGTATAACCGTCCTTCCCGAGGTCGAGCATATATTTGTAATAACTTGGGAGGTTACGGTAATAATCCGGACGCGGGTCGGCCGCCTCGCCCCATTCCAATGACGTGGAGCCGCCTTTGCCGAACCACAGATACGCCGTGGTGTTAATCTGCCATTTTTCGTTAGGTGTCCAGTAATGTTGCAGCTGGAACATCGGCTGGTGATAAGAGCTCACGCGGGCGTTACGCATGAACTTATTGCCGTTTTCGTCGGTCTGCCAGCCCCAGTTAGGGTTATAATAGTTCGTCCCGAGAAGGTCGAATGCCTCCTGCACGGCCGGTGACGAGGCGGCGCGTTCCGACGGCGAGCCGAACACGAGGAAGCCTAATGAATGCTGTCTGTTGATTTTCTTCTCTGCCGAGAGGAAATAGCTCGTGCCGGTGTACCAAGTGCCTTCCGGCCAGCTCAGAGAGCTGTTCATCGGGGTGTAACGCCCCGAAACAGATGCCGCAAAAGCCCAGCCGTTCTTCATCATGCCGGTGCTGTATGTCGCCATAAGACGATGCTGGTAGGAACGGTTTGACAACGAGTAACTCAACGACAACTGCTTGCGGTAGTTGCCCGCTCTCGTCGAGATGGCCGTCACGCCGGCAGGACCGCCGAAGCTCTCGTATGTGACACCGGTGTTCATCGTGATGACCGAGTTGCGCATCACGTCGTTCAGTCCGCCCCAGTTGGAGTAGTAAGGACGACCGCCGTCAGGGTCGTTCATCAGCACGCCGTTAATCATCACGTCGGTGTATTTCGAGTCAAACGCGCGGACACGGAATCTCCTCGAACTCAGGTTATATGCCGCGATGTTGTTGAACGCGTCGCGCGACGACTGCAAAAAGCTCGAGATGTCCGTCGAGCTGTTGGTCTCGTCATAATCCGTGTCAATCATGATAATCGTCGGCATCACGGTGTTGCCACTGACAGTGTCGGTGACAACCTCCTGCGCAAACAGACTCATGCTGAATGCCGCAGTGAAAATCAATAGTAGATAATTTTTCATTTAACAAATTTTAAGCGTACAAATTTACAAAACTTTTTCCATATAATATAAAAAAGGTGAAAATTAATTATTTGCTTTTTTTGTCGCTGTTTCAAAAATTTTATTTACCTTTGTACCCAAATATTTTGCTTTATGTTGAGAAAATTAAACATTTTAGCTGCGGTGATGCTGATGGTCATCACTTCTGTTACGGCACAGCAACAATTCAAGATGGGTCTCGTGGGGTTCTATAACCTTGAGAATCTTTTCGATACGATCAACGACCCCAACAAAAACGACGAGGAGTTCCTGCCTCAGGGCAAAAACGCATGGAACACTGAGAAATACATGACCAAGCTGCACAACATGGCGTATTCCATCTCGACGATAGGCACCGACAAGAGCGATAAGTTCAACACCCCGGAGGGATTATGGGTGCTCGGCCTCTCGGAGATGGAGAACCGTCAGGTGCTGGAGGATTTGGTGAGACAGCCTGAGATAGCCGACCGTAACTACCAGATTGTGCATTATGAGTCGCCCGACCGCCGCGGCGTCGATGTGGCTCTCCTCTATAACCCGAAGTATTTCAAGATGACTAACTCGAAGTCATATCGTCTCGTCGTCCCCGGCCAGCCCAACTTCCTCTCCCGCGACCAGCTCGTAGTGACAGGCATCCTCGACGACGAAGAGTTCAGCTTCATCGTGATGCACTGGCCTTCACGTTATGGCGGCGAGAAACGCTCTCTGCCCGGACGTATGGCGGCGGCCAACCTGTGCCGTCATATCGCCGACTCGATCTTATCGGAAAAACCTGATGCCAAGATAGTGATGATGGGCGACTACAACGACTATCCGACCAATAAGAGTATCATCGAGGGTCTGCGCGCGAAAGGACGCGTGGAAGACATGAGCGGCTACGACTTCTTCAACCCGATGTGGAAGATGCACAAAAACGGCGAGGGGACGAACTATTACCGTGACGTGAAGGGTGTGCTCGACCAATGCATCATCACGCCGGCACTGCTGAGAGACGAGAACGACCCGTTCGCCACTTACCAGATGCTCAAGCCAATGGTGCACTCAAAAGAGTTCCTCAAGCAACACGACGGACGCTACAACGGCTACCCTTGGCGCACATTCGCCGGCGGAGTGTGGCTCGGCGGCTATTCCGACCACTTCCCTGTTTATTTGATACTGCTGAAGAAACCCTAACTATAAACCGTCAGCATGCCTCCAAACGGCTAACGGCTAACGGCTTCATTCCTTAACGTAAACTCGTTTCACTCTTTGCGAGACGCGTGTCATTATCTCGTATGGGATGGTGTCGCAGGCTTCCGCTATAGTCTCGATGGGATGATTGTCGTCGAACAGCACCGCCGTGTCATCTTCCTGACAATCAATGCCCGTGACGTCTATCATCGTCAAATCCATGCAGATGTTGCCGATTATTGGCGCAGGCTTGCCGTTAACCCAAAAACACGCCCTGCCGTTGCCTAACCGCCTGCACAGTCCGTCGGCGTAACCTATAGGAATCACTGCTATACGTGAAGGTTTTGTTATCTTTCCGCTGCGTCCGTAGCCTATGGTCTCGCCGGCATCATATTCCTTGATTTGCTTGATGGTGGTCTTCAGCGACATCACGTTATGAAGTTTGCCACGGTCCTCATCGCACACGGCGACGCCATACACCCCGATTCCCAAGCGTACCATATCGTATTGATAATCAGTGAATCGCGTGATGCCGGCAGTGTTCAGGATGTGCCGCATTATCTTATATGGAAACGCCGCCACAATCTTCAAGCTCATCAACTCGAACATCTCTATCTGATGTCTCACGAAGTCGGTCTCCTCAGGCATGTCGCTTGTCGCGAAATGTGAGAAAACACTCATGATGCGGAGGTTCTCATTGGATTTTATGCGCTCGATTAAATTGTTGATGTCCTCCGGCAGAAAACCCAGACGGTGCATGCCGGTATCGACTTTAAGATGAATGCCCACAGGTTTTTCGAGCGGCTTATGCAATTGATTTATAGCGTCTTCCAGCTGTGAGAGACAACGGAAACTGTAAATGTCAGGCTCTAAGTTGTTTTGAATTATGGTGTCGAAGGTGTTGGTCTCAGGCGTCATCACCATGATAGGGAGAGTGATGCCTCGGTTACGCAGCTCAACGCCCTCGTCGGCATACGCAACAGTAAGATAATCAACATGATGGAATGCAAGCGCGTTGGAAACCTCATAGTTGCCGCTGCCGTATGCAAACGCCTTGACCATCACCATCATTTTAGTGTCTTTACTTAGCTTCCCGCGATAGTAATTGAGGTTTTTCACGAGGTTGTCTATGTTGATTTCGAGCACTGTCTCATGCGACTTCTGCTGCAACACTTTCATGATGCGCTCAAACTCGAAACTTCGCGCCCCTTTCAGCAAAACTATCTGATTCTCAAACATCTTCATCGGATGGTTGTTGAGAAAATCGGAAGTGGTTTGATAAAAAAAGGTATTTATTCTTTTATTTAATGATATTCTATTGTCGGAGATTTCTCCGCTCACTTCACTCGGTCGAAATGACGAGGAGAGTGCCGGGCCAATGCCTATAAATGTGTCAACGCCTTTATTATCAATGAGTTGCGCAACATCTTGATAAAGCTCCTCCTCATGAAGCTCGCTTTGCAGGATGTCAGACAATATCAGCACCTTGTTGTCGTGATGTTGGGCGTTCATGAAATCGAGGGCTATGGCGAGGGCATTTCTGTCGTTGTTATATGAGTCGTTGATAATCAGGCAATTACGCACACCTGCCTTCAGTTCCATTCGCATCTCTACAGGTTCGAGATGTGCCATACGCGCGGCGATGGTCTCATGAGGCAATCCTATCAGCAACGCCACGCACCAGCAGTTGATGGCGTTTTCGACTGAGGCGTCGTCGATGAAAGGGATGTCTATGTTGATTTGTTTTCCTCCGAACATCGCAGATATCTTCGAGATTTCTGTCACCTCAATTGATGAAACAAACAAATCGGCATTACGGTCAGTTTTGCTCCACGCGAACGCCGGGATTTTTGCATCGGAAATTGCTGAAGCGATTTCTATATTGTCAGAGCAATAAACCAAGGCGGCGCCTTTGGCGCCGCCGTTAACGCCCTTAACGCCCTTAATGCCCTTAACGCCCTTAATGCCCTTAACGCCCTTAACGCCATTAACGCCATTAAGGTCTCTAAACAGCTTCAGTTTCTCTTGTATTTTCTGCTCCACGTTAGCAAAATTCTTGCCATGCGCCGCCCCGATATTGGTGAAAACGCCTATCGTTGGCTTTATAATCTCACGCAGGCGTTCCATCTCGCCTGGGCGCGAGATCCCGGCCTCAAACAAAGCCATGTCGTTGTTACGGCTCATCTGCCACACCGACAGCGGCACGCCAATCTGCGAGTTATAGCTTTTCGGACTTCTGCATACCGACATCGATGGCGACAGAATCTGATAAAGCCATTCTTTTACAACAGTTTTGCCGTTGCTTCCCGTTATTCCCACGACGGGGATGTCGAATCGCGCGCGATGATACGACGCCAAAGTCTGCAAAGCGTCAAGTGTGTCGTCAACAACGATGAAAACAGCGTCGGGATACGACGTAATTAATTGCGTATCTGCGTAATTATCAACGAAATTTTTGCATACGACAAATGATTTTACGCCTTTTTCATACAAATCGGCAACATATTTATGCCCGTCGTTGCGTCCGCTTTTAAGAGCGAAAAACAAGGTGTTTTGCGCGTCAACAAGCAGCCGGCTGTCGAAGAGAATGTCTTTAACAATCATCGTATTTGATTGATTACCAATCATTTGCCCCTCAACAACCGAAGCGATCTTTTCTATAGTGTAACCATCGTTTTGCATATCGCAAATTTACGAATTTTTTCGATAAACGATTGATTTTTAAAAAATTATTGAAATAATTTGATTTTTTAAAAAATAATTTATATCTTTGAGGCTTCAAAACGGGCATCTCTTATGGTACAGCAAAACAGGACATCCAATCTTCCGAAAATCGGAATTACTCACGGTGACATCAACGGCATCGGTTATGAGGTGATAATCAAGGTTTTATCTGACTCGCGCATCTTCGAGTCGTTCATCCCGATAGTTTACGGGCAGTCGAAAGTGTTCTCATACTATAAGAAAAACTTCGGCATGGAGGATGTCTCGTATGCCGTTATCCGCGACGCGTCGCAGGCTCTACCACGTCGCATCAACATCATCAACCACACCGACGAAGAGCTCAAGGTGGAGCCGGGGTTTTCGACAAGCATCGCCGGGAAAGCGTCGTTCGCAGCCCTCAAAATGGCGACCAACGACCTCCGCAGCGGACTTATCAACGCCATGGTGACCGCCCCGATTAACAAAAGCAATATTCAGTCAGAGCAGTTCCAATTCAAGGGACAGACAGATTACATAAAATCGTTTTTCCCTGATAATGAATATATTACGCTGTTACTTTCAAACAAACTGCGTGTCGGTTTTGTCACCAACCACATCCCTTTGAAGGACGTGCCGAATACCATAAGCAAGGAGCTTATCATCAAGAAGCTGAGGCTCATCAACACCTCTTTAGTAAGAGATTTCAACATCGTGGAGCCGAAAATAGCCGTCTTAGGACTCAACCCACACGCGAGCGACAACAACGTCATGGGCGACGAGGAGCGTGACATCATCAAGCCTGCCTTAGAGGTGGCGAAGAGCCACGGAGTCCTGGCATTCGGGCCTTTCCCCGCCGACAGCTTCTTCAGCTCTAACTCGTGGACGAGATACGACGGGATACTGAGCATGTATCACGACCAGGGTCTCACGCCTTTCCGTTTGCTCGCCGTTGATGGCGGAGTCAGTTTCACGGCAGGACTGCCCGTGGTACGCACCTCAACGATACACGGCACCGGCTACGACATAGCCAACAAGAACCTCGCCGACCCCAACGCCCTAAGGCACGCTATTTATTTCGCGCTCGACATCCTTAAAAACAGAAACGGGCTGTAAGTCATTGTCTTTCATACGTCTGCACCTCGTCATAGACGTATTCCAATTTTATTCCGGCCTGACGGAACATCTCTTCTGATTCGGCTCCGTCGTGATATTTGCGTTGGCACACCACGCGCACTATGCCGCAGTTTATTATCAGCATGGCGCATGTACGGCATGGTGTCATGCGGCAATACAGTGTGCTGCCATCGAGGGCGATGCCGCGTCGCGCCGCCTGTGTGATGGCGTTCTGCTCGGCATGTACCGTCCGCACGCAATGCTCCGTGACACGTCCGTCGGCATGAATCATCTTACGGAACAGATGCCCCACCTCGTCGCAATGCGGCAGTCCGCGAGGCGAGCCCACATAGCCCGTCACCAATATCTGGCGGTCTTTTACTATCACACAGCCGCTACGTCCGCGGTCACAAGTGGCGCGCTCCGCCACCGTGTCGGCGAGATTCATGAAATACTCATCCCATGACGGACGTTTATATTTCTGATTCTCAATATCTTGCAGCACTTCCTCCACCCTTTTGTGAAGATCCTCGATGCTGCCGTTGTTTTGGAACACATAATCCGCCTGATGGATGCACTCGCCGAGGTTCTGCTTGTTCGGGTCGGCGTTGTTCATCTCACGTTCCTCGTTGGCGACGAAGGTCTCGTAACTCACTGCGTCCGTCTCGCTTTTTCGCTCGGTGATACGCTCGTAGCGCACCTTACGGTCGGCATCGACGGCAAACAGATGGAAGTTGCCTTTCGAGCGCAAGGCCGCTATCTCGCCGGGGGTGCGGATGCTCTCTATCACAGCATCCTTGCCGTTGTTATATGCGCGGTCGTAGAGCTGCTCAGCGATGTAACTCGGCGTATGCAGCGCACGCAAGTCGTTGGCGACCATTGTCAAAGTGTCACGGTTCACCTCAAGACCGCGACGATTTATCTCTTCGGTGATGAAAGAACGCACCGAATAGTGCACATAGCCTTTGTTCTGCACCAGATAATCAACTATTGTGCCTTTTCCGGCGCCAAGAGTCCCTGTAATTCCAATGATATTCATAATTTTTTAGAATTTAGAAGACAGAAGACAGAAGTCAGAATCTGTTCTTCCTTATATAACATTTTATCTCTACTCTATACTCTTTTATCTCTACTCTATACTCTTTTAACTTCTTCTTTGATGTCATGAATCCATTTCTCGATTTTCACCGGCTGGTATTGTTTCATTTTCTCGAACAAATCAACCGGGTCGTCGCTCACGATGATGTTTTTATAATGTTCACTACGGATGAAGCCGTCATTAACGCCGCGTTCCATCCATTGCACGAGTTCGTCGTAATAACCGAGGGTGTTATACAGTGCGACGGGCTTTTCCATGAGTCTGAGCTGGTCGGCGACAGCCACTTCCGATAGTTCGTCGAGGGTGCCGAAGCCGCCCGGCATGACTATGAAGGCGTCCGACTCGCTCATCAGTATCTCCTTGCGCTCAGCCATTGTTTTTGTCGCGACCATCTTATGAATGGCAGGATGCCCTATCTCATGAGCGAGCAGGAAATCAGGCATCACGCCTATGACTTTCTTGTTGCGTTTGAGCATTATCTCGGCTATCACGTTCATCAGTCCGACGCTGCCTCCGCCGTAATAAAGCGTGCAGTCGTTGTCGGCAAGCACATCGCCCAATCTCGCCGCAGCCTCGGCATAACGTTTGTCAAAACCCATACTGCTTCCGCAGAAAACACAAATATTCTTCATTTTTTCACTGTTTCACACGCGTTCTCACTATCCTTTAAAAATATTAGCTTGCAAATATACGATTAAAATTCGGATTAAACATCATTATCTCACAAAAAAATGACATCATTAAAAAAACGTCTCCCGTCGGCTTGCAATTCATTGCAAGCCGACGGGAGACAACCGACAAACTATAAGTTATAAACTATAAACTCCAAACTTCAAACTCCAAACTTCAAACTATAATCTATAACTATATCAGTCTGTCAATCCTTCTTCTTTCTAAGCGCATATCCCGCGCCGAGAGCGCCGAGGATGAACAGTCCGCT
>CALCYT010000020.1 GCA_937906455.1 uncultured Bacteroidales bacterium | reverse complement strand
TTATAAAACAGATAAGGTTATACCATCGTTTTTGAAAGAATCAAGTATTTACATAAATACCAGAGATTATTCTGACATGTCAAATGGATTAGATTATTACGAGGAACGTGCATATAAAGAAATGAATAGAAATTGTGGTGTATTTTTCAATTTTTATAATAAATCTATTAAGGGGCATGTTGTAAATGCGACAACAGCTACACAATTCATCCTTAACGATAAGACGTTAGCACACGAAATTCGCATTTGGGATTCCGGTCTTGATAATAATGGTCAAGTTGAAGGTTATAAATCATTGTTGTTTTACGACCTAAATAAATTGTATGGAAAATTTGGTGTTTTTCACATAAAAGAAAGATAATTATGAAAAATATAATTATTTCATTGTTTGTATGTTTATTGACGTTTATGTCATCCATTAAAATGCGGGGGCAAAATTATTCAGACTTAATAACTGATAATAACTATAATTATTACAGAGATTCTCTTGTAGCAAATTTTTGCCAATATTTAGCAGACTATAATGGCGATACAACAAGGTTCTTTACATATAGTATTGTGTATCTTACACCAACATACGATGGTGGTAATGCCACTTATATTGAAAAAGACATTAATATTATTGACACTTCTGCTTTTACAAGGAATTTTTTTTGCAGCGGACAATTCATCACAGACTATATTCAAAAAGTAATTTCCAAAGGTTGGAGTTACAAGTTTGTATATAAAGATTATTTATATGACAGGAATAACAAACGATGTTATGATTTTAATATAAAATACTGGGATTCTATCGATAAAGGGGATTCTTTACTTAATCCCAACAGTTATTTATATGAAGCGTTTGATGAAGATTATTATATTTTTATTGGAGAACTGTTGTATAACGGGGCTTTGGATTGTGTATTTGCATATCCTTCAATAGTTGATCGTTATGAAGACATAATATTGGTTCCATATCCATTATTATGGGGCGTAAAGGGCAAATGTTTTTTTGTGCTGGATTCTGGTTACAATAAATATGCCCCACAAATGCATACAATTGATGACTTTATTGATTGTTGTTGGGACAAAATATCAAATGTGAAATTAAAATAGTGTTATATCTGACCGCATCAACCGGATTATTTGCTATCTTTGCACTGGATTCGAACAACAACGGCACAATGAGTTACGTTATAAAATACCGCGGTCTGATAAACATGAACGGCCGTGTCTATGACCCCTACATGTCAACCTTCCTCTCGCCCGACAACTACATCCAAGCCCCCGACAACTCGCAGAACTTCAACAGATATGCCTATTGCCTGAACAATCCGTTGAAATATACTGATACTGATGGGGAAAGTTTCACTGCTGCAGTTTTGATTATCGGTGCAGTTGCCGGGATATACACGGGTGGAGTGTTGGCAAATAATACTTATAATCCCCTGACTTGGAATTATTCATCAAGTACTACATGGTCATATATGATATGTGGTGGTTTAACGGGTTTAGCAAGCGCAGGAGCTGGTCTTGCAGTGGCAGCGACAGATATTATGTTTTGTAACACTTTAGGCATGATAGTTGCTTCTACAGTTAACTCCGCAGGTATGTATTTATGTACAGGAGGGCAAAGCGACTTTACCATTAGTTGTGGTATTGCCTCATATAATTTTTCTAAGAAAGAATGGGGCTATTTGTGGAAAAAAGGGAATAGCGTTCTGCAAAACATAGGCTATGGACTTGGTGGATTGTATAATGCTCTTGATATATGCAGATTCTTTACTTGGGATATGTTAACCTATCAAGAAAAATTTTCTAAATTAGAAAATTATGCAAATTCTCATAAAAAAGAATTTGGAGACATCACAATGGAGTATAAGGGAGCTGTGGATGGCAAATGTGGAGATTTTGATCCAAATAACAATCATATTTACATATATGACGAAGCATTATCAAAAGGTTGGGGATGGGCAAAATCATCATTATGCCATGAAGTGAAACACAAATTTGATTATGTTCTTGCTGAATATGAAAAGAATCCTGATACATATTACAACTTCCTCGATTATCAAGCTTATGGTTTTGAAGTACAAACTGCCAAGTATAACGGATTATCATTACATCATTATAAACAAGTTATGAATAGCTGTTATTACAACGCTAACATTTATGGTTTACAATATTTGCCTCAGTTTTCTAATTATAATTTTAGTATTTATTGGCCATGGCTAAAGAATTCATTCGTACATTAGCACTTATTATATTATTGAACAGTATCAACATCGTTTGCTTATCACAAAACAACGACAAATCATTAATACTTACGCTGTCAATAGAGCAAGACACCATCTATGTTGATGAAAGTGTGTCTCTATCATTTTGTATTTCAACCGATAGCTGGTTACCTCAAAAAGTTATCATGAATCCTGATAACATGGATGTAATAAATACAAAAAAGCAGATCCTATCACGACATGGTGTCTATTTATGCATTATACACGAAGAAGATATTTATAAAGAACCTTTGCCCATTATTGTCAATAGACGAAACAAACCGCTAAAATATTGGATTTCAAGGTCACATCCCCTTATACTAAAACAAAACCTCAATTGTCCAATGAATCGGTTGTTTAATTCAAAGATGTTTGAAGAATCCACAGAAGAGAACTTCTTTACACTTCAAAACAATAATTATGGCAAATATGATTTCCAAGGTATTTTCATAACAAATACTAATGACACTATCGTATCTAATGTTATAAAAGTAATATTTTTGCCAACAAACAAAATCTTATTGGAATAACTAACAATAGCTTTGTTGTGATTTTGGTAACTTTGCATCGAGAAACAAAAATGTCGGCACCATGCTTCAGGAAAACTTCACATACGACAATGTCACCGCCTCGTTCGACCGCGGCTACACCGGACACGAACACCTCTACAACTTCGGACTGATTAACATGAACGGACGTGTATATGACCCCTACATGTCAACCTTCCTCTCGCCCGACAACTATATACAAGCCCCCGACAACTCGCAGAACTTCAACAGATATGCTTATTGTTTGAACAATCCGTTGAAATATACTGATCCTGATGGGGAGTTCTGGCATATTGTGATAGGTGCAGCAATTGGCGGAGTGGTCAACTTAACTACCAACTGGGGCAAATTTGACACTTTCGGTGAAGGCTTGGCCTACTTCGGCATTGGAGTAGCGGCAGGGGCACTTTCAGCAGGAGTTGGTGCCGGCGTAAGTTCATTGATTGGAGGAGGTGCTTTCGGCGCAGGCTTTTTGGGTACGACGGCTGCAAAAACAGCGGCAACGAGTTTCGCTTCTGGTTCGGTGATTGGAGCATCCTCTGGGTTAGCGGGAGGCTTTGTTACAGGCGCGGGCAATTCATGGATGCAAGGAGCAAACTTCTGCCAAGGCCTTTTGGCCGGAGCCAAAGCAGGCGGACAAGGTGCGGTTATAGGAGGTCTTATTGGTGGAATTTCTGGTGGAATTGACGCCGTAAGAGATGGGAGAAATTTCTGGAGCGGTGATATAGTAATGAAAGCAAACAGGGCATATCCTACAGGACCAGATTATCAGCAGCGATTAGGAAGTAATGATTGTGTCCCTACCAATGGTAAAGTTATTAATAATTATCATAAAGGAAATATGTCTGTTAAAGATATTCGAGATACTTATTGGATTAGTAACACTGCAGATCCTGTAAATTCAGAACAATTTTACGCTGAGATGGCTAGAGGAGAACATGCAGTATATAATATTGCATATAATGGGGAATTTGATGAAAAATGTGTGTTTAATGATTTTTATTACAATAATGCAGATATAGCCATTGATGTTAATACTGGCAAAAAAGTTGCACATAATGTTTTGCTCAGAGAAGCGCAGTGTAGAATACACCAAACATGGGGACGTGGTGCACATAATATTATGTCTTATAAGTTTTGGATACAGGATCCTGAGATTGGTTACCTAATATCAAAACCTTTCGATTTTAACAAAGCCATACAAGTTCATTTTTTGTATTATTAAATTTAAAAATATGAAAAGAATATTTTGCCTTGTACTCTTCATTTTGACATATATAAATTCTATATCTCAAAATCCGTTAGATATTATAGAAAGATACTCTATTGATACAGCAGCAATGGCGTCATTTATTAAAGAACAAAAACTTAGTATGTTAGAATTGGACAAAAAAAACGACATACATATATGCTTCTGTTTATATATGGAAGACAAGGTTGCAAATCATGATAAAGAAGATTATTTAAATGGTGTTTTCCTTGATTCTCTTTATCTTGTTTGGAGTCACAAAAATGATTATACAAGATTGCATGACATATCAAACTTGACAGATATTCAGAAAACAAACTATTTGCCATGCATTAGTTGGTATTCTGTCGTTGATAGCAATGATGTTATATTGGGGCTGGGTCCTGATCTATATCAATCCTGCTATTCTGTGCCATATCGTGAGAATCTGGTTTGTGCAGATTGCGATCCGACTCGTTTTTTAATTAATAAATCTGTTGATATTATTTTTAAAATTAGAAAGCCTTATTATTGTTATTTCATATATGGTATTAATATATCTAAAAATCAAGTATATATTATAGTTAACACTCGCTGGGGTGCTGAAATGTTTCCTATAGAAGAAATAATTAACAACCATTGGGAAGATTTTCAAAATGGTCTCACTAATCTATTTGATGAAGTTCACAAGAGAAAAGAAGCGGAACACATGCTGCATCCGGAATGATTAAATTATAATTAGATATAACGATGCTTCAGGAAAACTTCACATACGACAATGTCACCGCCTCGTTCGACCGCGGCTATACCGGACACGAACACCTCTACAATTTCGGACTGATAAACATGAACGGACGACTGTACGACCCACTTGTTGCCCGCATGCTCTCGCCCGACATTGTGATACAAGACGAACAAAACTCACAAGCATATAACCGGTATTCGTATTGTTTCAATAATCCATTGAGGTTTACCGACCCAAGCGGGTATATTGTTAGAGGCCATTACAACATCCTGAATTGGAGTTCAACCATGTATTATGATGTCGACATCAACAGAAAAAACGGCAACTCTTTCAACACTGACTTGAGTGAAGGAAAGTATTCCCCAATTTATGACGTGAACGGGAATTTCTTGGGAACAACAAAAGAAGGCTTTACAGGAGACGTGTTGGTGTATACCGGCAATGATAACATCGATTTTTCGTCATTGACAGAAAACGAAGCCCTTGAGTATTCTGACATGTTTAAATATGACGAAGTCCGGAGTCTTCTTACTGGTGATGCAAAGTCAAACATTTGGACAGATATCGTTTCACAAATGGAAGGAGAACAGATATATGATGAGGTTTTTCATATGAGTGATTTATATAATAATAGTATTATTTATAATCCAAGTATGAAGGCAATTTGGAAATCAACTTATCAGCTGGGAACAGGAATTGGGAAAATTCAAGGTTCTGACAAATATGCCTATGTCTATGAAACCACTGTGGAAAACATACAATCGTCAATTGTTGTTCATGAATATTATTCACATATAAAAAAGAACAATGGCGATAATTACAATTCGCATAGATTAGCCTATAAAAACGTTATTAATCATAAACCATTGTGGAATAAAACTACAGATTCGTACAAAGGCTTTGTCGTCAGGCAGTTGTTAAAGTACACAACCAAAGAAACTGGCCGCAGTATGGTGGATCCCCCGTATCGTTTTTTATTTGACAAATACAAATATTACTAACAGACAAACATTATTCTATGAAAACTATCAAATACAAATTTTCAGAAATTTTGGTATTAATGACCGGTATAAGTATATTTATACTGTCGAACTCAAATTATTGTTGGTCAAAAGATGCCATCTTCAATGAAAACTCGGATAGAATAAAATGGTGTGATACTCAATCTTATCAATTTGAGAAAGATATTGATAGCATAGTTGTTATTTATTGGAATGCGTGGGGCAATAGCTATGACCAATATACGTTTTCTTACTCATCAATGACAGGCAAAATGTTGGTTTATGTTGACTACATGGAAAGTTGTCCAAAATATTGTATTGATTCATCAGAACAAATAAATTTGTTTATTTCTTCTATCAATGATTTTTATTTAAATAAAACAATTCCTATTATTGAAGAAAAGAAAAAATACAATACCGATGAACATTCTGAATACGATATTCCCACTTTTATCATAGAATGTTATAAACAGGGAAACCGTGTGCTTCATTCTTTTACTTCCTTAGAAAATGGAGATTACGAATTAGTGTTTAATCATAAATTCGAAAGATTTAAAAACATGATTTTCTCTATGGTAAAGAAATATGACATATATGTTGAGAATTATGGAAATACCATGGAATCTAATAAGTAATCATAATACTAATAGTGTTTAAAATATGATTAAAAAGGCCAGTCAAAATAACAACAATGTCACCGCCTCGCCCGACATTGTGATACAAGACGAACAAAACTCCCAGGCATATAACAGATACTCTTATTGTTTTAATAATCCTTTGAGGTACACCGACCCGAGCGGGTATATCACAACAATTCCACCGGAGTTTGAGGATTATTACTATCCTGATCTTATTGGTAATTTCAAAGCTTACAAAGATAAACTTAAAGGGCAGGGTGCGGATAACGTGAATTATTCCACAGAATTATCTGAAGGTAAAGAGACCACAACTTTATCTTGGATAGTGGATGGCAAAAACTATGAAATGATAATCGTAGATCATCTTCTCAAAGATTATAAACAGATTTGTGAAAACAGTTGTGTGGCAGATGCTTTCGCAGCCCAGGAAAAGAGGTTAAATGGCAACAAATATCTTACACCAGAAACTATTATGTCATGGAAGGATAATTCATGCAATGAGGGTTATAAAACAGATAAGGTTATACCATCGTTTTTGAAAGAATCAAGTATTTACATA
>CALCYT010000019.1 GCA_937906455.1 uncultured Bacteroidales bacterium | reverse complement strand
CCAAGGACTACGCCGCCCAGTTCGCCACCGACCCGCGCAAGCTCGTGAAGGTTGGCGTCAACTTCGACATCGACACCTGGACCATCGAGGACTGGGCAGTGCAGTGACCTCCTGTCATTTCGACCGAAGCGATCCTTTTAGTTTAGAGTTTAGAGTTTAGAGTCAGTTTTTTAGTTGAGAGTTTTGTTTCAACGTTGTATGTTTCAATCAGGGTGAGGATGTCATGGAATGAAAAGACAGGAGTCGCCGTAGCTCAAGAACCTGAAATCGTGTTCCAACGCAAAACGGTATGCCTCTTTCCATTTGTCGCCGATAAGGGCTGACACCAGCAGCAGCAGTGTGCTCTTGGGCTGGTGGAAGTTGGTGATGAGCGCATTGGTCATCTTTATCGGGTACGATGGTGCTATCATCAGCGCGGTGGTGGCATGCAACGCCTCGTGATGGTGCATCTCAAGGTATCTCAATATCGCGTCAAGGCTGTCGCCGGCGGAAGGGAGCGATGTCCTGTCATGATACGGATACCATTGGTTTACATGGATATCGCGCTCGTCAAAGCCTTGTTCGAGCATCATCACGCCAATCCAATACACCGATTCGATGGTACGCATGCTTGTGGTGCCTACGGGTATTATCGTACGCCCGATGTTGTCTCTCAGATGCTCGATGGTGGCACGTCGCACTATTATTGTCTCTGAGTGCATCTCGTGTTCTCCTATGGTGTCGGAGGCCACAGGACGGAAGGTGCCGGCTCCTACGTGTAATGTCACTTCTTCTATGGCATGTCCCATCTCTTTCAGCTTGGCTATCAAGGGCTTGGTGAGGTGTAGCGATGCCGTGGGTGCCGCCACTGAGCCTTCATATTTGGCGAACACTGTCTGATAACGCTCTCTGTCGCTCGGCTCCGCCTCGCGGTGCAGGTATGGTGGCAGTGGTATCTCGCCCGCCGCTTCGAGCACCGCCGCGAAACTGACTCCGTCAGGCTCCCAAGAGAACCGTATCAACGAGTAGGCGTCGTTCTTCTCAAGCCTGTCAGCTCGCATCAGCATCTCTTTCCCATTGACAGTCAAGGGCATGGTGAGAGTGCCCCCTTTCCAGCGGCGGGAGTTGCCTACTAAGCAATGCCACTCCACCGGCGACGACGACGCAAACGCTATCTGATAATCTCCGTTGCCGGACACCGGCTCTAAGCAGAACACCTCGATGATGGCACCTGACTCTTTCATGAACTGCAAACGCGCCCTCACCACCTTGGTCTCGTTGAAGACCAAGACAGACTTCTTAGGCAGGAAATCGCCTATGTTGCGAAAGTGGTCTTCACTTATCTTGTTGTCTTTCAACACTAAAAGCTTGGAGGCGTCTCTCTCGGCAAGAGGATATTTCGCAATTCTATCTTCAGGTAGCGGGTAGTCGTACTCCGCGATATTTATGTTTTGAACGTCGGAAATCATCAAAAATGAATGTTTTTGTCGGGATACTTCAGTTTTGTCACCACGCGCTTCGTGTATTCCGGGAAGTCGCTTTTCATGATCCAGTCGTAGTACTGAGGTTCTTTCTTGAACACGTCTTCCACGCGCTCGTCTTTGTGTTTCCCGAATTTGAACACTGCCTTGCCCTGCTCGTCATATACTATCTGTCCCATCAGGTCGGCGTTCTGATGATGTGACGAGAAACGAGCCAACTTCGTCATGTCGTTGACGATGGGTTTTGATGTAACTCCTTTAAAATCAGTGTATTCGGCGTCTTTATAACGGTCGAGCATAGCCATCAGCACTTCGTAAGTGGCGAAGGTGTCGGCGTTGGCTGAATGAGCGTTGTCAAGCTCTTTGTGCAAGAAGAAACGGTATGCGCCTTTGAGGGTGCGAGGCTCCATTTTCATGAAGATGTTCATCACATCGATGAGCTGACGGTCTTTCGGGTCGAAGTTGACGCCTGCGCGGATGAACTCCTCGACGAGCATGGGGAGGTCGAACTTCAGGATGTTATATCCAGCCAAGTCGCAGTTGCCCAAGAACTTGGAAATCTCCGGCGCCGCCTGTCTGAACGTCTTCTCATGTGCCACGTCAGCGTCGCTGATGCCGTGTATGGCTGTCGTCTCAGGCGGTATCGGGATGCCCGGGTTGATACGCCAGGTGCGCTGCTCCTGAGTGCCGTTGACATTGATTCTCAATATGCTGACCTCTACGATGCGGTCGTGCATGATGTTTAACCCCGTCGTCTCCAAGTCGAAAAAAGCTATCGGACGCTTCAAATTCAATTCCATCTTTTTGTCAAAATTTTAAAATGTAAAATTACAAAATTTTATTCAAATACAGAGTTTTTTTTTATTTTTGTGACGTCAAAAAAATAATACACTTTTTAACTCAAAAACTTTCAACTGGTCAAATGCCCTAAACTCTAAACTCTAAACTTCAAACTGTTATGAAGAGAATAATTCTTGTGTTACTCGCGTCATTTCTGACGATGGCATCATTGGCGCAACAGCCTCTCTGGATGCGTTACAACAAAATCTCGCCTGACGGCGAAAAAATAGCCTTCACTTATAAAGGCGACATCTATGTCGTTGATTCTAAAGGCGGTACTGCTCGTCAGCTGACGACATCCACGGCATACGATTACTGTCCGGTTTGGTCCAACGACGGCAAAGACATAGCCTTCGCCACCGACCGCAACGGCAATTTCGACGTTTATGTGATGCCTGTTGAGGGCGGCGTGGCGCGACGGGTGACGACGCACTCGGCGAATGAGATACCGCTGGCGTTCTCGCCCGACGACACTGAGATATACTATAGTGCCCACATCCAGAAAGACGCCGCCGACGCCCAGTTTGCCGCCGGCTGGATGACGGAACTGTATAAGGCGTCGGTTGAGGGCGGACGGCCACAGCAGGTTACCGCCGCCACGGTGTGCTCGGTGTCGTTCGACGCTGACGGAGAGTCGTTCCTGTACTACGACCGCAAAGGAAGCGAGAATATCTGGAGGAAACACCAGACATCATCGGTGGCACGCGACATAGTGTATTACGATGCCAAGGAAAAATCACATAAGATATTGACGTTCAACATCGGTGAGGACCGCGACCCTGTGTTCATGCCCGACCATAACTCATTCGTGTACCTCAGCGAGCCGGCAGGCAGAAACAGCCAAAACGTGTATATGATGCAGTGGCCGGCGAAATTCGAGCCGGTGAAGATCTCTGATTTCGAGACATATCCCGTTCGTTTCCTGAGCATCGCCAACGACGGCACCCTGTGCTACGGCTATCAGGGTGAGATTTATACACAAACAATAGGACAAAAGCCTCAAAAGGTTGATATTCATATTGTTAACGATCAGGAAAACATGGTGGAACGTGGCAGGTTCGGTGGTGCCTCCGACCTCACCATAACACCGGAAGGCAACCTCATAGCCTTCGTGTCGCGCGGCGAGGTGTTCGTCACATCCGATGAGTACCAGACCACCAAACAAATCACGCACACGCCTGAGGCTGAGGCGGATCCGTCGTTCTCTCCGGACGGGAAGATGCTGGTTTACACCTCCGAGCGTGACGGCTATTATAACCTTTATCTCGCGAAAATGACACGTAAGGAAGACCTTAATTTCGCCTATGCCACCTTGATAGAGGAGGAACGTCTGTTCGACGACGACGGCATCGAACGCTCGGCACCGCAGTTTTCACCCGACGGCAAGGAAATAGCCTATATCGAGAATCGTCATGTCCTTAAAGTGCTGAATCTGAAGACAAAGAAAACACGTCAAATCACTGACGGGACGCAACATTACGGGACAAGCGCATACGAGTTTGGTTATCAATGGTCTCCCGACGGAAAATGGTTCGCCTTGACGCTTATCACCAACATGCGTGACCCCTATTCCGATGTGGGAATAGTCTCGGCAAACGGCGACATGAAGATTTACAATATCACCAACGACGGCTATATCACCGGAGGCCCGCGCTGGGCCTTGGACGGCAACGCAATCACTTTCCACTCCAACCGTTACGGAATGCGCTCTCACGCCTCATGGGGTAGCCAAAACGATGCCTTCATCTGCTTCATGAACCAGGACGCATACGATAAATTCAAGCTCTCGAAGGAAGAATATGAGATTCAGAAGAAGGAGGAGGAAAAGATAAAAGATAATGAGATAAAAGATAAAGGAGATAAGAAGGATAAAAAAGGCAAAAAAGACGACAAAGACAAGAAAGAAGAGACTAAAGCCATTGATATTGAATTAGATAGACTCGATGAGCGTGTCGTCCGCCTCACACCTATGTCGTCGAGACTTTCGGGTGCCGTCTTGTCGAAGGACGGCGACAAACTGTATTTTTTAAGCTCGTTTGAGAAAGGCTATGACCTCTGGGAACTCGATGTTCGTGAGAAATCGACCAAGATTTTGAAGAAACTCGATGGTGGCGGCGCTAATCTCGTGTTAAACAAAAAAGGCGACAACATCTATGTTTTGTCCGGCGGTAATCTCCAGAAAATCGACACCAAAGGAGGTAAGGCTACACCTATTAAATATGACGCCACCATGGAGCTTGACCATGCCGCCGAGCGTGAATATATGTACAACCATGTGTTCCTGCAAGAGAGCAAACGTCTGTTCCGCCGCGACCATAACGGAGCCGACTTCGAGCAGATAAAGAAAGATTTTTATCCTTTCCTCGCACATGTCAATAATAACTACGACTTTGCGGAGCTGCTCAGCGAGGTGCTTGGTGAGCTTAACGTCTCTCATTCCGGCTCGGGCTATCGCGGGAGCGGCGCCGACGGCGACGCGACCGCGCAACTCGGACTGCTGCTCGACTGGAAATACGACAAGGACGGACTCCGCGTCGAAGAAGTGCTGGAATATGGCCCTTTCGACAAGAAAAACTCGCAGGTCAAAGCCGGCGACATCATCGAAAAGATTGACGGCGTGGCGATTACGCGTGACATGGACTACTTCCCGCTTCTTAACAAGAAGGCGGGGAAAAGCGTGTTGGTGTCGTTGTACAGCCCGAAGTCGAAAAAACACTGGGACGAGGTGGTGAAACCTATCTCACGAGGCACGCAAAATGACTTGCTCTACAAACGCTGGATAAAACGTAACGCTCATATCGTGGACAGCCTGTCGAATGGGCGTCTCGGATACGTCCATATCAGAAGCATGGGCGACGCCAGCTACCGCGATGTTTATGCCGACATCTTGGGCAAATACAACCTCCGCGAAGGCATTGTCATCGACACCCGTTTCAATGGTGGTGGCCGTCTGCATGAAGATATCGAGATACTCTTCTCCGGCGAGAAATATCTCGAACAGGTGATTCGCGACACGGTGGCTTGTGTGATGCCGTCGCGCCGTTACGTGAAGCCTTCGATTATGATTGTGGGCGAGGCAAACTACAGCAACGCGCACGGGACACCATGGGTTTACAAGCATAAACACATGGGCAAACTCGTCGGGATGCCTGTGCCCGGCACCATGAGCACCGTCACTTGGGAGACGTTGCAGGACAACAGCCTGTATTTCGGACTTCCTGTGGTGGGGTATCGCACACAGGAGGGTGACTATCTGGAAAACAGCCAGTTGGAGCCTGACATCAAGGTGAAAAACACTCCGGAGAAGCTCGCCCAAGGTGTTGACGAACAACTTGAGGCAGCGGTGAAAGAGCTGCTGAAGGAACTTGATGATTTCCACTACTGGGGGAAATAACGCACGTCATTTCGAGCGTAGTCGAGACCTGAGCGAAGCGAAAGCATTCACCTCTGGTGAATAAATCCTCCATCCGCAAAAGCTTATTCTAAAAAGGATTTCTCCATTTCGCTTCGCTTCAGTCGAAATGACGATTATAAAAAAAGACGTCACTCGAAGAGTGACGTCTTTTTTATTATGCTCTGTTCTGATTAGAAAGGATATTCAAAAGAAGGCATTGTGCCTACATAGTGCATGACATAATCTGTGTCTTCGATTGTCGCGTTTATGTCAATAGTGTAAACATCGCCATATTTAGCAACGGTAATATTGCCGTCTGTCGCGTGCTTGATGTTTTCGATATTCATTGCCTCAACAAAGAGGATAGGCTTGTCGCTGTTGGTGAACTCACCTGTTGGAATGCCGTTGTCAAATGAATCTGTCGATGAGAATCCGATGAAGTCGCCGTTTTCTGTGATGAAGCAAGCGACACCGACTTCGATGAACATGATAGTCACTTTGGTGGTGCCGGCTGTCACGACAGGAGTACCATTGAGGTCGCCTTCCTCTACTGTGGCAAGCGTGAATACGTTAGGTGTGCCTTCATAATCGAGTGTTGAAGCCAAAACCTCATCGTTTTTGTAATTCTTGACCTCAATGCCATCTGTTGTGAAGACATATTTGCCATTAGACTCCTCAACGGTCAAAGTGCCCGTCTTCGCGATATAAGCGTCTTCGTTATCCTCGTAGTTCTCAAGGTCGAAGTTGACAATGTCATCAATGCCGCATTTGGCTACGATGTACTTCGGATAAGCCTCTTCATTTACTGACAACGAGTAGGTGTTGGACGTGATGTTACCCTTGAAAAGAAGAACGACAGCTTGGCCTTCGCCACCGGCTTCACCGATTAACTCACCTTGTGACAATACAATGGCGTTGTAAACCTCTCTGTCTTGATACTGAATGTTCATGACGGCGATGGCGTTGTCAACAGTATAACTTGTCTCACCCAAAGTGAATGTCTGTGTGTGTGTCGTGTTTTCGTCATCGTTGTTTTCGCAACTTGTGAAACCTGCTGCCAATCCTGCAACAAGCATCAATGATAAAAATAGTTTCTTCATACTTTTATAATTTTAGGATTTAAAATTTGCGCAAATATAGACAATTTTTGGGAAAAAATGACAAAAATTTTATTTTTTTTACAAATCCAGCTTCATTTGTATGGCTTGAACCTGTTTTTTGAGGTCGTTTATTGTGTCGATAAGCTCTTGTTCGCGTGGCCGGTTCATGTTTTCAGGCATCTCCGAGCTGATGTAATGCACGAATTTCCACACCTCTTTCACCTCGTTGAGCGAGATGTCGAACGGATGATAGATAGGGTTGAGTGAATGAAGCCTTAAGAAACCTTCGGTGATATGATTTTCAACGATTTTAAACACTATCCCGTCGTCGATGGTGAGGATGATATATGCCTGACGGTCGTGGATGTTATGCCAGTCGAGGACGTATTCTCCGGTGACGTACGACTTGTCGGGGATAGGTAGCATAGAGTCGCCGCTGATTTGGAAGGTGCGGTATTTGCGCTCTTTCGACAGAAACGGCAGCTGGAACGTGGGTAGTATGCGGATGTATTCAGGGTCAGCGTAACCCGTTGTGTATCCGGCCTTTGCGCGCTCCGAGACAAGCTCGATGTTCTCGATGTTGTCGCTATCGACGGTGGTGGCAAGCACCCTGATGTTGCTGCCTTTGAGATGCACGTCGTAGCCTCGCTCAAGCTGGCTGAGCTGAAACTCGCCGATCTGCGTCAAATCCACCTTTATCAATGTGTCGATGGCAACGTTGAAATATTTTGACAAGGCAACGAGTGCATCAATGCCCGGCTCCGACACCTCGTTCTCGTATCCGCTGAGCGTCGAACGCTTCATGTTGAGCGCCGTGGCGACGTCATCCTGCGTCTTCAAACGACGTTTTCTCAAAAATTTGATGTTGGTACTGAATAACATAGCAAAAATTTTAAAATTTTTCTTGACACGTATTAAAATAATGACTAATTTTTCGTCGCAAAATTTGATTAAAAACACGTCAAAATTACAAAAAATTTTTAACATGACAAGAAAAAAATGAATTTTTTTAAAAATTTCTCGCAGGATTATGCAGAATACACGGAATTCTTCCTCAGTCAAGTCGGCGAAATATGCAGCTCGCAACGCAAGCAATTCTACAGATAAGATTGTGGAAATAATAAAAAAATCTGTTAAATCCGCGTAATCTGCGAGAGCCAAAGAATATGGAAAGGACTGTTTTACATTTGGATTTGGACACTTTCTTTGTGTCGGTGGAGCGTTTGATAAACCCCGCCTTGGAGGGACGTCCCGTCATCGTGGGCGGCATGTCGGACCGTGGCGTCGTCTCCACGTGCAGCTACGAGGCTCGGCGTTTCGGAGTGCATTCGGCCCAACCGATGCGAGTGGCTAAACAATTGTGCCCGCAGGCGGTGTTCATAGGCGGCGACATGGAGCTGTACAGTCGCTACTCACGCCTCGTGACAGAGATAATAGCCGACAAAGCACCGGTTTATGAGAAGACAAGCATCGACGAACATTATATCGACATCACAGGGATGGACCGTTTCTTCGGATGCCAGAAATGGGCTCACGAGCTGCGAGAGACGATAATGAAAAACACCGGACTGCCGATATCGTTTGGACTTTCCGAGAATAAGACCATCTCTAAAATCGCCACCGACGAGGCAAAACCCAACGGTGAGCTGCAGGTCACTCACCAGCAGGTGCATCCTTTCCTCGACCCGCTCTCAATAGGCAAGATTCCGATGGTGGGAGC
Organism: uncultured Bacteroidales bacterium; assembly: GCA_937906455.1. Taxonomy (GTDB): domain Bacteria; phylum Bacteroidota; class Bacteroidia; order Bacteroidales; family F082; genus Limimorpha. Next base: position 36,290 of record CALCYT010000019.1, on the reverse strand, counting down.
TAAGACGTTTCAACTGCTGCGTTCGATGGGCATCGTCACTATCGGTGACTTCCGTCAAATACCAGATGTCGTTGTGGCTCAAGCACTTGGAAAGACGGGAATGGAGATTTGGAAAAAAGCTAACGGCATCGACACGGCACCGGTACAGCCCTATGAGGAACAGAAATCACTCAGCAAAGAACACACCTTCGAGACCGATACCATCGACATCGTTTTGCTGAAGAGCGTGCTCGCAAAGATGGTGGAACGCCTGGCTTTCGAACTGCGCTCGCAGACCAAACTCACGGGTTGCGTCACGGTGAAGATACGATACTCCGACTTCGACACGCACACTATGCAACGACAGATACCTTACACCTCGTTCGACCACCTATTATTAAAAACGGTGTACGACATCTTCGACAGACTCTACGACCGCCGACTGATGATAAGACTCATAGGGGTGAGACTCAGCAGCCTCGTAGGAGGCACCCAGCAACTCGATTTGTTTGACGACACTGCGGAAATGACAAATCTCTACGGCGCAATGGATAAGATAAGAAAACGCTTCGGGGGAAATGCCATATTTAAAGCTATTAGCCATTAGCTATTAGCCATTAGCTATTAGCCATTAGGGGATGGCTGTATGATAAAAGGTAAATGTATTTGAATGTCAGGTCATATTACAGCTTGTGTTACGGCACCATCTCCATCGAGAATCTGGTGGAGCAAGCCTGTCGTATGCATATTTCATCATTGGCACTCACCGACATCAACAACACCGCGGGCATAGTCGATTTCGTATTCGAATGCAAGAAATATGGCATCAAACCCATCGCGGGATGCGAGTTCCGTAACGGTGACGATTTGCTCTACATCGCCATCGCCGTAAACAACGAGGGTTTCCGTGAGATCAACGAGACGCTGACGCAGCATAACATCAGCAAGACACCTTATGATATAGACGCGCCGCAGTGGAACGATGTCATCGTTATTTACCCTTTCGGGAAACGGAAAATTTCGCAGCTCAATGATAACGAATACATTGGAGTGCGACTGTCTCAGGTGTCGCGACTGCTTACGTCAGACTTGCGAAACCATCAGGAAAAGATAGTGATCGCACAACCTGTGACCTTCCTCGGCGAGAAAGATTTTGAGGTTCATAAAAACCTTAGGGCCATCGACAAAAACATCCTCATTTCGAGACTCGAAAATCACGCCTCCGCCGATGAGACGCTGCTGCCACCGGAGAAGCTGAGGGCTGCCTATGCTCTCTTTCCGGAGATGCTAAAGACGACGGAAGCTGTTGTCAATCAATGCGGTATAGATTTTGATTTTGAGACACCGAAGAATAAAAGGACATTTACCGAGAGCGTTTACAACGACCTTGAGCTTTTACGTAAGATGGCGTTCGACGGCATGAGATACCGTTACGGGCTTCACAACAAAGAGGCGTATCGGCGCATCGAGAAAGAACTCGGCATCATAGAGAAGATGGGTTTTGCGTCGTATTTTCTTATCGCTGCCGACATAGTGCGCTTCTCGATGTCAAGGGGCATCAGCCATGTGGGGCGGGGCAGCGGTGCCAACAGCATTGTGGCTTATTGCCTGAGAATCACCGACGTTGACCCTATCGGCCTTGACCTTTATTTTGAACGATTTCTGAACCCGAAAAGAAGCAGTCCGCCTGACTTCGACATCGACTACTCGTGGAAAGACCGCGACAAGGTCATCGACTACGTCTTCAAACAGTATCCGGAGCGTCGTGTGGCGTTGCTTGGTGCCATGGTGACGTTTCGTGACAACTCTGTCCTGCGCGAACTCGGCAAGGTGCACGGATTCCCGAAAAACGAGCCTCTGCCGCGTCCCGTCGTTGATGTGGCACAGCAAATCCTTGATTTCCCGAACATACGCTCTATCCATGCCGGCGGCATACTGATAACCGAAGAGCCTATAACGTGCTACGCGGCTCTCGACATGCCCCCAAAAGGCTTCCTGACGACACAGTGGGATATGTATGTCGCTGAGCGTCTGCGTGTTGAGAAGCTCGACATCCTCAGTCAACGCGGCATAGGGCATATCAAGGACGCAGTTGGTATCATAAGAAAAAACCGTGGCGTGAACATCGACATTCATCGTGTTGAGGATTTCAAAAACGACGAAAAGGTGAAAAATCTGCTACGCAATGCCGAGACCAACGGATGCTTCTACATCGAAAGCCCTGCCATGAGAGGACTGCTGAGGAAGCTGCGCTGTGATGATTATAAAACGTTAGTGGCGGCAAGCTCCATCATTCGGCCGGGCGTGGCGAAATCAGGCATGATGCGGCAGTACATACAGCGTTTTCATGACCCGCAACATATTGATTATCTGCATCCTGTGCTGAAACAGCTGCTTGAGGAGACATACGGCGTGATGGTGTATCAGGAAGACGTCTTGAAAGTGTGCCATCATTTTGCAGGCCTCGACTTGTCGGATGCCGACGTTTTGCGTCGTATGATGAATCATAAAAGCCGCCGCAAAGACGAGATGGCAGAACTGACAAAAAAGTTTTTTGACAATTGTAAATCAAGAGGTTACAGCGATGCGGTGACACGTGAGGTGTGGAGGCAGATAGAGTCGTTTGCAGGATATTCGTTCTCTAAAGCGCATTCTGCCTCGTATGCCGTGGAGAGCTTCCAAAGCCTCTTCCTGAAAGCACATTTCCCATTAGAGTTTCAGGTGGCTGTGATAAACAATTTCGGGGGCTTTTATCCTACATGGGTGTATTTCAATGAGTTGCGACGGCAAGGAGGCGTCATCCACCTGCCATGCGTCAATATGAGTGAGTGCTTGACGACGCTGTATGGCAAGGTGGCGTACATCGGTTTTGTGCATCTGCAAGGCATTGAGGCTGACTTTGCGCAAAACATTGTGAATGAACGAATTATCAATGGAAAATATCGAAGTCTAATCGATTTCATGGAACGTTTGCGCCCGAAAATAGAGCAGATGGTGATACTTATTCGCTGCGGCGCATTTATGTTTACAGGCAAGAGCAAACCGACGCTTCTGTGGGAAGCCCATGCCTGCCACGGCAAGATGAGCAGCTATCGCAACAAGTTTCACGGTATGCGAGGCCTGGTGCAAGAGACACCGGCGCATATACCGCTGCCGTCGATGCAAACACAGCCGATTGAAGACGCTTACGACGAAATAGAGTTGCTCGGTTTCCCGGTATCAATGACATGGTTCGACATGCTCAAGACGAAGTTCAGAGGCGAGGTGTTTGCCAAAAACATGCTGCAAAACGTTGGAAAACAATATCGTATGCTTGGACGACTTGTCAGCTTGAAATATGTGAAGACCGGCAGGGGAGAGCTGATGCACTTCGCCAACTTTTTGGATGCCAACGGCGATGTCTTCGACGCCACGATTTTCCCTAACGTGTTGAAAACCTACCCTTTTCAAGGCGACGGGATGTATCTCATGCTCGGAACGATAGTGGAAGAGTTCGGTCATCCAAGCATCGAAGTGCAAAAACTCGCGAAAATGGAAATCCGAGAAAGACCCTGAAACTAAATATCCAACCCCGGCGCGTCAACGCTGAGCATGTTGAACAAGTCGTCGATGCCCATGCTGTCGAGTGTGCGCTGTATGAACGGAGCATGCTTGCCTTTCTCGGGCACGAAGCCGTCGCTTTGTATCTCGTTTTTCAAGAAATCGTTGAGCTTTTCAAACACCTGCTCGTTCAAATCCCAACAATAATAATGGTCGCTGTCGGTGAAGAAATCGAAGATGTCCTTGCCATGCTCGCGCCTCACCCCGTGGAAGTTGTCGGCTACGATGTATCGCGTCAGCCCGAAAGGGTAGAGGTCCGTAATCAGCTCACACTCATCCTGTAACGAGAGCGAACAGACCCCGTTGGCGTTTATCTTGAACTCGCCGCCGATACGCGGACGATGCTTCTCGTAGTAAAAATCTTTCGCCCTAAGCGCGTCGTCCTCACTCGGGAAACGCATGTAAAAATCATAGAATTTATGTTCCATCTGCTTGATTTTCATTTTGAAATGCAAAAATATAAAAAAAAGTGACTGACGTATTAATTTTTTTTGTATTTTTACAAGTTCAAAATCCGTGGTCCGACTAATGTCAGGATTAGGATTTTAACCATTTTAACTTATTGAAGTTCAATCATATGAAAATTGGTGTCATAGTTTAAATTATAATAAAAATGAAAGCAATGAAAAGACTATCGTTTGTTATCTCAGTCATGATGTTTTTCGCCGTTACTATGTCAGCGGCACCGGTTGATGTGAATACTGCCCGTAATCTTGGGACTAAGTATTTGATAAACAATGTTTTATCGGCAAAGGACATTACTTCTGTGGAACATGTTTACACCTTGACGGGTGAGAATGGGACTCCTTATTTATATGTGTTCAACTATGATGACGGCTATGTGGTTGTCGCCGCCGACGACCGCGCCTGCCCTATCCTGGGTTATGGCGAAGGTGCCGCCTTCGATGTGAACAATATCCCTGACGGACTGCGTTATTATCTTGGACATTATGGCAGACAAATCCAATATGCCATTGATAATGAATTGGTTGCGGAAGAGGAAATCGTCAGTCAATGGGAGCTGCTTCAAAAAGAGGGCATCGTCACGATGACAAGGATGGACAAGGCCGTCAGCCCGCTGATTACCACCACATGGAACCAGGACTACCCTTATAACTACTATGCTCCGGCTTGTAACAGTTATTGGACAGGCTACCACTGCTATGCCGGCTGTGTGGCCACGGCCATGAGCCAGGTGATGAAGTTCTGGAACTGGCCTGAGACAGGCGTAGGAGAACATTCCTACAGCACCAGCTCTTACGGCGGGACGCTGTCGGTCAACTTCGGGGAAACGACATACAACTGGTCGATAATGCCTAACTCCCTCGGCCAACAGGCTAACGCTGCGGCTCAGGCGGTGGCTCTCCTGATGTATCACTGCGGAGTGGCTGTCGATATGGATTACTCTCCTGACGGCAGCGGCGCCAATACAGGCGATGTGGTTGACGCGGCTAAGGCGTATTTCAGATATGGCGATTGTGTCAACATGAAATCACGTGACTTATACACTAAAACAGAGTGGGAAGACATGCTCATCGAGAGCTTCGACAAGGGAATACCTGTGGTGTATGCCGGAGCCGAGGCAAACGGATCGGGAGGCCATGCGTTCAACTGCGACGGATATAACGACCAACGCTATTTCCATTTTAACTGGGGATGGAGCGGCTCATATAACAATTATTTCCAAATCGACGCGCTGAATACTGGCAACGGCACGTTCAACAGCTACCAGAGAGTGGTGTTCGACATGATTCCGGACTATATCTACAAGGCTACCGTGCCGGCGATAGAGACACTGGACATCGCCATCGATGACGCAATCACCAAAACAGCGACCGTCAGCTGGACGGTGCCCACGACATCAGTGTCGGGAGACGCCCTCACCTCAATACAGCAGATTGTGCTGAAACGCAACGGCGAGACGATACAGACTTATAACAACCCCCAGCCGGGTGAGCTGATATCATTTGAGGATAATGTCGCCGAGTATGGCGCATACAGATATTCAATTGTCGGAATAAACAACGACATGGAAGGCGAAGTGTATGACAAAGCCGTGATATACGGTCCGCGATGCACCTGGAAATTTATCTGCCAAACCACCAACTTCCAGGGCTGGAATAATGGCGTGTTGCAGGCTGTCGGCGGCAACGGCGCGGTGTTCCACGAAATCACACTGACGTCGTCAAGCCCGGTGAGCGAGAAAGTGCAGTTCCCGGAAGGTGCTTTCACACTCAACTGGGTGGCTCCGTCATCAACGGTGTCTTCAATCACAATCACCTTGAAGGACTCGGCCGGTCAGACGGCATATTCCTTCACCGGCTCTTCGACACAGCTGAACGGCACTGTCTATTCGGGTGACAACGACTGCCCTAACTGCACGGCTCCTTCAGCATTAGCAGGGGAATTCACATATCAGGAAGGCATAAGCGGCTCGCTGCTCACATGGGACTGCGACTACACACCGTCAAAATTCAAAGTCTATCGAAGTGATGACGGCGAATCGTACAACGAGATTGGCGATGTCAATGGCGAGACACACGAATATTTCGACGCGGTGGCAAACGGTGCCTATTATTATAAGGTGACAGCCTACAATTCGGCATGCGAATCGACACCGGCAGAGACAACAGACGGCACAGACTACGTGGTTGTCGATGTGCTGTCAGTGGCAGAAAACTCTGTCAACGCGCGCATATATCCCAATCCAACAACGGGCAAACTCAGAATAGAGGCCGTGGAAATGAATAACATCATGGTGTTTAACCTCGTCGGACAAAAGGTCTATGAGGAAAAGATTCAGGGCGACGAGTGCGTTATAGATATGCAGACACTCGGGAGCGGAATCTATATGGTCAAAATACTGACAAAATCAGGCTCCACGACACAAAAAGTAACTGTTATAGAATGAGAAAACAAGTAAAATAAATTATTAATCTAACTTTAATCAAAATGAAAAAATTATTATCATTGATGGTCGCAGTCATCATCGGAATGGGAGCATTGTCCGCCAATCCGGTTGATGTCAACACGGCCAAGACACTGGGACAGAAGTTTGTCCAAGCGAAGTATGAAATGACAAAAAATGCTGATTTACAATTGTATTACACGGTGACATCCAACGACGGTGTCCCTTGTGCATACATTTTCAATGTCGGCAACGACGGCTTCGTCATCGTGGCGGCATCCGACAATGTGCGCCCGATCCTCGGTTATTCCGACAACGGCCCGTTCGATGCCGAAAATCTGAATAACGGCGCGATGTTTATGGTTGAGACATACAAAAACAGCATCAGCCATGCCATTGAGAAAAACATCACGGCGACACCTGATGTGCAGGGTCAGTGGACATCACTCATCAACACCGGAAAACTGAGTGCCAATAAATCCGGCAAGGTGGGTCCTCTCGTCAAGACCAGATGGAACCAGAACGCTCCGTATAACTTGTATGCGCCTCCGACACAGGGCGGTCACACCGGCTCCGGCGGACGCTGCTATGCCGGATGCGTGGCCACGGCAATGGGACAGGTGATGAAATATTGGGACCATCCTATCCAAGGCGAAGGGGCACACGGATATAACTGCATAGGATACGGTCCGACATACTATAACTATGGCTATCAATACGCTAATTTCGGCGAGACGACATATCAATGGGATCTGATGCCCAACACTTTGAGCGGAGCCACACAGGAACAAATCGAGGCTGTCGCCACACTGCTTTACCACTGCGGAGTGTCGGTTGACATGACATTCGACTGGGACGGCAGCGGCACGTATTCCGACCTCGTCCCCGATGCTATGGCAAACTACTTCGATTACGACTATTGCGTGAAGAAACAAAGAAACTCTTACAGCTTGACAAACTGGGTGAATCTGCTTAAAGCAGATTTCGACCTCGCTCGTCCGGTTTATTATTCGGGACAAAGCTCCAGTGGCGGCCATGCTTTCGTCGCCGACGGTTACGATGAGGACGATTTCATCCACTTCAACTTCGGATGGAGCGGCTCCGACGATGGTTTCTATGCCGTCGATGCCATTGACTATGCGTCAAGCGCAGCGGCTATCTTCAACTACGTCCCTTCATACGTTTACAACAACACCGTTCAGGCTCCGACAAATGTCACGGCGACAAAGACCAACGATATGGCTCAGGAAGCCACCATCACTTGGGTCAACCCGACCAAGACAATGAACAACCAGACAATCTCGTCAATCGACCAGATGGTTGTCGCAAGAGACGGTAAGATTATCTACACCGTCGATAACCCGACTCCTGGCGCGAGCATGAGCTTCGTCAATGAGAACGTGCCGTGCTACAGCACATTTGAATATAGGGTGTATGCCGTGCTAAACGGTGTCAACGGTGCCGCCGGCGTGGCTTCAGAGTCGTTCGGCCCGACATGCGAATGGAAAATCATCAGCACCACTACCAACATGACCGGTTGGAAAGGCGCTTATTTAGTGGCATACGATGGAGCAGGCCGCGAAATCGACAGATTCACCATGACGAGCAACAACCCTGCGACATACAACATGAACATCACCCTTGGAAAGGTGTCGTTCGCATGGAAAGCCGGCACCGACAATGTGGCTCTCACATTCAAAATCAAAGACTCCACAGGCACTATCGTCTATCAGTATGACGGCACTTCAAACAGCGTGCCTGAAGGCGTGTTGTATGCAGGCAACAACGGATGCGGCAACGAGGCTCCTACAACAGTGCCAGCCGATCTGCACGCTACCATCGATGGCGACAATATCGTGCTGACATGGGAAGGCTCCTTAAAAACAAACTACGGCTTCAACATCTACCGTGACGGATTGCTTTGCGAGCTTGCTCACTCCAACGAGTTCATCGATGAGGCTCCGTCATTGGGAGGTCATTGCTATCAGGTGTGCGTCCTCGGCAACGGTGGCGAATCAGAACTCTCAAACGAGGCATGCGAGACCGCCGGTGAAGGATGCGACGCCGCAACGAATATGTGGTTCTATAACCAGTCAAACGGAAAACCGGTCATCACATGGGAGTTGCCTGATGCGACCGATGGCCTGGCGGCTTTCTTCGTCTATAGAAAAGTGAATGAGGATGGTGAGTATGAACGCGCTAAAATCCTTGGCCCGGATAAGACAGAATACAAAGAGACGAAGATCATGGAATATGGCAATTGGTATTATTACAAAGTGATAGCGTTCTATCAGGATATCGACTGCTACTCGGCCCCGGCAAAGTCAAGATACGGCAATGAGTATTTCGTGAAGATTTATTACTCGGAAGACGGCGTTGACGAGAATATGACACAAGCTGTCGAGGTGTATCCTAATCCTGCCAAAGAAAATATCACAATAAAAGCTGAGGGTCTCGGCAATGTGACGGTTTATAACTCAATCGGTCAGAAAGTGCTTGAGCAACCTCTTGACGCTGACGAGATTACAATAAACACTAACGGATTCGAGGCCGGAATCTATATGATTCGTGTCGTCGCCAACGGCAATGAGGTGACACGTAAGGTCTCGGTTGTCAAATAACATTTGTATAACAATGCAAAAGGGCGCGAGGCAACATTGATTTGCTGAGCGCTCTTTTGTTTTTAAAAAAACAATCATGAAAAAATATTTGTTGTTACTCATGGCTTTGTTGGACATAATGCTCATCAACGCCAATCCGGTCGATGTCAATGTGGCGAAGTCGCTCGGCATGAAGTTTGTGGACAACCACTTCGCCACGGCAAGTCGCGGATTTGATTTGTCGTTGGCTTATACGGCTCATGCCGACAGAGGCGAGGCTTGTTTCTATGTCTTCAACGTGGGTGACGAGGGCTTCGTCATCATTTCGGCTGACGATTTCTTCCGTCCGGTAGTGGGATATTCGGAGAATGGGGCGTTTGATTACGACAACATACCTCCTGCGTTGCGCGACTACCTTGACGGCATCGTGACGGGACGCAGCCGGTACGGTGCCACCACATACGCGGCTCCTGACGTCGCCGCTGACTGGCGGATGCTTGAAAACACCGGACGACTCGTGTCCAGAAACGGAGGCAGAGGCACCGATTTTTTGGTGAAGACGCAGTGGGACCAGGGCTATCCGTATAATTATTACTGCCCCGAAGACCCGGCAGGCTCACACGGACACACCTACGTGGGCTGTCTCGCCACCTCAATGGCACAGTTGGTGGCCTTCTGGAAATATCCGGTGCATGGCAACGGCAGCCATTGCTACTATCACGAAGACTATGGCGAGATATGCGCCGACTTCGAGAATACGTATTATGACTGGGATAACATGCCGGCTAAGATAAACGAGTCGTCACCTGTAGAGCAAATCGAGGCCGTGGCGATGATCAGTTTTCACTGCGGAGTGACCATCGACATGGGCTATGGTCCCGACGGCAGCGGAGGCGCCTCCGACCCTATCGTCACAGCGATGCCCACATATTTCTCGTTTTGCGACAACATACTGCACCTGAGCCGCCAGAGTTATGACCTTGAGACTTGGTGCGACATGGTGAAAGAGCAGTTCGACATGGGATGGCCTATGTATTACGGCGGCTGTGCCGACGACGGATGCCATGCCTTCATTTGCGATGGCTACGACGACTACGACTTGTATCATTTCAACCTTGGATGGAGTGGCTCCGCCGATGGATGGTATGTCATGGACACGGCACCTTACACCACCGTCTCCGACGCCATGTTTAACTTCGTGCCGCAATATGTTTACGACGCCACGCCGAGTGCCCCGACAAACTTGGTGGTGACACCTGTCTCGGAGACATCTTTCGAGGCGACGGTCAGCTGGACTAACCCCACGACTTGCCTCAATGGAGAGCCTCTGTCGGACATCGAGAAAGTGGTGATTATGCGTAACAATAAGATTTGTCATGAGATAACAACAGGCATCGCAGCGGGACAAAACATGACCTTCATCGACCGTGTGCCGTATTACGACAACTTTGAATATAAGGTTTATGCCGTGAGCAATGGGCGCAATGGCAAACAGATGGTGACGAAAAACGTAACTTTCGGACCGGCTTGCGACTGGAAAATAGTGACGACAACAACACAGTTCGACGGCTGGAAAGGCAACCATATCTCAATTTACAATATGGCAGGCACCGAAATCAGGCAGCTGACGATGACATCATCGGCACCGCAGGCGTTCCATGTCGATATTCCTGTGGGACGTGTGTGTTTCGGCTGGACGCCAACGGATGACACTATCAGCAATTTGTCGTTCAAGATTTATGATTCTCAGAATGTAAGCCTGTATTCGTACACCGGCTCGTCGGCGGATCTTGCCGGCGGAGTGTTCCTTGCAGCTAACAACGGATGCGGCAATACCGGGGCGTGCGAGGCTCCGGGAAACCTGACAGGCATGGCCGACGACGAGGACATAATCCTCGAATGGAGCGGCGAGATTAATGACGCTTACACCTACTGCATTTATCGCGATGAGCTGATTTATCAGATGATCACTGATAACTCACAGCCGTTTGTCGATGATGAGACCAGCGGACTCGGACATTGTTATACCGTCAGCATGCTTTGCCCTAACGGTGAGTCGGCAACGACTGATATGGTGTGCGTCAGCGTGGGCGAGAACTGCAATCCCGCGAGAAACCTGTGGATTGAGAAGCAAGATAACGGCAGGCCGACGATTACATGGGAGGCGCCATCGTATAATGAAGGAGTGAGCGGATATTTCATCTATAGAAAATGCAACGATAATGGCGAGTATAAACGTGTGAAGATTATCGCCCCTAACAAGTACGAATATAAGGAAAACCAGCCTCTCGATTATGGCAACTGGTACTATTACAAGGTGGTGACTTATTATAAAGACATTGATTGTTACTCGATTCCGGCAAAGGCAAGATACGGCAATGAGTATTTCGTGAAGGTTTATTACTCGGAAGACGGCGTTGACGAGAACATGACACAAGCTGTCGAGGTGTATCCTAATCCTGCCAAAGAAAATATCACAATAAAAGCTGAGGGTCTCGGCAATGTGACGGTTTATAACTCAATCGGTCAGAAAGTGCTTGAGCAACCTCTTGACGCTGACGAGATTACAATAAACACTAACGGATTCGAGGCCGGAATCTATATGATTCGCGTCGTCGCCAACGGCAATGAGGTGACACGTAAGGTCTCGGTAGTGAAGTAATAGCTTGAATTACAAGTGATTTCAAAAAGGATTCTCGTGACGGGAATCCTTTTTTGTGATTATAAACGTTGAATTATTTCCGTTCCCAAGTCTCGAACCGGTAGCTGCAATTGATTTGCGGGTCGTCGTCAACCACTTGTAAATCAACGAGTTCGTAGTTGCTGAAGTTGATGATGGGGAAGAAGGTGTCGGCATCGAAGTCCTTGTCGATTCTGGTCAGATAAAGTTTGTCGGCCATTGGCAGAAACTGCTCATAAATCATGCCGCCGCCTATGATGAAGACCTCTTCTTCATTAAACACCATTTTCATGGCATCGAGTATGGAGCCTGCCAACTCGAAGCCTTCCGGCACTTCTGTCAAATGGCTGGAAATGATGATGTTACGACGTTTTGGCAGAGGCTTCATGCCGGGTAGCGAAGCGTATGTTTTGTAACCCATTATCACCGTATGTCCTGATGTCACCTCTTTGAAATGCTTTAAATCATTAGATAGATGCCATATCAGGTCGCCGCCCTTACCGATAGCGCGGTTTTTCGCCATCGCGACGATTATGGATATTTTTGTCTTCATACGGAAACCTCAGCTTTTATTGCATCGTACGGGTTATAGTTTTCCAAGGTGAAGTCCTCATATTTGAAATCGAACAGACTCTTGACTTCGGGGTTGAGCCGCATGATTGGTAGTGGTCGCGGCTCTCGTGAGAGCTGCAGCTTCACCTGTTCGATGTGGTTGTTGTAGATATGCACGTCGCCGAAGGTATGGACGAAATCACCGGGTTCGAGACCGCACACCCGAGCCATCATCATGGTCAGCAGCGAATACGAAGCGATGTTGAACGGCACGCCGAGAAACACGTCGGCCGAGCGTTGGTAAAGCTGGCACGACAGCTTGCCGTTTGCCACATAGAACTGGAAGAAGGCATGACAGGGAGGCAGTGCCGCCTTGCCTGCCGCGACATTTTTGGCAAAGTCTTTTTCATGCTCGTCGGGCAAAACACCGGGGTTCCAAGCTGTCACCATGTGACGGCGGCTGTTGGGGTTGTTTTTTATGCTGTCGATGACCTGTTGAATCTGGTCGATGCCCTCGTTGTTCCAGTTACGCCACTGCGCTCCGTAAACAGGTCCGAGGTCGCCGTCGGCATTAGCCCATTCATCCCAAATCGAAACCTTGTGGTCGTGCAGGTATTTTATGTTGGTGTCGCCGCTGATGAGCCACAGCAGCTCATAGATTATCGACTTCAGATGCACTTTTTTTGTGGTGACGAGCGGGAAGCCCTCCGAGAGGTTGAATCGCATCTGATGCCCGAAAATGCTGATGGTGCCGGTGCCGGTGCGGTCGCCTTTCTGAACGCCCTCGTCAAGAATACGCTGAAGCAAATCAAGATATTGTCTCATTGTTACATCTTCGATGGGTCGTGTTTATATTTGAATACGATGGCGAACACCACTGCCACCACCAAGGCGTAGGCGGCGAATACAAACCACGCGTTCTGCCATCCGGAAGCCACCATCTCCGGTGACGCGCCTGCCGCTTGCGGGATGTAAACGAAATGATTTACAATGGCTTGTGCGCTTAAAGTGCCTATGGTTGCACCGATGCCGTTGGTCATCAGGAAGAAAAGCCCTTGCGCCGATGAGCGTATGCCTTGGTCGGTCTCCTTGTCCACGAAAAGCGATCCGCTGATGTTGAAGAAATCGAAAGCCACACCATAGACGATGCATGAGAGCACGAAAAGCCACACGCCGCTGCCGGGGTTGCCGAGACCGAAGAATCCGAAACGAAGCACCCATGCAAACATCGCGATGAGCATTACCTTCTTGATGCCGTATCTACGTAAGAAGAACGGAATCAACAAGATACACAACGTCTCCGACACTTGTGACAGGGAAATCAATATATTGGCATGCTCCACTCCGAATGTCCCGGCATACTTATCTATTGCCCCGAAGCTGGTGATGTAAGGGTTGGCGAAACCGTTGGTGATCTGTAGCGAGACGCCAAGAAGCATTGAGAAAATGAAGAAAAACGCCATCCTCTTGTCTTTGAACAGGGCAAAGGCTCGCAGTCCGAGCTTGTCGATGAACGAGGTGTTGTCGGCTTTGTTGAGCGGGCATGCCGGCAAGGTGAATGAATACAATCCGAGAACAATTCCAATGCCACCGCTAACAGCAAACTGAGCCGCTGTCGGCTGGAATCCGAGCAAATCGACGATCCACATGGTGCAGATGAACCCTATGGTGCCGAAAACACGGATAGGAGGGAAGGCCTTCACGGTGTCAAGCCCTGCCTTGTCTAACGCGTTGTAAGCCACAGAGTTGGAGATGGCTAATGTCGGCATATAGAAAGCTACCGCTATTGAATACAAGGTAAACAAAGGTCCGAATTGCACTGAGTCGCCCGTTGTCAAGCCGTAATAGGCGGCACCAAGCATGGCGGCACCGGAGATGAGATGGCACAGCCCGAGGGTCTTCTGCGCCGGTATCCATCTGTCGGCTATGATGCCCACAAGAGCCGGCATGAAGATAGACACTATGCCCTGGATGGAATAAAACACCCCGATGTTGGATTCCAGACCGTGGATAGCGAGATAGGTTCCCATACATGTCAGATACGCTCCCCACACGGCAAACTGCAGGAAGTTCATCACAATCAAACGAAATTTAATGCCTTTCATATTTTTAAGAATTTAGTATTCAGAATAAAGTGTTTTCTCAGATTTTGTCGGATTTTTGTTCCGGCGATGCCGTTTTTATCTCCAAAATGGCGTCACGTAATATCACTGCCTTCTCGAAATCCTCATTTTCGATCGCCTCGTCAAGCTGTTCCTCTAACAGCTCCAAGGTGATTTCTCCATTGTCTTTTCTCAGATTTTTTTCGTCAAACTCCTCGATGTCGTTGCTTTCTATCACGATGCCTGTCTCATCCATCACATCTCGGTTGGCGAGGATAGGACAGCGGAAACGCAGAGCCAATGCCACCGCATCGGAGGCCCTGGCATCGATGATGGTGGTCATGCCGTCTTTCTCACACACCAACCGGGCGTAAAAAACACCATCCAGAAACCTGTCGATGCACACCTCCCTAATATTAATAAGGTATATGTCGGCAAATGTCTTGAACAAGTCGTGAGTGAGCGGCCGTCTGCCTCGATGATTCTCCGTCGCAAGCGCAATAGATTGAGCCTCAGCGGTTCCAATGATGATAGGCATCTTCATCTTCGAGCCTTTTTCGCTCAAAAACAAAGCGTACGCGCCGTTTTGCGACGAGTAATACGACAATCTTATCTCTTCAAGCACTATCTTATTCATTCTACAAAAATACAAAATAATTCTGACAAATGACGCAAAAATAAATTTTAATAAAAATTAAATTTTTTTCTTTGATAAGAAAAATATTATTCGGAAATTTGCAGGTTGAAATGTTGGAAAAACAAAAGAGTAGTTAAAATAATTATTAATCAAAAATTTTGCGTATGAATTGGGTAATTTATTTGGTTCTCGCTGCGTCAATCTTGGCTTTGTCATTCGCTTATTACTTCTATAAGAGCATGATGAAGGAGGACGAGGGAACAGATTTGATGAAGAAAATCGCCTCGCACGTCAGACGTGGTGCCATGGCGTATCTCAAACAGCAGTACAAGGTCGTCATCATTGTGTTTATAGTGCTGGCGGTGTTGTTTTTTGTGATGAGTCTGTTCGACTTACAGAACGGATGGGTATGGTTCGCGTTCCTCACCGGAGGTTTCTTCTCTGGTTTGGCGGGTTTCTTCGGTATGAAGACCGCCACTTATGCTTCGGCGCGTACCGCCAACGCTGCTCGTAAGTCGTTGAACAGCGGCCTGCAGGTGGCCTTCCGTTCAGGTGCCGTCATGGGTCTCGTGGTCGTCGGCCTCGCCTTGCTCGACGTGTCGGTGTGGTTCATCGTTCTCGACTATTTCATCGGTGCCGAGAATCATCTTGTTATCATCACAACCACGATGTTGACATTCGGAATGGGTGCCTCGACGCAGGCGTTGTTCGCCCGTGTGGGTGGCGGCATCTACACCAAAGCCGCTGACGTCGGCGCCGACCTCGTGGGTAAGACGGAGTACAACATCCCTGAGGACGACCCGCGTAACCCCGCCACCATCGCCGACAACGTCGGTGACAACGTCGGTGACGTGGCCGGTATGGGTGCCGACCTCTATGAGTCGTATGCAGGCTCAATCCTTGCCACTATGGCACTCGGTGCATCGGCATTCGCGTCGTCGGCAGTGGCCGGCATGCAGTACAAAGCGGTGTTCGCCCCTATGCTCATCGCCGCTGTGGGCGTGCTTCTTTCCATCATCGGAATATATCTTGTCCGCACGAAAGAAGGTGCCGGCATGAAAGAGCTCCTCGGCGCGTTGAGCCGCGGCACTAACACAGCCGCCATCCTCATCGCCGTGGCTACGTTCTGCATCATGTACTTCCTCTTCGGCAAAGAAGAGTCTAATCCTAATATGTGGTGGCAGGTATCACTCTCGGTGGTCGTCGGACTGCTGGCAGGTGTCATCATCGGAAAAGCCACTGAATACTACACCTCACAGAGTTACAAACCTACGCAGAAGGTGGCCGAAAGCTCTAAGACAGGCCCCGCGACGGTCATCATCTCAGGCCTCGGCCTCGGCATGCTCTCGACAGCCATCCCCGTGGTGACAGTGGGTTGCGCCATCATCTTGGCATATCTCTGCGCCAACGGCTTCCATATCGCTTTCACAGCACAGAACCTCTCGATGGGTCTCTACGGCATCGGCATCGCCGCCGTGGGTATGCTTTCGACACTCGGCATCACGTTAGCCACCGACGCCTACGGCCCTATCGCCGACAATGCAGGCGGCAACGCCGAGATGAGCGGCCTCGACCCGGAGGTGCGTCAGCGTACTGACGCTCTCGACGCCCTCGGCAACACGACAGCTGCCACGGGCAAGGGCTTCGCCATCGGTTCGGCAGCCTTGACAGCTCTCGCACTTCTCGCCTCATACGTCGAGGAGATCAAACTCGCACTCATCCGCGTAGGTCAAGACCTGCCAAATGGCATAGAAGCTGCAAAAGCAACTCTTGTTGACTTCATGCAAGCATACAACGTAAACCTGATGAACCCTGTCGTTTTGGTCGGCGTGTTCATCGGTGCCATGATGGCCTTCGTGTTCTGCGGCATGACGATGAACGCCGTGGGTCGCGCCGCGCAGAAGATGGTGGAGGAAGTGCGTCGTCAGTTCAGCACCATCAAGGGCATCCTTGAAGGCAAGGCGGAACCTGACTATGAGCGTTGCGTCGAGATCTCTACTAAAGGTGCTCAGCATGAGATGCTTCTCCCTTCCATCCTCGCGATTCTCGTCCCTATCCTCACAGGCTTGATTCTCGGCGTCCCGGGTGTCCTCGGCCTGTTGATAGGCGGTCTCGCCACAGGCTTCGTGCTGGCAGTGTTCATGGCTAACTCAGGCGGTGCTTGGGATAACGCCAAGAAATATGTCGAAGAAGGTCATTTCGGAGGTAAAGGCTCTGAAAATCATAAGGCTACAGTGGTCGGCGACACCGTCGGAGACCCGTTCAAAGACACATCAGGCCCGTCGTTGAACATCCTCATCAAGCTGATGTCGATGGTGTCAATTGTGATGGCCGGCCTGACAGTGAGTTTCCACTTGCTGTAGCATAGTCATTAGCTATTAGCCATTAGCCATTAGTTGTTAGGACGTGTTTCTAACTGCTGATGGCTAATTTTTTTTCTTGCGTATTAAAAAATATTTGTATATTTGCAGTTTGAAAACGAGTGTTTTTTACGAAAATTATTGCAAATGGAAAACATAAAGCGAGTTTTTGACCTTTTGCCGCACTATAAGGCCACGTTTCCTGACCAAAAAGTGGCGTTGGCGGGCAAAGTCAACGGAAAATGGCGCGAATATAGCATCGACGAATACATCGAGCAGACCAACATAATCAGTGGCGCATTGATTGAACTCGGCGTCGGGAAGCAAGATAAAATTGCCGTCATTAGCAATAACCGTCCTGAATGGAACATCCTCGACATGGCCATCACACAGATTGGAGCCGTCATGGTGCCTATTTATCCTACCATCAGTGAGGCTGACTACAAGATAATATTGAACAACTGCGAAGCCAAGATTTGTATCCTTGAAGGCATCGTCGTGATGAACAAAATCGAGGCTATATGGCCGGAAACACCCACGCTGAAGCAGATTTACACCTTCATCGACAGAGGAAAATACGGATATTTCGACACGCTTCTCCAACTCGGACGTGAGCATCCGCATACCGAAGAGATAGAGAGACGTAAGGCTGAAGTCGATGAAATGGATTGTGCTACAATCATTTACACCTCCGGAACCACAGGCGTGCCGAAGGGCGTGATGCTGTCGCATCGCAACCTCATGGGACAATGGAAAGGCGTCCAGCACTCGGTGATGCCGTGGTCGAACAAGGCATTCAGCTTCCTGCCGATATGCCACGCCTATGAACGCGCCCTCAGCTATGTGTACCAATATCGAGGCATGTCGGTGTATTACGCCGAAAGCATCGCGACCTTGGCCGATAACCTGCAGGAACTCAGACCTACGATGATGTGTACCGTGCCTCGCGTCCTGGAAAAGGTTTATGACAAGATTTACGACTCGGGAAGAAACATGAAAGGCATCACCAAGATGATATTCTATTGGGCGATACGACTCTCGGAGCGTTACAAGGTTGAAGACAGAGGCTGGCTTTACAATGTCAAACTCAAAATTGCCAACAAGCTCGTCTATACCAAGATTCTCCATAAAGTGGGTCTCGAAAACATCGATGTCATAGTGTCGGGTGCGGCGGCTGTGCCGAACAAGGTGTGCCGTTTCTTCAACGCGACAGGCATCACCGTTTTTGAGGGTTATGGCCTCACCGAGACATCGCCTGTCATTGCCGTGACCACACGTAACAAATACGGCCGTGAGGTCGGATACGTCGGCGAGCCGCTGCCAGGTGTAGAGGTGAAACTGACTGAGGATAACGAGATTATCTGCCGCGGCCATAACGTCATGATGGGATACTATAGGCAGCCTGAGCTGACGGCTGAAGTCATCGACAAAGACGGCTGGTTCCATACCGGCGACCTCGGAAGCTTCAACGAACACGGACTGCTGAAGATAACAGGCAGGAAGAAGAATATCTTCAAGACCTCGTTCGGAAAATATATCAACCCCGACTTCATCGAGAGCAAGTTCATACTTTCCGGATTCATCGAGCAGATCGTGGTGCTTGGCGAGAACCAGAAATACGCGGCGGCTCTCATCCATCCTGACTTCACGTTCCTGAGAGAATGGTGCAAACGTCATGAGATTCCTTACACCACCAACGAGGAGATGATTAAAAACGAAGAGGTGTTCAAACGTTACGGCAAGGAGGTGAAGAAACTTAACCACGACCTCGGCGATGTCGAGAGAATAAAGAAGTTTGAACTTGTCGCCGACGAATGGTCGGTGCCGACAGGTGTCCTTACGCCTACCCTGAAAGTGAAGAGAAAAGTGGTGATGGAACGCTATAGTAAATTGATTGACAGCCTGTTCGCTTAAGTCAATAAACGAGATAACCTACAATACCCGATGCTAAAATCAACAGTATCGGGTTTATTTTTGCCCAAAACACAGCAACAAATGTGACTGCACATATCATCACGCTGATGTTGTTCTGATGCAGCCCGAAGTCGCAGAAACTGTTGGGGTTCATCATCAGCAACGCCGCCACGAAGATAAGTCCCGCGATGACAGGTTTCATCGACTCGAGGGTGGTCTTCACGATGTAGTTTTCTTTGTTTTTAAACAGAAATTTAAGCACAAACATCAGCATCAGCAGTGATGGCAGCACAATGGCGGCGGTGGCGACGAGAGAGCCTGATATCCCGCCTACTGTATAGCCGATGTACGTCGCTATGTTGATGGAGACAGGCCCGGGCGTCATCTGCGAAAGCGCAACCATGTCGGCAAACTCCGTCGTGGTCATCCAACCGTAATGGTCAACGATTTCAAACTGAATCATCGAGAGCATGGCATAACCACCGCCAAAACCGAAGATGCCGATCTTCAAATAAGCCCAAAACAACTGCAAGTATATCATGACTTGGACTTATTTAATTGTTTTTGTGAATAAAATGCAAACGCTACGCTGCCGATTATGGTGACGAGGATGATATAAACCGGCGACACCTTGAAGAAATAAATCAAGACGACGGTGGCTATTGGGAAAATGGCTGTTTTCCACGTCACTTTGGCGTTGAGAAACATCTTGACGGAAGGCGAGAGGATGAGAGCCACCACGCATGGACGTATGCCTTTGAAGATGCGTTCGACCACGGGGTTAGCTTTGTAATCGAGGAAAAACACTGCGATGACGAGTATGATGACTATTGAAGGGATGATGGCGCCGAGGCAGGCAGCTATGGCACCGCGTAAGCCCTTGATTTTGTAGCCGGTATAAAGGGCGGTGTTGATGGCAAATACACCCGGAAGCATCTGCACTATGGTTATCATGTCCCAGAACTCGTCTCTCTCAATCCATCTCCGGCGGTCAACGACGGCATGCTCAATCATCTCGAGCATGGCATAGCCGCCACCAAGGGTGAACGCCCCGATGTTGAAAAACGTGATGAAAAGCTGAAAAACCGTTCTCATGACGAAATTTTTTGCAAAAATAACTCTTTTTTTGAGAAGTAAATCAAAAAATCGACTCCTTTATTTTTTCAACAATCGCATTAAAATACGGCAGTTTCACCCTACTTATTTTCCTGATAATGTCGCGTTCAACGTTGCCGACCAAAAGTTGGCATTTTACGTAACTTTTCTTCACCATAGGCCTTGTCAGCATTTTGTCGTCAAGCTCGAAATTGTATTTCGGATGATACGCTTTCGAGGAAATCATGCAAAGGTACAAAAATCCCTCTTCCATTTGCAGATCGTTGTTAGATACAATAAGAGCAGGATGAGGTTTGTGGGTGCCGTTTGGAAACATAAAGTTTATCTCCACAATGTCACGTTGTTCGTATCTCATCTCCTAAAGGTGTTTTGAAAAATTCCGCGCGGCATTGATTTTCGAGGTGTAAAGGAAAGCCTCTTTTTCCTCAACATCGTTGTTGAAATCCTCTGAAGTGCTATATTCAGGGAGACTCTCGCTTTTTTGCTCCGTTTTTTTGAGTTTTCTTTTGACCATAAAAGGCAATTTGTTTGTTGTGAAAATTTGCGATTCCATAAAAATGTTTTTTAGTGTGTTATAATTGTTAATGAGCATCCATAACCTTAAATTTTTTGCAAAGATACACATTTTTTTTAAATGTGACAATTCTTTTTAATTTTCTTAATAATGTTAAAAAAATAATATCTAAAATCAAAAGACTGAAGACTTTTTCTTATTTTTGCCGAATGAATTATTTGTCGGTAGATAACATTTCCAAGGCATACAGCGACAAGCTATTGTTTGAGAACATCTCTTTTGGGATAGAGAAAGGGGAGAAGACCGCTTTGATAGCTGCCAATGGCACAGGCAAGAGCACCATGATGCGCATCCTTGTCGGGAAAGAAGAAGCCGACGGCGGGAAAGTGACGTTTAACGAAAACGTGCGTGTCGGGTATCTTGAACAACTGCCGCAGTTTGACCCGAATCTTACAATTGAAGATGTCATTGCCACAGGTCATACAGATGTGATGCGCGTCATCAAGCGTTATGAGGAAGCCCTGGTAAATCAAAAAGATTTGGATGAGGCGACGGCGGCGATGGATACCATGCAGGCGTGGTCGTATGATCTGAGGCTGAAACAGCTGCTTTCGACATTCGAAATCAATGACTTGTCGCAGAAAATCGGCACTTTGTCGGGCGGACAGGTGAAACGCTTGGCATTGGCTCTCGTGCTGCTCGACGACCCAGACATACTGTTTCTCGACGAGCCTACCAATCACCTCGACATGCAGATGGTGGAGTGGCTCGAGAACTACCTCACGCAGTCGAATGTGACGCTGTTCATGGTGACGCACGACCGTTATTTCCTTGACCGTGTGTGCAATAAGATTCTGGAGATGTATCACGGAACCGTTTACACTCATAACGGCAACTTCGACTATTATGTAAGGAAGAGCCGCGAACGTGAGGAGAACAAGCGCATTGCGGCGGAGAAGGCCGGACAGTTATTGAAGCATGAGCTTGAATGGATACGCAGCACTCCGCAGGCGCGAACAGGCAAGGCGAAAGCCCGTATCGACGCTTTTTACGATCTTAAAGAGAAAGCCCGCATGATTCGCGACAATACCGAGATACAGTTTGGGCTCGACATGCAACGTCTCGGAGGAAAGATTCTCGAGATGAAAAGTGTCACCAAGAAGTGGGATGACTTGTATCTGCTTAAAGATTTTGATTATATCTTCAAGAAAGGTGAGAGAATCGGCATCATCGGCAAGAACGGCGTTGGTAAATCCACCTTTTTAAATATGATAACGGGTCACGAGGCACCCGACAGCGGCACGATTGTAACAGGCGAGACCGTCGTTTACGGCTATTACACCCAAGGAGGCATCAGATTTGATGAGAACAAGACCGTTATCGACACAATACGCGACATCGCCGAGGTGGTATATTACGGCAAAGACATGGTTTATACCGCCGACAAACTATTAGCGCATTTCATGTTCCCGTATTCGATGCACCGTCAGCCGGTGGCTTTGCTGAGCGGCGGCGAGAAACGAAGGCTCTATCTGCTCACGATTCTGATTAAAAATCCGAATTTTCTCATCCTCGACGAGCCTACCAACGACTTGGATATCCTGACGTTGCAGAAACTTGAGGATTTTTTGAAAGGCTACAAAGGATGCCTCATAGTTGTCTCGCACGACAGATATTTCCTCGACCAGACTGTTGACCAGCTCTTCGTTTTTGAGGGTGAGGGAGCAGTGAAAGGCTTCATGGGTAACTATTCGCAGTACCACGACTGGCTTGATGAGAAAAATAAGGAACTTCATAAGATTCATGTCGCTGAGAGAACCGATACACGCGAAAACAGGCCTAAGGCAACGGAGCGCAACAAAAAACGCTCATTTAAGGAGCAAAAAGAATATGAACAGCTGTCGCAAGACATCGAGAATCTTGAAAAAGAGAAAAAAGAACTGACATCGCAACTTGAAAATCAGACTGATTATCAGGAGATTGACAAAATCGGCAAACGCCTTACGGAGATTAACGACTTGCTTGACGAGAAAGAGATGCGGTGGCTGGAACTTGATGATATTTGATGTTCACGCTGTCATTTCGACCGGAGCGGAGACCTGAGCGAAGCGAAAGCATTTACCTTTGGTGAATAAATCCTTTTTTAGTTGTTCAGTTATAAGGTTAAAGTTAAAAGAGATTTGAAATAATATTTTGTAGGATTTTTTAAAAAGATTATGTGAGATTTTGAGCTGTAAGGCGACCGAAACAATAAATAATTTAAGTATATAATATGGAAGAATTACAACAATTTTTAGCAACCGTAAACCAAAACGGTCAGGACAAAACCGACCGCGAGCTGGTAGGCGAGGAGTTCTATGATGAGGAATAAGCTTCAATTCAGACGCATTTGAATATTTTGTAACAGAAAAACATTCTGATTTTTGCATAATACACATTATTTACATTTGTCTTAGCATAATAAAAATCCAATAAAATGAAAACACAAAACAAATTTTTCGGTCTGTTTGTACTGGCATTGCTGGTGCTCACAAACATTATGGCGACGGCTCAGGAGAATGTGTACCTGACTGCCAAAGAGGTTCCAAACGCAGTGTATTGGTTGCCGGCACCGCCTGCGCCGGGTTCATCGCAGTTTATGTACGACATCTCGCAGTATTATTGGGGGAAGGAGCAGCGCCTCGACACCTTGCGCGCACAAAAAGCCATTCGTGAGGCGGCATACGAGATTGATGATATGGTGCCTCAGTTTTGCCGGGCATTCGGGATGGATATTTCTGAAAGTAAGACGCCTGCCATCTACAAGTTGGTGAAACGCAGCGTCGAGACCATACGACTGAGTGCCACTGAGCCGAAGGCGACCTATATGCGTACCCGCCCATACGCATATTTCAACGAGCCGACGCTGGTTCCTGAGGAAGAGGAAGAGCTGCGTCACAACGGTTCTTACCCTTCGGGGCACGCCATTCGCGGATGGGGTATGGCGTTGATTCTTTGCGAAATCAACCCCGATGCTCAGGATCCTTTGTTTAAATTAGGTTACGAGTGGGGTCAGAGCCGTGTTATTGCCGGTTACCACTGGCAGAGCGATGTCGATGCCTCGCGTATGCTTGCCGCCGCATGTTATGCAAGATTGCACACCTGCAAGGAGTTTCTTGATGACATGGCTAAGGCGAAGAAAGAGTTTAAGAAATTGACAAAATAAAACTGCATTATGGAAGAACTTCAAAAGTTTTTACAAACTATAAACGCCAAAGGAATGTTATGGCTCTTGGAGGCAAAACCTGGTCTTTTTGCCATGCTTGAAGACGGCGGCGGAAACTCTTACATCCCTGTGTGGGCAACGAAAGAAGAGGCCGAGGCAAGCATCGGTGACGATTGGGCCTACTATACAGTAGCCACAATGGATATTTCCGAATTCATCACTTGGACACGCGAACTCGGTAGCGACAATGTCGGCATCGCCATCTCGACTGGCACTGAAGGCCGGATTTTTCCAATCCCTTCAAATATCATGCGCCAGATGCTTGGCGGTCAAGACAAATCCGACCGCGAGCTGGTAGGCGAGGAGTTCTACGACGAGGAATGGGCAGAGCCAATGCCAGAGGATTTTGATGATGAAGAATAGTCATTTTTTTAGACATTTGAGAATTTTGTTGATAACTTTTGAGAATTTTGTAACAGAGAATTGAGAATTTTGTATATCTTTGCAGCCGAATAATCAACAAGTTATGTATAAAAGAGCTCAATTTTACGTTTTGATGTCACGAATTAGGGAACCTCGACGCTTTATACAGGTACTGTCGGGTCCGCGACAAGTAGGTAAATCGACAATTGTTAAACAGGTGTTGCAGGAGTTAGATACCCCATATCTGTTTGCGACAGCCGATAATGTCCCATCTGGTAACACGAAATGGATAGGAGAGACTTGGGCTACTGCACGAGCAAGGATGCAGTTGTTGCAAGCCTCTGAGTATCTGCTTGTCATTGATGAGGTTCATAAGATTGACAATTGGAGCGAAGCTGTGAAAAAAGAATGGGACATGGATACATTTAATGATGTCCCATTGAAAGTGGTGCTTTTGGGTTCGTCGCGTCTTCTTCTTAAGGACGGCTTGACCGAATCGCTTGCGGGAAGGTTCGAAATCATAAAAATGACGCATTGGAGTTATTCGGAGATGCGCGACGCTTTTGGTTTCGACCTTAACCAATATGTATTTTATGGCGGATATCCTGGCGGAGCTGTTATGACAAACGATTTCAAGCGTTGGCAGCGTTATATCAAAGACAGTATTATCACTCCTGCAATTGAGCGCGATGTTTTGTCAACGAAGACAGTTTACAAGCCGGTTCTTATGCGTCAACTGTTTGATTTGGGTTGCGTTTATTCAGGGAAGGAGCTTTCGCTAAACAAGATGCTCGGTCAGCTTCAGGATGCTGGCAATGTTACTACTCTCGCCAATTATCTCAACACCTTGGACGAGTCGCGATTGCTTTGCGGCTTGTATAAATATGCTAACGACACTGCTCGAAAATACAATTCTGTTCCTAAGCTTATGGTTTACAACACGGCTTTGCTTTCGGCACAGTCGGGCATGACATTTGAGAAAACCTTTATTGAACTATCTTTGTGGGGACGTTGGGTCGAGTCGACTGTGGGCGCTTATTTATTGAACCAGGCCGATGAAATCGGCTGCAAACTCTATTATTGGCGCGAGCGCAATGATGAAGTTGATTTTGTTATTGAATACAATAGAAAATGTGTCGCCATTGAGGTTAAAAGCGGTCGGAGGACTGAAAACAAAGGCTTGTCTAAATTTAAGGAAAACTTCAATCCGATACATACGCTCATTGTAGGCAGCGGTGGAATAGCATTGGAAGAGTTTTTAACTTTTGATATTGAGAAGTTGTTTTAAAAAACAACAACAAAACATAATTATTAGCAATGCGAGAATGAACGCAATAAATATTACAAAGTAGAGCCGCCACATTGTGACGACTCTACAATTCTAATGTCTAACGTCTAAAGACTAAAGACTTATTTCACGTTGTCTTTTCCAACCTTAACGGCTTCCATGTTCAACGGGATGAGCTTGTGAGCACGTTCAGGCAAGCTGTGGCGAAGACCCTCTTCAACGTTCTTGTCGTCGATAATCGGACGAAGCTTCAGGAACGCGCCGAGGATAATCATGTTGAACACTTTGCTGTTACCCATGTCAGATGCCAACTGTGCACCTTCGATGGTGTGGATGTGGATGTCTGTACGGGTAGGCTTCTTGGTGATGCCGTTCGGATCATAGAGAAGATATCCGCCTGGTTTCACTTTCGATTCGAACTTGTCGAGTGACTGCTGGTTCAGAATCACTGCAGTGTCGAATGCGTTGAGGATAGGAGAGCATACGCGTTCATCGCTGACGATGACAGTCACGTTGGCTGTACCACCACGCATCTCAGGACCGTATGATGGCATCCAGCTCACTTCTTTGCCTTCCATGATGCCGCTATATGCAAGGATCTTGCCCATTGACAAAACACCTTGTCCGCCGAATCCGGCAATAATAATTTCTTCTGTCATTGCTTTAATTTTTTAAATTATTTTTCAACGAGTTTGCCGTCAACTTTGATGTCGCCAAGCGGATATTCAGGAAGCATGTTCTCAACCAACCATTTGTTGGCTGCAACAGGTTCCATCTTCCAGTTGGAGTTGCAGTTCGACACAATTTCGACGAAGTTTACGCCGCTCTTTCCGTTAATCTGGTTTTCAAAAGCCTTTCTGATGGCTTTCTTGGCGTTACGCACATGTGCAGGGTCATAGACAGCCTGACGTGTGACATATTTTGTGCCAGGAAGGCGGGCAATCAGTTCGGTGATGTGCAGTGGGTAGCCGTTGTTCGGGATACCGTCGAAGCCAGCGCCTGCAGGTAACGTGGCCTTACGTCCGTAAGGTGTTGTCGCAGTCTTCATGCCTTCGAGTGTGGTAGGAGCCATCTGGCCGCCTGTCATGCCGTAGATACCGTTGTTCACGAAAATCATGGTGAGGTTCTCGCCGCGGTTGCAGGTGTGGATTGTCTCGCAAGTACCGATAGCTGCGAGGTCACCGTCGCCCTGATAGGAGAACACCACTTTGTCAGGCCATACGCGTTTGATACCTGTGGCGACCGCCGGTGCGCGGCCGTGTGCTGCCTCGGCGAAGTCAACGTCGAAGTAGTCGTATGCCATCACAGCGCATCCTACTGGTGACACGCCGATGGTTTTGTCGCCAACGCCGAGTTCTTCCAAAACCTCAGCGATAATACGGTGGACAGTGCCGTGACCGCAGCCTGGGCAATAGTGGAATGGCTTGTTAGTCAATAACTTAGATTTCTCGTAAACTAAGTTTTCAGGTTTGATGATATCTTGTACTGTCATTGTCTTATTCTCCTATAATTTGTTTCTTCATAGCTTCGAGAACTTCCTCAGGTGTGTGGATGATACCACCGACGCGGCCATAGTGCTCGGCCTTCACGCGGCCGTTGCATGCCAGACGGACGTCTTCAATCATCTGACCACAGCTCAACTCTACTGAGAGGAATCCCTTCACGCCTTTGTCGATGAGGCTTTCGATAGCCTTGGTCGGGTAAGGCCACAGGGTGATAGGACGGAGCAAACCCACTTTGAGGCCTGCTGCGCGGCCGAGTTGCACCGACTTCTGGGCGATACGTGCGCTTGAGCCGTATGCCACGAACACGTATTCGGCGTCGTCGCAGTCAATCATCTCGTAACGTACCTCGTTGGCCTCCACTTCTTTGTATTTCTTCTGGAGGTTCATGTTGTGCTCCTCCATCTTCGCCGAGTCGAGGTCGAGTGATGTGATGATGCGGTGTTGTGTGCCGTTCTTGCGACCGTTGATGGCCCAAGGATATTTGGCTTTGATTTCCTCGTCGGTCATACGGGCTTTCTGTTCCGGAAGCACGACCTTCTCCATCATCTGGCCGATAGCGCCGTCGGAGAGGATACATGCCGCCATGCGATATTTGAATGCGAGGTCGAAGCCGAGAGCCACGAAGTCGCACATCTCCTGCACCGATGCCGGAGCGAGCACGATGTTACGGTAGTCGCCGTTGCCGCCGCCCTTGGTGTTCTGGAAATAGTCGGCCTGTGATGGCTGTATTGTTCCGAGACCCGGGCCGCCGCGCACCACGTCAGCAAACACGCAGGGCACCTCGGCACCCGCGATGTATGCTAAACCTTCCTGTTTCAAGCACACTCCCGGACTTGATGACGATGTCATCACGCGCTTGCCTGATGCACCGGCTCCATAAACCATGTTGATGGCTGCCAATTCACTTTCAGCTTGAAGAACGACCATGCCGGTGCGTTCATAAGGGTTCTGTTCCGACAGATACTCTATCACCTCCGACTGCGGGGTGATGGGATATCCGAAATAAGCATCAGCACCGTAGCGGATGGCGGCCTCTGCCAATGCCTCGTTACCCTTCATCAGTTTTAATTCTCCCATTATGATAAATTTTTAAATGTTTGACAATGATTTGATTACAGTTTTACTTTGTAAACGGATATGACTCCATCAGGACATACTATGCCGCAACTCGCGCAGCCAATGCACTTGTCAGGTTCCGCCATGTAAGCGTAGTTGTAACCTTTTCCATTAACTTCTTTTGCCAGACTGATGACACCCATCGGACAGTTTACGACGCATACGCCGCAACCCTTACAACGCTCAGTGTCAACAGAAATAGCTCCTTTGAAACTTGCCATAATTTTAATTTTTTAGTTGATTTTATGTTTAGATAATACTAATTTCCACCTCGTTTCTAAAAAACGTACAAAATTACAAATATTTTTTGACTAAAACAAGGAAAAAAGAAAAAATTTTTAGCCATTAGCTCAAAGCCATTAGCCATTAGTATTTCACCCCTCATTCCTAACAGCTAATGGCTAATAGCTAATGGCTAATGGCTCACTTAACGGGATGATCTTTCGCAAAAGCCTGCAGTCTCTCCGCCAGCACCGGAATCTCCTCACGTCTGATGAGCGAGGTGCATGCGCGGATGCCTTGCTTGTCGCTGCCGCAGGTGTCTAACGAGATGGCCGAGATGCCATAGTACATCATCTCTTCGACGAGGTCGGCGCCGTTGAAGCCCGGATAGCAGTAGGTGAAATAGAATCCGTCGGCGATAGGCTCACCGAGGTCTTCATCGTAAGTGATATAGAATCCTGCCGCGAGGAATGCGTCTTTCATGAGTTTAGCCTTGCGGCCATATTCCAAGACGTCGTCACGGTAGTTGTAGATGCCGTCGTTCACAGCCTTCAGGACGCCGGCCAAGGCATATTGCGCCGAGTGCGAGGCTCCTGATGTGAGCGGATGCAACGCTCCGAAGAGTATGCCGCGCAGGAAGATCTCCTGCCCGCAGAATGCCTTCAAGTCAGGATAATGACGTGATGCGAGCTTGTCGCTGATGCCGAGGATGGCGCAGCGTTCACCGGCGAAGCTGAACGCCTTCGAGCTGGATATCATCAGCATGTAGTTGTCGGCGTATTTGCCAACCGTCGGCTGATAAGGTGCCTGTCCCGGATGGCTGTAGTCCTTGCGGAAGTCCATGCCGAAATAGGCGAGGTCTTCAAGGACAATCACATCGTATTTGTTGGCCAGCTCTCCGATAATCTTGAGCTCATCATCTGTCAGGCACACCCATGTCGGGTTGTTAGGATTCGAATACAGCATGCTGTGAATCTTGCCTGTCTTCAGTATCTCTTCAAGTTTGGCGCGCAGTTTCTCGCCACGGTATTCATAGATGTCGAAATGCTCCATCGGGATGCCGAGCACCTTGCATTGGAACTTGTGCACAGGGAAGCCCGGGTCGATGAAGAGCATGGTGTTCTTCACCTTATCTATATGGCCTGTTATCATGAAAGATGCGAAAGCGCCTTGCATGGAGCCTACTGTCGGGATGCAGTTGGCGGCCGCCACGTCGAGGTCAAGGAAGTTCTTGATGAAACGTGATGCCTCCTGTTTGAGTGCCGGCACGCCGTCGATGGGCGGATATGTGGCGGCGACACCTCTCTTCACAGCCTCAACTTGTGCGTCGATGCCTGCCTGCGCCGCGGGGAGTCCCGGATTGCCTAACTCCATGTGGATGAATTTCTTACCGCTGGCAGCCTCAAGGTCAAAAGCCAGCTTGTTGATTTCACGGATCCCTGCTCTCCCGATGCACGGAAGGTTGCTCTCCTGGAACACTTTTTTCGCTACTTCTACTGGAATTACGTTATTCTTCATGTCAATTATAATTGATTTTTAATGAAATATCAGAACAAGATTCAAGCTGCAAATATAAGAATTTTTCTTTTATTTCGCGGATGTAGTTTAATAGTTTTTAAAAATTGTTGTGCCGGTTAAAAAAAAATAACATAAAAATCTCATCGAGTGTTATTTTTTTGATTTTTTTTGCCCTAATGTAATAAAAAGTCAGAGATGCAATCTTCCGAATCAAACGGACGACATTCGGCCTCGGAAACATACGAAGCCGATTTCAACGCCATGCTGTTGCGCAACAAGGCGATGATTTGGCATGTGTGCTCTGATTATAACATAGAAAGGATTTGGAAAATTGAAGACTGCATGCAGGAGGTCGTCATCAACCTGTGGCGCGATTACGGCAAGTTTGAGGGACGAAGCTCTGAGAGGACATGGGTGTGGCGTGTCGCCACGAACACCATGCTCGGGTTGCGAAGGAAAAGCGCGAGGACACCTGTCACCGACAGTCTGGATCAAGGAGGCGTCGTTGAAAACATCGCGGATGCGACCGATAACGGCGAGCAGCAGTTGACTCAACTTATTGATGAACTGCCTGAAAAAGACGCCGTCGTCATCCGCGCCTTCCTCGACGGATTCTCGTACAAGGAAATAGCCGCCATGACTGAAAGCACCGTTGGTGCTGTGGCTATGCGCGTGGCAAGGACAAAACGCAGACTTCAACGTATGTATGAAAAATCACAATAATAATATAGATATGGACAAGAATAATCAACATTATGATTTTCAATCAGTTTGGGAGCATAGGCATTCATGGCGTGACAAAGTGGACGGGAACATCCCCGACGACGAGACTGTCCTCCTTATGGCAGACCACGCCAGAGAGATGGCCTCTCTGTCTGAAACAGCTGCCATGCCTCTTAACACGCGGCATCGCGGACGCTGGATTCCTTACGCGGCGGCGGCAAGTCTTGTGACAGGTATAGTGCTTGTTGGCGTCAACAACTCTAAAAACCTTGACAATCATAAGCCTAAGGTTCAAAAAGTGGTCGTGGAAGGTCATACTATGTATTTTATATGCAACAACGACTGCTCTGTGCAAGATGTAATGTATGCGGCCAACGATGTGATAAAACATTGACGAATGCAACGAAAACAATTAAAATCAACGCAATCATGAAAAACATCACAGCGTTATTATCGCTCCTGGTTATGATGGCAATGGTGTCTTGCTGCGAAAGAACAGACGCTTCCGATGCTCTCAGACAAGACAACGCCGCTCTTGCGCTGTATTACAAATATGCCAACGACACCAACCTGACGGTGGCTTTTATCGGCGATTATGTCCTCGATGGCAATCAGATTGACGCACTGATGCTGAGGGCTGTTTTTGATGACGACTGGAACAGATTGAAAAGCGAGTTCGGGATGTTCCCGGAACTAAGCGGCATGTGCGGTGACACTAAAGTCGTATCGGTGGGCATAGACCTTGATGCTGACTTCATTGAGAAACTGGGTCTTGACACCATCACTGACCTAAGCCAGGTTGACGAGGAACGCATTGACAAAATGACCGCAATCATTGTGGAGAATATCCGAGGCATAGTGACTGAAGGTCCTATGAGACTCAACTACGAGGCGGATTTCAACATGGATGAACATGTCATTGCCATTGCCGAAGAAATAGGAAGAGACATTATCCATGAGTTGTTGGTGAGTCGCGGTGCCATTCCTGACGAGCAAGGTGTCGCCTCTGACGGACTGGTCTTTCCTGACTCTACGATAAAGAGTGTCAGAGACAACGGACACAAAGGCTATATATCGGCGGCCGACGACAGCAGTCGCACACTTTGGCTGTTTTTCTATGATGATGAGGAAGAGTGCAAACATATTCTTACACATATAAGAGAGGACATACTTGTGGAACAATAAAAATAACCGCTGAAATATGTTGAAATGAAGAAACTCATCACACAGAGCATGGTTTTCCTTGAATAATTCAAACATTTTTAACAATAAACACAAATTTTAATTCAAACAATCAGCACTATGAAAAGATTTTTATCATTTTTCGTGATGATGTGCTTCGTCGCCATTAGTGTCGCGCAAGCACAGGACAAAAACGACATTAAGGTGAATGTCACCGACATGTCAGGCATTCAGTTCTCAAACAACCAGATGATGCGTGCCGGCGAATGGCTCACCTACGTTGAAGACGGGGTGACGCCTGAAGGTCTCATCGGCATCGGTATGCCTTTCTATTGGGGTTATATGTTCCCGAGCAGTATTCTCGGTGCATACGCCGGCACCCAAATCACGCAAGTGGCCTATGTGGATCCGGGTGAGATGCAATTCGCCGGCACCTATGAGTTTCACATCTACCTTGGCGGAGACGACGCTCCGGGAACAGAAGTGGTGACCCAATCAATTCAAGTCAGCGGAATGTCTGGCGATATTGAGGTGGTCAAGCTTGATACTCCGGTCAAGATTGACGGTAAAGAGAATGTCTGGGTTTGCATGTATCAGGATGGCTCTGTGCAATATCCAGCAATCTTCATGACCGATACCGGTGAGCCTAATGCCCGCTGGATTGGTGTTGACGGCTATGGATGGATGGATATGGCTAATGTCCAAGGTGGTGAGGGCATGGCTTGGATTCTTTGGGCATACGCCGAAGACATTGACGCTATCGGTGAGTTCGAGAGCAATGTGGCTATTTATCCCAATCCGACATCAGGTAATCTGTCGGTGGCGGCTCCCGGCATGAACCATCTCACCGTGTTGAATTCAATAGGACAGGTGGTTTATGACACCTCTGTCAGCGGTGATGGTGCCAGTCTCGACATGGCACAATATCCTGCCGGCGTTTACATGGTTCGCGTGGAAGCGGCAAACGGTGTTAGCGTGAAACGTGTGACAGTGAAATAATCAGAAATATCTTTGGACAGAAGATGGACGAGTTCCAGACCGATGAAAACGGGTAATGTTGCCAAAAATAGTTGGTGACAATGAAAAAAAAGACAGGCAGCTGACTCCTCAAAATAGCCCAAGCTACCTGTCTTTTTTTGTGGGTCGTACTGGACTCGAACCAGTGACCTCTGCCGTGTGAAGGCAGCGCTCTAAACCAACTGGGCTAACGACCCGATAAAACAAAATGTGGGGCGAACAAGGATCGAACTTGTGACCTCATGCCTGTCAAGCATGCGCTCTAAACCAACTGAGCTACCGTCCCATTTGCGGGTGCAAAAGTACAACAAATTTTTATTCATCCAACCTTTTTTTGTAAAATTTTTTTTCATATCTTTGAATTTTCAAATCTGAAGTAATATGAATAAAGTTAAGTATCTGTTAATCACAGCGTTAGTTTTTGTCATCAGTGTGACAACATACGCACAGGAAAAGAAAAATCTGGAATTGTCCGACCTCTACGAACGCCCCACGTTCCAATCCAAAGGCGTAAGAGGCATGAACCCGATGCGCGACGGCAACACTTACGGCACCATCGAAAAAGGAGAATTCAATATTTATAACTACAAAACCGGCAAGAAAGTCAAGACCTTGTTCAGCTTCTCGGAGCTTATCCCCGAAGGCGACACCCTCCCGATTCGCGCATATAACTACGTCCTCAGCGACGACGAGTCGAAGGTGCTTTTCCTTACCAATGTGAACTATATCTACCGCCACTCGTTCACCGCCGATTTTTATGTTTATGACCTGAAGACTAAAAACCTGCGGCCGCTCTCCACAAACGGAAGCCAACGCCTCGCCACCTTCTCTCCCGATGGCACCAAAGTGGCTTTCATGCGTGATAACAACTTGTTTATCAAAGATTTAGTGACTGACGAAGAGAAACAGTTTACCTTCGACGGCCTCTATAATAACATAATAAATGGCGCCCCCGATTGGGTCTATGAAGAGGAGTTCAGCTTCTCGCAAGGCTTCCATTGGTCGCCCGACAGCAAAAAAATCGCCTTCTACAAATTCGACGAGTCGAAGGTGAAAGAGTTTCAGATGGAGGAGTTTCAAGGCCTTTACCCGGAATGGTATAGCTTCAAATATCCGAAAGCTGGTGAGGATAACTCCGTCGTCAACGTCTATGTCTATAACCTTGAAAACGAAAAGACCGTCAGGATGAACACCGGCAGGGAGACGGATATTTATCTTCCGAGAATGAAATGGACAAAAGATGCTAATGTCGTTGCTATTCAGAGACTTAACCGTCATCAGAACAATCTTAAAATAGTGGCCGCCGATGCCTTGACGGGAAAATCCAACGTCTTTTACAACGAGGAAAACATGAGTTATATCGAGATCACCGACGACTGGACATTCCTCGACGACGGCAAGTCGTTCCTCATCACAAGCGAAAAATCGGGATATAATCATATTTATCTCTGCAAACTCGACGGCTCGGAGGAAAAGGCTCTCACCTCAGGCAATTGGGACGTGACTGTCATTTACGGCTTCGACGGCAAGGAGATTTATTTCCAGGCGGCAAAGAAAACTCCTACAGAGCGTCAGATTTACGCCGTCAACCTGAAGGGCGAGATGCGCGAGATAGTGGGCGATGAGGGCGTCAACAACGCACGCTTCAGCAAGAATTTCAAATATTTCATCAATATCAACTCGACGGTGACCAAACCTTATGTTTACACCTTATATAATAATAAGGGCGGCGTCGTGCGTGTGCTGGAAGACAACCATGAGCTTGTGGAGCGACTTAACGACTACAATATCAGCGAGAAACAGCTCCTGAAAATCAGCGACCCGGCCTTTGTGATGCCCGACGGCTCCACCGTTGACGTCGATGCGTGGCAGATACTTCCTCCCGACTTCGACCCTGACAAGAAATACCCCGTCCTGATTTACGTTTATGGCGGTCCGGGACATCAGACCGTGCTCAACCAGTGGGGGCATAGCGACTGGAGCTGGATGCAGCTGCTGGCCCAACACGGGATAATATCTGTCTCAATCAACAACAGAGGCAGTGGCGCCCAAGGCGAGATGTTCAAGAAAATGACTTATCTCGAACTTGGAAAATACGAGACGGAAGACATGATAACTTTGGCGAAATATATGGCGGGACAGCCTTACGTCGATGCCGATAAAATCGCCATCTACGGCTGGAGCTACGGCGGTTTCATGGCCGCCAACGGCATAACAAAAGGCGCCGACTATATCAGCACCGCAGTGTCGGTGGCCCCAGTGACAAACTGGAGATATTACGATAATATCTACACCGAGCGTTACATGCGCACACCTCAGGAAAACCCGGAGGGATACGACAACAACTCGCCGGTGAGCCATACGGCCATGATTAAAGGCAACTATCTCCTCTGCCATGGCTCAGGCGACGACAATGTGCATTACCAGAACGCCATGGAGCTTGTCAAGTCGATGATTGCCAATGGAATACAGTTCGACCTGATGATTTATCCCAACAAAAACCACGGCATCTACGGCGGTTACGAAGAATATGGCTACGGAGAATGCCGTATGCACTTGTTCACTAAGATTGATAACTTTTTGTTCGACCATTTGCTCGGGGAATAAAGACTTTAGACATTAGACTTTAGACCTTAGCAAGTCACACTAAAGTCTAAGGTCTGATGTCTAATTTTTTTTAAAAAATGTTTGGCGTATTAAAAATTATTGTATCTTTGCAGCCACTTTTGAATTAAATTTTTTAGTTTAACAATTAAAAGAAAGAGAGAGTATTTAAAATGATTATTATTCCTGTAAAAGAAGGCGAAAGCATCGACCGCGCTCTTAAACGCTACAAGAGAAAGTACGAGAAAACAGGTGTTGTGAAGGAATTGCGCAACCGCCAGAAGTTCACAAAACCGTCAGTCATCAAACGTGAGGCTCTTCAGAAGGCCATCTACGTTCAGAAGCTCCGTCAGGCAGAAGAGAACGCCTAATCGATTCACGCTCAAGGCAAGAATAGAATCAAGAAAAAATCGCCGCGGGAAACCCGCGGCGATTTTTTTATGCGGCCTCCTGTCATTTCGAGCGAAGCGATCCTTTTAGTTTAGAGTTTAGAGTTGAGAGTTTAGAGTCAGTTTTTTAGTTTAG
>CALCYT010000018.1 GCA_937906455.1 uncultured Bacteroidales bacterium | reverse complement strand
CAGATTGGGTGGCATTCCGCAGCTTGGCGACACTTACGTTGAACCACTTAACACCGACAAGCAATGAGCAGAGCCACAAAACAACGCAAACTGAACAATAGCATTGCCGTCATTGCCGATGGACAAACCGAGAAGTGGTACTTGGATAGTGTGAAAGAGCATTATCATCCCGACAAGTTGAGGAGCATACGCATCGAGCCTCAACTACCGCAAAAGAAACAAATAAGGGAACTTATGGCGTTGGCAAAAGACAAGGTGACAGAAGGCTATCCCCAAGTCGTCCTGATTATTGATTTTGACGAGATTCTTTCCAATAACGAAGAATTTACCGACTTCAAGCAATTCCATCAAGAATTTCACAATTTGAGACATGCGGATTGGATGAACAAGTTGATACTCATTGTGAACAATCCTTGTCTGGAATATTGGTATCTGTTGCATTTCAACAGGACAAGCAAATTCTATGGCAGATACAGCGAAATGGAAGCTGATTTGCAGAAGTGTCTTCCTCACTATAACAAAAGTGAAAAGTATTACTGTGGCACACCAGACATCTATGTCCGTTTGGGTGGCAATGAGGGCTTGACAAAAGCGAGGAACAATGCAATGCCTTTTCTCCCGTTCGACATCCAAACTTGTCGGGAAAGAGGTGTCTCCGAGATGAGCAAATTGTTTGACTACTTCGATACCATATAGGCTACGAAGGGTACAAGAGGCTGAGTGAAGGGAAGTGATTCCTATAAACATGAATGGAAAACAGCGCATCTGGTCAGGTGCGCTGTTTTTTGCGGCTGCCACGATGTGACGGCTGCCCCAATGGGACAGCCCTACAGCCCATAGGTGATAATTGCCCCGACGGGTTGTAGGGCTGTCGTACCACGGCAGCCGCAACGGAAATGGCATCGACGTGTCGTACCACGGCAGCCGTAATGAATAAGGTGTTGCCGCAAATTATTAGATTTTTATGCCACTACCATTGTTTTGTGCTGAAAAACCATTATTTTTGCACCAAATTTGATTGACAATGCAATACAATCTACCACAACGGAAATCGCCGCGCGCCAAATGGCACGATTACAATGGCGGAAATTATTTTGTTACGTTTTGCACCGAGAATCGCGAGTTGTATTTTGGCGATATTGTTGGCGGCAAAATGCAATTCTCTGCTATTGGAGAATATGCACATCTTTGTGTGGAAAAGATTCCGGAAATCAATGATAATGTTGCGATTCCAGAATTTGTGGTGATGCCGAATCATGTTCACATGATTGTTATTGTTGACAATCCAATTGAATGGCCGGATGACGACCGGCTGCCCCAATGGAACAGCCCTACAACCCCAAACGAAAACATGATGCATGAGTCTGGGTCTGTAGGGCTGTCGTACCACGGCAGCCGTTGGGAAGAACCTATCATGGATGATTCCCAATTAGATAAAAACGAAGAAATGCAGCGCCGTTCTAATTGTTGCGGGCGGTTGTCACGCATTATCTGGCAATACAAATCGGCTATTACCAAATTTGCGAATCAAAATGACATTTCGTTTGCATGGCAACCTCGATTCCATGACCATATTATTCGCAATATCAAAGAGATGAACCTTATATCCAATTATATTCAGAATAATCCGATTCGGTGGGAATTGGATCGGTTCTATAAAAGGCGGAAAAGATAATTGATCATTGACATGCGGCTGCCCCAATGGGACAGCCCTACAACCGCGCCGGATGGGTCTCATTTCCGCGCCGGGTCTGTAGGGCTGTCGTACCACGGCAGCCGCAACGGGAATGACGTGTCGTACCACGGCAGCCGCAACGGGAATGACGTGTCATACCACGGCAGCCGCAATAATGTTGCACCAAATTGTTTTGGTGTAGGGCTGTCGTATTACGGCAGCCACATGTAATGGCGACCGAAAAATTATTTTTTTCAACCGATTTGTTTTCATCGAAAATCAATATGTTTGCAGAAAATTGAATGTCAAGGATAAACAGATATAAATATTACCAGCAAAATCAGGTTTATTCATTCTACGATGTTGAGTTGAATAAAGGTGGCAAGAATCCTGTCAACCTTGGGTTTGGTGTCAATGGCGTTGCATTGAAATTCTAAATATAAGCACATAACTCCATTAGATGTCGAGCATTTCAATTTGCTCGACATCTGATTTTTTCAATAACACCCAAATTTTTCAATGAAAAATTCCAAAGATTTTATCCTAATTTTTGTCCATTAGGCCAATTTTTACAGAGGCGAAAGCTTGTGATTCTATAGGTGCGCCATGAAATTGCAAGGTTGCAGTGGCAAAAATCATCATTCTCACAAAACGAACATATACTATTGTGGTCTATTTTTATTAAAAAAAGTTCTGTCATATCAAAATAATTCTTAACTTTGCCAAAAATATGTATAATTAACCTTATGTAAAATAAAATTGCTTACATCATGAACGATAGCTTTGAAACCTCTTTGAAGGCTTGGAATGAAAACGAAAAAGCCGCTAATGAACTCATCAACATCGTCGGTAAATTATGGTACGACAAGTCGGTGGAACTCATCATGTTGCGCTCGCTGTTAGTCAACCGTGGCTCAGGCAAGATACTGAACAAGCACCTGCGTGCCGCCAACGTGTTAGGCAAACCTGTCCGTGTGCAGGACTCACTGCTCATCGCCAAGGCACTCCTCGCTGAGAACTTAGCTCCCGCCCGCATCGACCTCGGTCGCCTCAACGCTGAATGGACTGATGAGAAAGAAAAGTATAACAACGACGTCACCGCCTTCGTGCGCGACAAACTCGGCTATATCATCAACGCCGTGCCGCGCAGCAACAAGGTGCAGGATGTCATCCTCTATGGCTTCGGTCGTATCGGACGTATCCTCTGCCGTGAGATGACGGAGATGGCAGGCCGTGGCGACACTCTCCGCGTGCGCGCCATCGTAACACGCAAAAACTCACCGGAGGATATCGCCAAACGTATCAACTTGTTCCGCACCGATTCAGTACACCGTTACTTCCACGGCGTGTGCACCCCTGTCGAAGGCGAAAACGCCATGATGGTCAACGGACAGAAGATCCTCTTCCTCGAAGCGAAAAACCCTGAGGACCTCGACTACACGCAATATGGCATCAACGATGCTTTGCTCATCGACAACACCGGTGCTTTCCGTGACAGAGAGTCATTGTCGCGTCATCTTCAAGCCAAAGGCGTCGCCAAGGTGTTGCTCACCGCTCCAGGCAAGGGCGACATCCCCAATGTGGTCTATGGCGTCAACCAAGGATCTCTCGACCTTGAGAAAGAGACCATCTTCTCAGCTGCCTCCTGCACCACCAACGCCATCGTGCCGGGTCTTGAGGTCATGATGAATAACTTCGGCATCGTGAAAGGTCATATCGAGACCATCCACAGCTACACCAACGACCAGAACCTGCTTGACAACTACCATAAGAAAGAGCGTCGTGGTCGTTCAGCCGCGTTGAATATGGTCATCACCGAGACAGGTGCCGGCAAGGCGGCGGCCAAGGCCATCCCTGCGCTTAAGGGCAAGCTGACGAGCAACGCCGTGCGTGTCCCTACGCCTGACGTCTCCTTGGCAGTGCTCGCCCTCGACCTTGAACGCGAGACCACCGTGGAGGAAGTCAATGAGGCCTTCCGTAT
Organism: uncultured Bacteroidales bacterium; assembly: GCA_937906455.1. Classification (GTDB taxonomy): domain Bacteria; phylum Bacteroidota; class Bacteroidia; order Bacteroidales; family F082; genus Limimorpha. Next base: position 104,622 of record CALCYT010000018.1, on the reverse strand, counting down.
CGCCTGCCTCGAAGGTAACCTCATAGAGCAGATCCGTTTCAGCAACAACACGGAGTTCGTCTCCAGCGACGGCATCGGCGACAGCTGCGCCTGCATCTTCGACGCACCGGCCACCAAAGTCAGCGAAGACGGCAAGACCGTGATACTGTATCTGTGGTACGACAACGAGTTCGGCTACAGCAACCAAGTGGTCCGACTCGCCCGTCATATCGGACAGGTGAAGAGTTATCGCTACTATTAAAACAAGTTGGGAGCTTGGCTTCGCCAAGCTCCCAACTTGTTGTTATTCAGCATTTAACATTAACCAATAATAAACACAATCTTTATCTCTGTAAAACTCTGTCGCACCCCAGCGTTGCCAGTATTGGTGCGTCTTGAGACGGTGCATCACCGGGATGAAGACGAAATCATAGCTCTGACGCAACTCAGGCATTATCGACATCAGCATGTCATAGTTCAGACGCGTGCCACGGTAGGCGTCTTTCACAATGAATGAGAAAACCGCCACATAGCGCATCTCGTTAAGTCTCTTGAGCAAATCAGGACGCTCTGCTTCAATGTAACCGGACTCCTCCTCGATACGATAGTCGCTCATGTTGAGCAGACCTATCACGTCGCCGTCGTCATCGACAGCCTTTACGCTCAGCGGCCAGTTGAAACGATAGCATTGCAGCCACCGCTCCACCTCATGACGGTCGAAGCCATACTGCCGCACGAGCCATTCGATGGTGAGCGGCGCATCAGCAGATGTCATCCTATGCAAAGTGTACGACATTGTAACTCAACAATATTTCAGGGTGATACGATAATTTCGACTTGCGCAATCCTTCGATGCCCATGTCCTCCTCTCGGTTTACGAAAACAAACTGCTCCGGCAGATGCGCACAAAACTGTTGGTTGATGACGCTGAAAAGTCCATCAATATTGCGATCAGCCTTCTCCACACACACATCGAAAGTGTCGGTGGTGACAGCTGTCCCGTATGTAAAAGCCACCATTTTACCGTCGATATATATGCTGCCGCCCCGCATATCCAACTCGTTCCAATGGTCAAAAACCGTCTCCACCACACGTTGCTCGGCCGCTATGGTGTCGCCGTATTCAGGGTTGTTGTCGCCTCGCTCATCACGCCACAGCATCTCTAAAGCCCGGCATTCTTCAAACATCGCCGGCGTCAGCTCACGATATTCAAAATCGGGAAACTCCGCGCGAAAATGATTGACGTGATTGCGCTTCGCCTTTAATTTGTTGCCATGCAAAACAGCTAAGTCGGCGCGACGGTAGATGTAATCGAACTGGTTTCGTTGTGACTCAATGCGTTGTGCCATGCCACGACACACCTCTATCTGGTCGTCTTCAAGCCCTAAAATCATAAAAGGACCGCCGGCATCATCGCGCAACGACTGTATCAGCGACGGCTCAAGCGTTTTAGTGCAAATCATATACGCCTTCTCTCCCTCCCATCCGAAACGTAGCACCACGGCATCGGATAGAACACACACTTCCGTCCTAAACCAAAACTGCCATCCCACGAGGTTCGCAAAAGTGTAGTTGCAATTACGCCGCCCCGCATGCAACGTCACAGACTGTAACGCTTTCTTATCGGCAATTGTAAGACAATGAAAATCAAGTGTTTCTGTTAAACTTTTCTTTGTATTCATCAACTTTCCCGCTTACTTTGTTAATCTCATCGCAACGACCAACCCTACAATCACAATGGCAAACAACCATCTTTTTTTCACGACTTGAATATTTTCGCAAAGATAATAAAAAATGCTCAAAGCATCTTCGATATACGAATATTTTGTAACTTTGCGGAAAATTTAAAGCTATGGCGGCAACAATAATATATGTTATCGGTGTCATTCTCGGAGTGAAAGCAGTCTTTGAAATCATCAACGAGCCTATCAACCTGATGGGAAAAATCATAACAATAGCATTCGTCCTGCTCACCAGCTGGGTTGGCATCGCGGTTTATTATCTGCTTTTGAGAGGAAATCTATATAAATGGTTCAGATGATGGATAAGAAAGAACTTCGGGCGAGCATAAAACTCCTCAAGAGACAGCACACCGGCGAGCAACTTCTTGAGCAGTCGGAGGCAATCATGGCGAAATTGGAGCGTCATCCCGATTTTCGGAACGCGAAGACCGTGATGCTTTACAGTGCCTTGCCTGATGAGGTTCAGACTCGGGATTTTATTGAGAAATGGCGTCATCAGAAGAGAATCATCCTGCCTACGGTGGTCGGCGACGACATTATCCCCGTCGAACTTACTGAAAATACAGGTTTCGCCGTCGGTGACTTCAATATTCTTGAGCCGCAAAATGTGCCATATACAGGCGATTATGACCTGATTGTGGTGCCTGGCGTGGCTTTCGACAACGACGGCAACCGCATCGGACGTGGCCGCGGCTATTACGACCGTTTTCTCTGCAAACATCTGAATGTCAAGCGCATAGGCATCTGCTTCGACTTTCAGCTCGTCCCCGAAGTGCCCACCGAGCCTAATGACATCAGAATGGATGAAGTGATTTCATTATAAATCATCAAATTAGCCATTAGCCTTTAGCAAAAACCTGCTAACGACTAATGGCTAATGGCTAATAGCTAATGGCTAATATTACCAAGCAAACAGCGGATACTCCGCCATCATGGTGTTGACTTTCTCCTTCACTGCCTCGAGTTTCTTGGCATCGTCGATGTGGCTGATGACATCGTCAATCATGTCAACAATCGGCTCCATCATGTCTTCCTTCAAGCCACGTGTGGTGATAGCCGGTGTTCCGACGCGGAGACCGGAGGTCTGGAACGGTGAACGGCTGTCGAAAGGCACCATGTTCTTGTTGACTGTGATGTCGGCCTGGACGAGGGTGTTCTCCACCATCTTACCTGTGATTTCCGGGAATTTCGAGCGAAGGTCGATAAGCATCAGGTGGTTGTCGGTGCCACCGCTGATGATGTTGTAACCTCTGTCGCTGAATGCCTTTGCCATTGCTGCAGCGTTCTTCTTAACTTGGAGGATATACTCGAAGTATTCATCTGTGAGAGCCTCGCCGAAAGCGACAGCTTTAGAGGCGATGACGTGCTCAAGCGGTCCGCCTTGCACTCCTGGGAACACTGCGCTGTTGAGTAATGCCGACATCATCTTGATCTCACCCTTAGGTGTTGTCAAGCCCCACGGGTTCGGGAAGTCCTCACGCATCATAATCATGCCGCCACGTGGTCCGCGGAGGGTCTTGTGTGTTGTCGTTGTCACGATGTGGCAGTACTCCAACGGGTCGTTGAGGATGCCGCGGGCGATGAGACCTGCCGGGTGTGAGATGTCAGCCATCAGGATAGCACCAACAGAGTCGGCTGCCTTACGCATACGCGCATAGTCCCAGTCACGTGAATACGCTGAAGCGCCGGCTATGATGAGTTTCGGCTTGTACTGAGCGACCTTCTTCTCCATGTCGTCATAGTCAACCATGCCGGTCTCTTTGCTTACTTCGTAAGCAACCGGTTTGTAAAGTATTCCTGACGAGTTGACCGGCGAGCCGTGTGAGAGATGTCCGCCGTGTGAGAGGTCGAGACCCATGAAAGTGTCGCCCGGCTTCAAGCAAGCGAGAAGCACTGCCATGTTAGCCTGTGCGCCTGAGTGAGGCTGCACATTCACGAATTTTGCCTGGAAGAGTTCACCAGCGCGGTCAATAGCGATCTGCTCGGTCTGGTCAACAATCTGGCAGCCACCATAGTAGCGTTTGCCCGGGTAACCTTCAGCGTATTTGTTAGTCATCACTGAACCCATGGCCTTCAACACCTGGTCGCTGACAAAGTTTTCAGAAGCGATAAGCTCGATGCCGCCCATCTGGCGCTGCTTTTCCTTACGGATAAGGTTAAAAACCTTTGTGTCTTTTTTCATGATAAATTCTATTTAGTTGATATTCAATTATTTACAAAATTTTACAAAATATTTCTGCCTTTTATTTCAAACTTCAAAATTATAAATTTTTCTTGAACAAAAAACATTTTTATTTAATTTTGCATTTTATTTGAGTAATGATGGCTCTCGACGACATAAAATCAACGGTTACGGAAGAACTTGTGCGGTTTGAGGCGTTTTACCAAGACGCGCTTCATGCCGACAATGCGCTGTTGGACAAAATAGGGCGTTACACCTTGAAACACAAGGGTAAACATCTCCGTCCGCTCTTCGTTTTCCTCTCTGCCAAATGTTTCGGCGAAGTCAACGAGAGTACATATCGCGCCGCCACCTTCATCGAACTTCTGCATTCAGCCACTTTGATTCACGACGATGTGGTCGATGATGCCTCCGAACGTCGCGGCTTCGCCACAATCAATGCGATGTATAAGAACAAAATCGCTGTACTTGCCGGCGACTATCTCCTCGCAAAAGGCATGATGATAGCTCTCGAAAAGCATGACTATCAGATGCTTGACATGATTTCTGAGACAGTTAAAAACATGAGTGAAGGCGAGATTTTTCAGCTCGAGAAAGCCAAGAGATTCGACATCACCGAAGAAGATTATTACCAAATCATTGAGAAAAAAACCGCCTCGATGATTGCTTCTTGCTGCGCCATCGGTGCCGCGTCAGCCAACGCCGCTCCTGAACAAGTCGAGACACTGCAAAAATTCGGCACCTTGGCCGGCATCGCCTTTCAAATCCGTGATGATATCTTTGACTATCAACGAGATAACCATTCCGGCAAGGGTTATGGCAACGATATTAAAGAGCATAAAATGACCCTGCCGCTCATCCATCTTCTGAAAGAAAGCTCTGCCATCGAAAAGACATTGATAATCAACAAGATTCGCCTCAGCGGAAAGAAAAAAAGCACCATCGACTTCATCATCAAAAAGGCAGATGAGAAAAAGAGTCTGCAATATTGCGGGAAAAAAATGAATTTCTTTATTCAACAAGCTGAAAATCAATTAGATAAGATAAATGATTCGGAGGCCAAGGATGCTTTGAAGGAATTAATGTATTACTGTATAAAACGTGAAATATGATAACGGCAAACAAAAGAAACCTCATTTCGGGCGAAACGCAGTGTAGTCGGGACATCTCAAACAAATCTAATGAGATTTCTCCACTTCGCTCCGTCTCATTGCGCTTCTGTCGAAATGACAACAACCATCACCCTTTTATCTTTTCTCTATTATCTTTTATCTTAATATTTACAACCCTTTCAACGAAATCCCAGGCTTTCTACGGCGGTATAGCGCTCGGTGGCGTCACGTCTCAGGTTGATGGCGACCATAACGACGGCTTTCATAAGGTGGGGTTCACCGCCGGCGCTTTCGTGGGACTTGAACTAAACGATATTTTTGACGCTCAGTTTGAGATAAAATATATCCAAAAAGGCTCGAAAGCGAGTGCCGACGACCCTACACAATTCACCATACGCCTTGATTATGTGGAACTTCCACTCATCGCCTCCGCAAATTTGGGATTTTTTAACATCAACGGCCGCAAACTCGACTGGATCAGTGTCGAAGCGGGCGCAAGTGTTGATGTTCTCGCTCACACCAACCAGCAAAACAATGGGGCAAACGAGGCTTCCAACCGATGGAAACGTTTCTGTGTCAACGGCATTCTCGGATTGAAATTCAATGTCATAGAGAAGAAACTACAAATAGGAACCCGCATAATAACCTCAATTAACTCGGCTTACGCGGGCAACTATCTCCAAGCGTTACGCTTCGGTCAGTGGGGCGCCTTCAACGATGTGCTTGAACTCGTCGCCTACTACCGCTTCTGACTATCTCACGACAGTGATTTTCTTCGTCACCATCCCTTTTTCGGTCAAGATGCCGATAAAATACATTCCTGATTGATAATCAGTGAGTTGTAGTTCTATTTTGTCGGAATTGACTTCTGCGTCGTACATTGTTACTCCCAACATCGAGACAAGCGTAACTCTCTGAATACCAGTACTTTCTATTGTAATGACATCTTTTGCGGGATTCGGGTAAACCGCCACGGCAGCGATTTCTTGCTCATCAACATTCTCATTGCCTTTTGTAATGCAGTCGGACCAACCGATGGTATAGCCGCCATCGACGCTCACTCCATATTTATAAACACCGTCCGGCAAGGTAACCCAGTCATTATCAATATATTGAGCGTTGATAAGATTTTCCGCGACAACCACCTGACTGCTTCCGTCACATTTGGCGCGATAAACATTAAACGCATTACCCACAGTGATTTTGTCGATGTAGAAAGAGTTCTCGTATTCACCCTCAGCAAGTTGGTTTCCGTATTTCCACTCAAGCAAATGGTTTCCGGGGCTTAACGCCACCGAATAATATGTCCACGGCACCTCATCTTTCACCGTCTCGCCATATTGCACATTGTCGATGAAGAAGCCGCCGCCGTTTAGCGGGAAACAGCTGATTTTTGCGTAATAGCTTATAATACAATTGGTTGCCACCGTCACGCCAAGGGAAATCTTACTTACCGAAAACATCGTTTTATTCGTCGATTTCACACAATAGGTGCCTTCATAAGGGCTGCCTGTCGTTATCTCCCAAGGATATGTACCGTCGTTAATCCACATGTTTTGGTACAAATCGCCCGACTCAAAGCCGTCGTAGGTGCAATTTGGCATGTCCCACATCAAAGCAACCTTGGTCTCATTTATCACTTCTGTTTGAATATCAATGACTTTATCAATCATGACATAGTTAGATGGCAATGTTGTCATGTCGTTGTTCAAATGCGCCTTCACATAATATGTGTATTTGCCAGCGTAAGTCAATTGGTCGGTGTAAGTTGTTGATGTCAAATTATTTGCGATACGCAATCCGTCACGATACACCTCATAATAGACGGCGTTTTCCGCTGCGTTCCAGTTCAAATCGACATAATTTCCGCTGAAATCGGCGGTAAGGTTTGTAGGGCCGTGGTGAAACAGTGCGTTGACGGCTGCCAAGGCGTCGATTCTGCCTGCGCCTACGATATTGTTTTTCATGGTGTTACCTATGCTTACGGCCGTCAGCTCGATGATTGAGTCGAGTTGTGCCGGCAAAAGCTCCGGCTCGGCGTCAAGCAGCAACGCCAAAACGCCTGACACACAAGGAGTTGCCATCGAGGTGCCGTCATATTCCACATAGTCGTTTCCCGTCAGGTAATCTAATGATGTGACGTTTTTGCCGGGCGCGGAGATGTCGGGGCGAATCAAGCCCGGCTGTGTGACGTCGCCATTCTGGTATGGATAGTCGTCCCATGCCACAGGTCCCACCGACGAGAAGCTGCAATGTGCGTCGTTAGCGTCGGTGGCTCCTACGCTTATCACCGCCGAGGTGCCGCCTGAGATGAGGTTCACCTGGTCGGGATGCAGCCAAGGCGGAGGGCAGTTGCCCGGACATTCGACATTATTTGGCACAGGATAAGTGTATTGCGTGTCGCCATCGTTACCGGCAGCCACCGACGCCACCACGCCGGCCTCTTTCACCGTCACGAAGATGTCGCGATACATGGCAGATGGCCCGATGTCGGGGTCGCCAAGCGACAAGCTGATGATGTCGGCACCATGTTCCAAGGCGAACTCGATGCCGGATATGACCTCTGTGTCGCCGCCATATCCTGATGCGTCTAACACCCTGATAGCCATAATCTTAGCACCAGGCGCGATGCCTGTCTGTATGCCGCCGTTGCCTTGTCCTGCAATGATTCCGGCTACATGCGTGCCATGACAATGCTCGTCCATTGGGTTGTTGTCGTTATTGATGAAGTCATATCCGTGATGCGGAAAATCAGCACCGCCGTCCCACATGCTGCCGGCGATGTCAATATGGTTGTAATCAACGCCGGTGTCAACCACGCCCACTATCACGCCGTCGCCGTTATAGCCTGTGGAGCCGTTGTAAGTCCACACTGCCGGCGCGTTGACCTTGTCAACATGCCATGCGTTGTCCCTCGCCGTCACGTGTCGCGCCTCGCCAATATCAGGAAGCATCTGTCGCCCATCGTCAGGATAAACATACGCAACATCATCACGTTCAGCGAGTTGCGCTGCCACATCAGCATCAACAACACAGCTAAAACCGTTGAAAGTCCAAAACTGCCTGATGTCTGAGACCGCGTTTTCATCTTTAAAACCATTAAGAAAAACCATCACGTCGTGCTGGGAAGTCCGGCAAAAAGCCATCTTCTCGCTGATAACAAAATCCCGACGTTGCGACTTGGTCATCTGTCGCGTCATTTTCGACAACCGGGTGTCGTCAAACTTGTCTTTCATCACCACAATCACCTTCGACTGGGCGAAAACAGTGCCAAGACTCATCAAAAACACTAAAAAAAACAAAACTTTTTTCATTATAAAAAACATTAAAATTGTCTGTTTATTGAATCCTTATGGATTATCTCAAAAATATCCCTCACCGACTCTTCGTTCAAGCCCAAACTTACACCTTTATTAATATGGTGTTCCAAAACCTGTTTCCAGCGGTCCATCTGCAAAATCGTAACTTTATGTTCTTTCTTGAAATGTCCGATTTGCTCGGATACGCTCATTCTTTTCGCGATAAGATTAAGCAGCTCATCGTCGATATTGTCTATTTCTCTACGGAGATTTTGCAGCACAAGCTCGTCAGTGTCAACCGATTTTTGCCTGAACATCAAGCTATCCAACAGTTTTTTCAAGTCTTGTGGCGTTATCTGCTGGTCGGCGTCTGTCAAGGCCTGGTCAGGATTACAATGTGTCTCTATCATGAATCCTAAGGTGCCAATGTCGAGGGCTGTCTGTGCCACTTCCTGCAGCAGCTCGCGATGGCCGCTGATATGGCTTATATCGGTGATTACAGGAATATCGCGTCGCAGGCGCAGCAGCTCTATCGGAATCTCCCATAACGGTGCATTACGATATGGAGATTCGTCGTATGATGAAAACCCACGATGGATGGCACCTATATACTTCAATCCCGCACCTTCAAGTCGCTCTATAGCACCGAGCCACAGCTTAACGTCGGGTGCTATCGGGTTTTTCACGAAAACAGGCACGTCGCAGCCTCTCAAACTGTCGGCAAGCTCTTGCACGGAGAACGGGTTGACCACGGTACGGGCTCCAATCCAAAGAATATCAATGCCATAACGAAGTGCGAGCTCCACATGCTCAGGGACAGCCACCTCTGTCATCGTCAGCAAACCATAACGTTGTTTAGCTTCCCTCATCCATTGCAAGCCCACCTCGCCGATGCCTTCAAAGGCGTCAGGACGTGTGCGCGGCTTCCAGATGCCGCCACGCAAAACCTTGACTTTGTCAATCTTACTGAGTCCGGCCGCCGTCTCAAGAAGCTGCTCGCGGCTCTCCACACTGCATGGTCCGCTGATGACTATCAATTCCTTACGGTTCTCAATCCATTTCCTTATGTCAAAGCCTTCACCCATCTCATATTTTTTTGCAAATATAAAAATAAATTACGTTAATTCCGCAATTTTTTGCTATTTTTGTAGTTTGAAATTTTAAAAGTGAAAAATCGTGAAACGTACAGAGATTAAAGTCGCTCTCGCAATGCAAGAGCTTGATAATGAGATAAATGTGAAAGGCTGGGTGCGCAACAAACGTGGCAGCAAAAACGTCACCTTCATCGCATTGAACGACGGCTCGACCATCAACAACCTGCAATTGGTCATCGATTTGGAGAAGATTCCGGAGGAAAACCTCGCTCTCATGCATGCAGGAGCTTCCGTGTCGGCCATCGGGAGACTCATGAAATCTGCGGGAAGCGGACAAAATGTGGAGCTTGCTGTCAACAGCATCGAGCTGTTAGGTCCCGCCAACCCTGATTTCTATCCTCTTCAGCCAAAGAAACACTCATTAGAGTTCTTGCGCGACATAGCTCATCTGCGTTTCCGCACCAACACCTTCGGCGCAGTGTTCCGCATCCGTCACGCCATGGTGTTCGCAATACATAACTTCTTCAACAGCAAGGGCTTCTATAACATCCACACCCCGCTCATCACCGCATCCGACGCTGAAGGCGCAGGCGAGATGTTTCAGGTGACAACACTCGACCTCAAGAGCCTGCCTCTCACAGAAGAAGGTAAAATCGACTATAGCCAAGACTTCTTCGGTAAATCGACTAACCTCACCGTCTCAGGTCAGCTTGAAGGCGAACTCGCGGCCACTGCCTTGTCGAAGATTTACACTTTCGGACCTACATTCAGAGCCGAGAACTCCAACACAACACGTCACCTCGCCGAGTTCTGGATGATTGAGCCTGAAATGGCATTCTACGACATCCACGACAATATGGAACTCGCCGAAGAGATGCTTAAGTACTTGATCCAATATGCTTTAGACAACTGCATGGACGACCTCCTCTTCCTCAGCAAACGTCTTCAGGAAGAAGAGAAAAACAAGAAAGAGGAAGAGAAATCGATGGAACTCATCGAGAAGCTGCATTTCGTACTCGAGCATCCGTTCCAGGTGCTCACATATACCGAGGCTATCGACATACTCAGGAACTGTAACTACAACAAGAAAGGCAAGTTCCAGTATCCCATCACCGGCTGGGGCGTTGACCTGCAGTCGGAACATGAGCGTTATCTCGTGGAGAAACACTTCAAGAAGCCTGTCATCCTCACCGATTACCCCAAGGAAATCAAGGCGTTCTACATGAAACAGAACGACGACGGCAAGACCGTCCGCGCCATGGACGTGCTCTTCCCCGGCATAGGCGAGATCATCGGCGGCTCGGAACGTGAGACCGACATGGACAAGCTGCTCAGACGCATGGAAGAGGTGGGCATCCCTAAAGAATCCATGGAATGGTACCTCGACTCACGTCGCTTCGGCTCAGTGCCTCACTCGGGCTACGGCCTCGGCTTCGAACGCCTGCTGCTCTTCGTCACCGGCATGAGCAACATCCGCGACGTCATCCCGTTCCCTCGCACACCAAAAAACTGCCTCTATTAAAAGTTAATAAGTTATCAGTTAGTCAGTTAAACTGAACAACTGAATAACTGACTAACTGAACAACTGAACAACTGAACAACTATTATGAGTTCGCAAAGATTAACTCAAACGCAAAAGCTGCTCCAGAAGCTGTCGCCTCAGCAGATTCTCATCATGAAACTGCTGCAGATACCGACTATGGAACTCAGCACACGCATCAAAGAGGAGATCATGCAGAACCCAGCCCTCGAAGAAGGCGAGAACCATGACTTTGAGGATGATGTCAATGAGGAGAATGTCAACGAAAACGACAACATCGACACTTTCGAGGATGAGCAGGGTGACGACGACCGCTACGACCCACTCGATGACTTCGACGACTATCTTAAAGATGACGACGAAGACGACGCGGCGTACAAATACTCAGCCAACAACAGCAGCCCCGACGACAAACACTATGAGACGCCGATAACCGACGAGACCACTTTCCAAGACTCGCTCATGGAACAGCTCGGGTTTCGCAAACTCGACGAGAAAAAACGTAAAATAGGGGCTTATATCATCGGTAATCTTGACGACGCGGGCTATCTGTCACGCCCCGTCTCAGGCATCGCCGACGACCTGCTGTTCACCCAAAACCTCGACGTGACGGAAGACGAGGTGCGTGAAGTGCTCGAAATAATACAGGACTTCGACCCGGCAGGCGTCGGCGCGACGAACCTTCAAGAATGCCTGCTCATACAACTGCGCCGCATCAACAGCGAAAAACCGAGCAAAGACTGTGAAAACGCCATGGTCATTATCGAGAGGCATTTCGACGAGTTCACCAAGAAACACTACGACAGAATCATGGCACGCTCCCAGATGAGTGACGCCGACTTCAAGAAAGCCCTCAACATCATACTGTCGCTCAACCCTAAACCGGGAGGCTCGTCAGGCTCAATCAGCCAAAGCAACGACTACATCATCCCCGACTTCACCGTCATCAACAACGGTGGCGACCTCGAGCTGCAACTCAACAACCGTAACACGCCCGACCTCCACGTCAGCAAGGATTTCATGAACATGCTGAAAGAGTATTCCGCAGGCAAAGACAGCCCCGAGAAACGAGAAGCCGTCACTTTCATCAAAAACAAAATCGACTCGGCAAACTGGTTCATCGACGCCATCAAACAACGCCAAGACACTTTGTATGTGACTATGAAAGCCATCATGGGATATCAGAAGGACTTCTTCCTAACCGGTGATGAGAGCAAACTTAAACCTATGATACTCAAGGATATATCCGACATCGTAGGTCTTGATGTCTCGACAATATCACGCGTGGCGAACAGCAAATATGTGCAGACGGCTTACGGCACCTTCCCGCTGAAATATTTCTTCAGCGAAGGCCTCGTCAACGATGAAGGTGAAGAGGTGTCAACACGAGAAGTTAAGAAAATAGTTCGCGAGAGCGTGGAAAATGAAGACAAGTCCAACCCATTGAACGACGACGAGTTAACAGCCATTTTAAAGGAAAAAGGCTACACCATAGCCCGCCGCACCGTCGCAAAATACCGCGAACAACTCGGAATACCTGTAGCCCGCCTCCGTAAAGTGTTATGAAAACAGCCAAAATCATCTCGATAATAGGTCACCCCATCTTTCACCCCACCTGGATGATGACAATACTGTTGCTCTCCGGCATCACACGTTTTACGCCGGGTAACGACATGGCTTTTCTAATCATCACATTATCAATGACTTGTCTCGTACCAGCACTCGTCATCTTGATGATGAGAAGATGGCATTTCATCGACTCCTTTGAGATGGAGGAACGTGACGACCGACTCGGGCCGCTCTTCATCATGCTGCTGTTTCTTTACGCGACATTGAGGTTTTTCAGCAAGATGCAGCTGTTTTCAATATTCAGTTTCTACCTCACCACCGTCATTGTGGTGACGATGTTAGCCTTCATCATCACGTTTTTCTGGAAAATAAGCCTGCACGCACTCGGATGGGGCAATCTCACCGCCTGCCTTTTCATCATGTCAATGGCTTCGATGCGTTTGTATCTGCCTTATTTTATTGGCAGCATCATCATTTCGGGCGTTGTGGCGGCATCCCGTCTGAAACTGAAATCCCACAATAACGCCCAAATTTACGCAGGCTTCGCCTTAGGATTCGCCACAGTTATCGTAACTTATTTCTTCTCAGTGTTTTAATACGCCCTGATGCCGATACCTATTGAGAACGGCATAATCTCAGGACCTTTATCCTGCTTGAACGAGCTGTTGAACTGATAGCCCAAAAACAAGTTGACACATCTGTATCCGACTCTCGCGAACGCCGAATACACAATGCTCTCCAACCCATTGATGGAGGTGTATTTTATCTCCCATTTGTGCCCGTCATCAAGCACATCGCCGATGACCTTCGACTTGCTGCTCATCAGGAAACTGACTTTGGCCCCAAACGACACCTTGAACATGTCGGCAATCCGGAAATTCACCTCCATCGGGATGTCAAAATAATTGAGGCTTATCTTGCTCTTCTTAACGTTGGTGTTTTCAGTAAATGTTATCACCGAACTGTAAGGCTCTGATAACCATGCGTCTTTCATATAATAATTATGAAATGTGACACCTGCGCCGAGCGACACCGTGTGCTTCGACTCTCCCATCGGGAAATTATACGTCAGATAGGAGCCAAAGCCTTGATTTATCGCGCGCAAGTCGAAATTCTCATACTTGCCGCCGGTATTGATGTCGGTGAACAAATCAAAACCCAAGGTAACCTGACCATTCGTGCGGTCTTTGATCAGCTGCCCCTGCGCCATAAACGACATTGCCAACAATGCCAAAACCATCAAAAAACTCTTTTTCATATTACTCTCTTTTATCTTTTATCAATTATCTATATCTATTATCTTTACTCCCTACTCTCTACTCCAAACTCCCCCATCACTCTCTGCCTCTTATCCAGCAATGCATCCATCTCATCTTCAGTGATATCAGGGTTTTTCAGCTGGTCGTCGATGGCGTCAATCAGTGACTGATAATTCTCGCCGGTCTGCAACGACTCGAAGGCTTTCTCCTTGATTTCCACATCTTTGATATGGTCATTCGGCTTATCGTCAATATCGGCGTCCTCGCCAAGCTGGTCGCGAAGCTTTTGAATCAGCATGGAAATAAGATGATGTGCCATGCCAGTGTCCATCATACTGAACATCTCCACTGAAAACTGGTCTTTAACCGATTCATACTGAGTGAGATACGCCTTCAGCTGCTCCATCTGTGCCTTGTCGATGCCGGGCACATCGTCGGGCGGAAATTTCTCCATCACCTTTCTGAAAAGCCTGAAAAGCTCATCTATTTTTTTCTTCAAATCTTCGTTATCCATAATTTCCCAAATTTAATCGTCATAGTAGATATCGTCAAAATCGTATATTGTGTCGTTTGAGTAAAGACTGTCAAGTAAAAGAGTATCAATGACATACTCTTCTTCATCGATGAAAAATCTCTTCTTCACCGAGTCGAGCAGCATAGTGTCGAAGACCATATCGCCCGAGCACAGCGCGATATACGGAAGCTCGATGCGGTCGGCCGTCACGAAGGCGTTTTTATAGTTTTTCTTCACCCTCTGATACATGTTCTCCGCCTCCAGACGCGTGCGGAAATCGCCTATGCGCAAACGGTAGTAAGGCTGCCCGAAGATTAGATATATCGGGATGTCAGGATACTGCTCCGAGAATATCTCCCTGACGCTGTCGGCATGACGCAGCGCATCATTGCCAATCTCCATGAAAATCTGCACCCTGAAGCCGTCGATGGTGCTGTCATTTGCGTGAATCTGACGCTGTTTCATTATCAAAGTGTCGATTTTGGGACTCTGACGCAACACCATCACCCCGCTCTGCGCGACACAACTTATTGATAATAAGCTTATTATGACAAAAAACAAGAACTTCTTCCTCAAAACCGAAAATTTTTTGTAAAATTACGCAAAACTTTTCAAATTAGTATGTTAAATTTTGTAATTTTGTGAATATTTTTTTGACATGAATGAAAATCTTGACGCATACGGCACTTCGATGAGCAAGGCCGAGAAAGAAATCGAGCAGGTTTTGAGGCCTGACGCCTTTGCGAGCTTTGCCGGACAGGAACAAGTCGTCGCAAACCTCAGGGTGTTTGTGCAGGCCGCCGCACAGCGTGGCGAGTCGCTCGACCATGTGCTTCTCCACGGACCTCCAGGACTGGGCAAGACGACCCTGTCGCACATCATTGCCAACGAGCTCGGCGTGAACATGAAGATGACCTCCGGACCGGTGCTCGACAAACCGGGTAACCTCGCGGGACTGCTCACCAGTCTCGAGAAAAACGACGTGCTTTTCATCGATGAGATACACCGCCTCAGCCCCGTCGTCGAGGAATATCTGTACTCCGCCATGGAGGATTTCCGCATCGACATCATGATTGAGACGGGACCTAACGCACGCAGCGTACAGATACAGCTGAACCCATTCACTCTGATAGGTGCCACCACACGTTCCGGACTGCTCACAGCACCGCTGCGCTCACGCTTCGGCATCAACATGCGACTCGAATATTACGACTCTAAGACCTTGTCGAACATCATAAAACGCTCAGCCTCAATACTCCGGGTGCCTATCGACGACGAGGCTGCGTTTGAGATAGCACGCCGTAGCCGCGGCACCCCGCGTATCGCCAACCTCCTGCTGCGCCGTGTACGCGACTTCGCACAAATAAAAGGCGACGGACGCATCACCATCGACATAGCAAAAATAGGACTGAAAGCTCTTAATGTAGATCAACATGGCCTCGACGATATGGATAACCGTATCTTGTTGACTATCATAGAGAAATTCAAGGGCGGACCCGTCGGTGTCAACACCATAGCCACCGCCGTGGGCGAAGAGGCAGGCACCATAGAGGAAGTTTGCGAGCCTTTCCTTATCCAAGAAGGCTATCTCATGCGCACACCACGCGGCAGAGTGGCTACCGAACTTGCTTACAAGCACTTGGGACTGTTTAAAGGTGCCGACCAAGGCAGCTTGTTCTGACATAAAAGAAAAAGGTTCCTTGGGAGGGAACCTTTTTCCAAATTAACCATTTAAAACTTAATCCTATGAAAATCAAAGCTTTACTCTCTCTTGCTTTGTTTTTTTCTTGTTACTCGCCCACAGACCATAAACCTCGCTGACATTGCCGGCCGTTATGAATGCGTTTATGTCGTTTTCGTTGATGTGATTCATCAACTTGGAGAACTCGTCTTTAGTCAAAAGAGCTTCAATCTCAACCTTCTTCTGATTGCTGTAACCACCTGTCACATCGTACATCGTGACACCCCTCTGAAGCTCATTGATGATGAAATCTTGAATGTGCCTGTACTGCGGACTGATAATACAAACACGTTTCTTGTTGTTCAAACCCGCCGTGAAATAATCGACAACCAAACCATTAATCCACGTGCCTATCAGACCGATTACCACTATGTTGAACGGGTTGATGGCAAATGCCGTCAAACAAATCACCGTACCCGCCACAGTGACCGACGTGCCTATGTCAAAATGCAAATACTTGTTCACAATCTTGGCGAGAATGTCCAAACCTCCCGTCGAAGCATTGATTTTGAACAACATCGCTTGCGAGAAACTCAGGATAAGCACGAAGCAGAGAAGGTCAAACCACGGGTCGCCCATCAACGAGGAGACACCGTCGTGAAGTGCCGTCGCCGACCATCCGCCCGAAGCGGCATCGAAAAAGGCACTCTTCTCTCCATATAATAAGGTGATGACCTTCTGATATGGCAGGTACTTCTCAAACAAAGCCGTGAAAGGTCCCAATATCAACGCGGTGTAAACCGTCTTGACGCCAAACTCCTTGCCTATCAGGAAATAAGCCAAAACAAGCAAAATGGCATTGATGACAAAAATCATCACTGAGACCTCAAGATGCATGCCGAACAAATTCTCCGATACCGTCGCCAAAACGATTGAAAGACCTGAGATGGTCCCGATGATGAGCTTGCTCGGCACTAAAAAATAATGGACACAAATGGCAGTCAATATCATGCCAAAAGTCATAATGAGAAACTCTATCCAGAATTTCTTGGTTGCCACATAATCCCAAATGCGTTTTGCACTGACCATTTTGTTGAATTTTTAACTTATTCTACCCTTCTGTTTTCGGGGTGCAAAATTAGTAATATTTCTATTATATACAACATTTTTTTGATTATTTTTAAATATTTTTTATTACATTGATAATCAATGTGTTATAAAAACACATATTCGCCTATTTGCCGCATTTTTTGATATTTTTTGCCAATCATTTACATGTTTTTTTACGTTTTTTGAAAAAATTATTTGTGTTTTTTACGCCAAAAGTCTGAATATTACGCCAAATCACTTGTTTTTACTTATGTTTTCAACAAAATTGCCCCATACTTTTTCAAATAATAATTTTAAAATTGAAAAAAATCGCATCATCTATTATATTTTTCGTAATTTTGCGTTCAAATATTGAAACGGATTTTAACAATGGGAAAGATTTTAAGGACAGCAATGTTTGTAATTGCTATGTTTTTATCTTACAATGCTTTAGCGCAGTCCAACACCATTATTATCAGCGGCAAGGTCGTTGACAAGAGCAATGGCGAAGCTCTCGAATACGCCACGGTGAGTCTTTTCAGGGCGCAGGACTCCACTTTCGTGACGGGTCTCATCACAAACTCCAACGGCGGCTTCTCCCTTGAGGCTTCCAAGGGCACATACTATATCACGGCGCAATTTATGGGCTATCTCCCCATAAATCTCAACGTAACGGTGAACAACGACAATATAAATCTGGGCAAGATACAGTTGCAGCAAGACAGCGAGCTGCTCGATGAGGTCGAGATTGTGGCGGAAAAAAGCACCATGACAATGACCCTCGACAAGCGTGTGTTCAACGTCGGAAAAGACATCTCAACCACCGCCGGCAACGCCATCGAAGTGCTGGAAAACATCCCGTCGGTCGTGGTTGACGTGGATGGCAACGTGAGCCTACGCGGTGACGACGGAGTGCAGATTCTCGTCGATGGCAAGACCTCGGGACTCGTGGGACTGAGCACACAAGACGCGCTGCGCAACCTGCAAGCCGACATGATCGAGCGCATCGAGGTGATAACCAACCCCTCCGTCAGATACGACGCCGAAGGAACCGCCGGCATCATCAATATAGTGTTGAAAAAAGACAAACGCAAGGGCTTCAACGGAAGCATCAACATGTTAGGAGGCATACCTTTCGAGTGGGGCAAGGCACAACCTGAACCGTTCCCCTTCCAGACAGGCGTAGGGACCAACCTCAACTACCGACTCAACCGCTTCAACTTCTTCGCCAGCTATAACTTCAACTATCGCGACGACATCAGCGACGGATACACCAAGACTGAGTATTTTAACGGCGAGAATATTTACGACCCTGAAATGCAAAACCACGACGATGCCACGCAAATATCCAAGCAGAGTACCGAACGCGGACGTAATATGAAGGGAAATACCGTGCGTGCCGGATTGGATTATTACATCACCGACAACGACATCATCTCATTTTCAACGATGTACCGCCAAGGCAAAGGCCATAACACCCCTACCGTGACCTATATCGACGATTTCCCGTTCGACGACACCTCAATATACAAAAAACGCTCGGAAGACTGGCATAACAGCCGTCCGATGAACGAGTTCACCCTGGATTATGACAAATATTTCAGCACAAAAGACAACTTCCTGAAGGCCTCGTTCCGCTATTTTCAAAATGAAAACAAAGAATGGTCTGACATCTATGACCGCAAGTATGCCACCCAAGAAGACATGGACAACGACATCGTTATCGACACATCTGTCGTCAGACAATACACCAACACCATTGAGAGACACCGTAATTTCCAGGGGACCGTTGACTTCGCTTATCATCTCGGGCTGCATAGCATCGAGGCCGGCGCCAAATACACCAACAGCATGCCCACCAACAACGCCATCGTCATGGAGAACGACGAATATCTCACCGATTACTGCCATGACTTCGACTATAACCAGCAGGTGGCGGCACTCTACGCCAGCTACGGCACCGAGGTGGGGCTGTTCTCCTTCCTCGCCGGAGCGCGATATGAATACACCTACACCTTGGCAAATTACAAAAACCAGCCCGACGGGAAACACACACAGAACTATCACGACATCTTCCCAAGCGGACACGTCAACTTCAAAGTGACTGAAAACGACCAGCTACAGCTGAGCTATACCCGCCGCATACGTCGCCCCGGCTATTGGCAGATGGCACCTTACCGCTCGTTCAACGACGACCGTAACTTCAGGGTGGGAAATCCGGCGTTAAAGCCTGTATATACTGACAGTTACGAGTTCTCTTATCTTAAATTTTGGGAAGGAGGCAATTTCAACCTTACGGGATATTATCGCCACAGCACCGATGTGATAAGGTTTTTCACCGAAGTGGATGGCGACGTGTCAACCAGCATGCCGTTCAACTTCGGCATCTCCGATGACTACGGCATGGAGCTTGTCGGCACAGTGAAGATCTTCAAATGGTGGAGCCTCACCGGAAATATCAATATTTACTGGGCTTCAGTGGTGGGCGACTATACCTCGGTGAACACAGGCATAACAAACCATTACACCACCGACTCTTATCATACGCACGGCCGGTTCGTGTCGAAATTCGAGTTCAAGAAACTATGTAATATGCAGTTCACCGGACATTTCTCCAGCCCGCATGACGAGCCGCTCGGCTTCCGCGAGTCACATTATTGGCTCGACTTCGCGGCGTCTCGCGATGTGTTCAACGGCAAGGGAACGCTGTCTTTCAACATCAGGGATATCTTCGGCTCTCACGCTCACGGAGGCGAGTCGTGGGGCGACAACTTCTGGCAATACAGCAAAGGAGCCTGGAGCAAGACCACCGTCACGCTCAACTTCAACTATCGCCTCAACCAGCAGACGAAGAGACATCAAGACGATGACTCAAGCCAAGATGATGGCGACGACGACGGTGATGACGAATAGTCACATAGTTACTCGATGACTATTTCATCGCAGAACACCCATGCCTTCTCCCCTGCGCCGGGATGCCAGGCCGGACATGTCCCGACACTCTTGGCAACCATCCTGACATAACGGGCTTTCATCCTTTTGTTGATGTCAAGTTCCTGAATGACAGCCTCTTCAGCCTCCTGCGAGATTTCATTCTCCACCACGCCTGCCGACTTGAAGCTCTTGCCGTCGGTCGAGATGAAGAACTCCACTTGCTCAGGCATGAAAATCCACGACTTCTGGTCTTGCAGGAAGCTGCCCGCCAGACGTGTGATGTCGGTCATCTCACCCAAGTCAACAGTAACATCGACATCGACACCATGGTAGCCCTGCCACGTCCCGACACGGAAATTGTCGTTGCCGCGCTGCAAATCGATAAGCGCGATGTCGCCACCGGCCTCATACTGACTGCTATAGGCGTTCTTGATTTTTATAGAGCGTCCGGCTGAAATCTTCTTAAACGAGCCTTCCGCCACCGTCGAGACCTTGCCCCCCACCATGGCTATCGCCCTGATGTCGGTGGTTTTGTCAATGACAATAGGTCCGGTGTAGTCTATTTTCTCGCCGCCGTTGACAGTGTAAATTATCTTGGCGTCTTTGTTGAGATGTGTTATGCTGACATGCAAAGTGTCGTAGAACACATATTTGCTGACTTTGACAATCGGGGCGGTGACTATCTTGTTCGAGGTGATGCGCATCACAGGGCAGTCTTCCTCTTCTGTCGCCCAAGTGGTGTTACGGTCGCTTGTCATCACAAACTCCAGTTTGCCGCCGTTCAGCACCTCGTCACAATACAGATAGCTGCGGCTCAACGTCTTGCCGTTCAGCTTCACCGACTGTATGTATCTGTTCTCTCGCGACAGATTCTTCGCTTTTATCTTGAATTTCTTGCCGTTTTCGAGCTTCAGCGTCATCTCCTCGAAATGAGGCACGCCTATCACGAACATGCCGCTCGCCGGTGTCACCGGGAAGAATCCCATGGCACTCATCACATACCACGCCGACATCTGGCCGCAGTCCTCGTTGCCGCACAACCCGTCAGGCCTGTCGGTGTAAAGCTCGTTCATGATTTGATTCACAATCTTTTGAGTCTTAACAGGTCTCCCGACGAAATTGTAGAGATACGCCATGTGATGCGAAGGCTCGTTGCCGTGAGCGTACTGCCCTATCAATCCTGTGATGTCAACCTGCTCGCGTCCCGTGAGGTCAGACGAAGTGTTGAACAGCCTGCTTAGCATGTTCTCGTATTCATCATTGCCTCCCATCATCTCGATATGAGTGTTAACATCTTGAGGCACAAAGAAATTATATTGCCATGTGTTAGCCTCTGTGAGCATGAAGTTGACCTGGCGCGGGTCGAAAGGCGTCACAAAACCACCGTTTTTCCTGCCACGGAAGAACTTCGTCTCAGGGTCGTAAAGGTTCTTGTAATACTGTGCGCGGCGGTAGAACTCGTCGGCGATTTCTTTTTTGCCCATCTTTTCCGCCATGCGCGCTATGCACCAGTCATCGTAAGCATATTCCAAAGTCGTGGACACCGACTCGCCGGCCATATCCGCGGGAATATATCCGTATTTCTTGTAGAACTCAAGGCCAAAGAAGTCTTTGTTCGCCCTGTCAACCATAGCTTCAAGGGCTTTTTCCGCGTCAAAACCCGTGATGCCGTTGATATATGCGTCGGCAATGACGGGGATGGAGTGATAACCAATCATGCAATGCGTCTCGTTGGCGGCAAGCTCCCAGGTGGGGAGCAGTCCTCCCGTCTCGTAATTGTCTATAAATGTGTTGATTATGTCAACGGCGCGATGTGTCTGAATCATGTCAAGTAGCGGGTTCTCCGTGCGGAAGGTGTCCCATTGCGAGAAAACGGTGTATCGCGGACGGTCCGACTGATGCACCTTGAGGTCATGGCCACGATAGCGTCCGTCAACGTCAGAATAGATATTCGGAACTATAAACGAGTGATATAGAGCCGAATAGAATATCTTCTTATCTCTCTCGTTGACGCTGTTCACCGCGATACGGCCAAGTTCTTCGTTCCACGATTCATACGTCTCTGCCGCCAAAGCCTCGATGTCGAAGTCGTTGATTTCCGATTCAAGGTTTTTCTTGGCACCTTCCACGTCAACTGCCGAGATGCCGATACGCATCACGAGAGGCTCGCCGTCGTTGTCAAAATCGAAGGCATAAACGAGACCCTCTTCGTTGTTTTGATACGATTTTATCGGTTTTGAGAACTCGGCGTAAAAATACAGATACTGGTCGCGCGCCCAATATCCCGAGCGGCGGAATCCGCTGATGGCGTCGTCACCTTCCACTTTCGCCCAGGCCTCATAAATCTTTTCCGCCGACAGCGTCGATTCTTTCAGGTCGAGAATCACGGTGGCATCCCCGCCTTGCGGGAAGGTGTAACGGTGCATGGCGGCACGCACTCCGGCGGCAAGCTCCACCTTTATATTATAGGTGTCGAGGAAGACACTATAATACCCCGGACGAGCCACCTCGGTCTCATGACGGAAAGCCGAACGGTATTCGTCTGATTTATAATGCTTCTCGCCAACGACAGGCATGAAACGGAAGTCACCATAGTCGTTACAGCCCGTTCCGCTGAGATGAGTGTGGCTGAAGCCAAGTATGTGATTGTCGGAGATGTGATAGCCCGAACATCCGTCCCAGTCGTCCATCCTGGTGTCGGGACTGAGCTGCACCATCCCGAAAGGAGCCGTGGCACCCGGATAAGTGTGCCCGTGACCGCCGGTGCCGATAAAGTTGTCAACATAAGATGCAGGCTCTTGCCCGTCCTTTGTGGAACATGCAGCAAAGAAAACCAATCCGATTAATAATAATGATAGTCTTTTCATTTTTACAAGAATTTTTTCAAGCTGTAAAATTACTATATTTTTAGATATACGATAAATTTTTGCGATTTTTTTTGAAAAATTAGTGTCACATATTTTAAAAATGCGTATCTTTGCACGCAATAAGAGAATTTTCTTAAAATTATTATTAATTAAAATCATCAACAATGAAAAAAGTATTATTACTTTCTCTTAGCCTTGTGATAGGCTTAAGTGCGTTTGCACAAAGACGTGTCATGAAGAATGACATCAGAGAAGCCAAAGCTAAAGCTACTATCGCCGTTGTTGGCAATGAGACAACAACCGACGCTTCGACTTATGCTCCTCAAGTATCAAAGAGCGTTGTCACCAACAGATGGGACGACATGGAAGACACCGAGACCATGTGGACTTACTATGACCTCCAGTCGAACCAGTACGTGGCAAACCGTATGTATCAGTTGCCAAACGGCAAAGTGGCTGTAGCGGCCACCATGTCACACAATCCGAGCAACTCATCGGTGCCGGATCGTGGTACGGGCTACAACTTCTATGAAGGCGGCGAATGGGGTGCCATGCCTGATGCACGCATTGAACCGTTCATGGCCGGCTGGCCGTCAATAGCACGCTATGGCGCAACGGGTGAGATCCTCCTCTGCCACGGCAATGGCGCTATGAACTGCTTCACAAGAGAAGTGGCCGGTCAAGGCGAATGGCAATTCATGGGCACTCTCCCGAACTACCCCGAAGGCTATCCTTACACCACCGAATATCCGACATGGCCAAGAGTGGTCACATGCGGTGACAATCACGACATCATCGTTGCAGTCGCGGCTCTTCAGCACTCAGTCAGCAGTGACGAGACCGATGTCCGCACAGTGATGTTCCGCTCAGAAGACGCGGTGAACTGGACAGTGAGCTATGGCCCGCTTGAGGAATACAATTATCATATCGGTTATTTCTCGGCCGATGACTATGCTTTGGCATCAAACGGTCATAATGTGGCTGTCCTCTACTCAGGCTGCATAACAAACAGCACTTGGATGTTCAAATCAACCGACGACGGTTTGACATGGGAAGCAACAAGGGTTTGGGAAGACCCATACGAAGGAATCAGCTTGGAAGACCCTGATTTGGTTTACTCCGACACCTTGTTCAGACCAATGAACGGCTCCATCGTTATCGACAACAACGGCGTGGTTCATGTTGCCCTCAACACATTTGAGATGGCTCACTGGGAAGACACCGAAGCCGGTTACTATTCCTATTTTTATGGCCGCGGTGTTGACGGTATCCTTTACTGGAACGACACACAAGAGGCTCCTATCCAATCAGAAGACGGCAACCCGCACCATGCAGCTCGTCTCTGGTGGCCGGATGAAGAGAACTCAGGCTATGTGGTTATGCGCCCTGATTCAACAAAATGGATAGGCTTTATCCCGATGTTCTATGATCAGGATGGCAACATCATATCATGGGACAATGACTTATACTATCACCCTGGCTCAGAATATGTGAGCAAGTTCTACGGCGCTTCAGGTCATCCGGCTCTCTCATGCGACCCTGCAGGTAACCTCGCATGCGCTTTCTCGGCACCTTGCACAAGACGTACGGACGGCTCTTACTACTACAGAGGCATATTCACAAGCTACTATAACGTTTCCGAAGGTTATTGGCACCAGGATGAAGACGACCTCATGGAAGACATCATGCTTCTCTATTCTGAAGGTCTCTTCACAAACGCTGTCCAGAACACAGCCAATGTCGGTGAGTTCTGGTTCTCATACGAAGTTGACGATTATATCGGCTTCTGGTGGGGCAGCAACGCATCACAGACTCAAGCTTCAGAAAACATAATTCACGCTGTTAAAGTCATTCCGGATCCGGCATTCTATGATGGCGTGGAAGAGACAGAGGCAGTGGATGCTGTGTATAACATCTATCCTAACCCTGCAACCGACTATATCGTTGTCAGCTCGGCAATAAACGCCAACGCCACTATCACTTTCGTCAACCTCGCAGGTCAGACGGTGAAGAGCTTCAGCAAAGACCTCACAATCGGTGAGAACAGTGTCAACATCGACCTCGAGAGCGGTGTTTACTTCTGCACAGTCAATGCTAACGGCTTCAGCAAGACAACCAAAGTCATAGTGAAGTAATTCTTGTAAAAAGATTATAATTAAAGAGCGCAATGCGGATTAAAATCCCATTGCGCTCTTCTTTTATCTTTACTCTTTTATCTTTTATCTTTTATCTTTACTCTTTTATCTGATTAAAACCACCATTTGCGGTGACGGAACAAGAGTGTGAGCCCCACCCCCATGACAGCCATCACACCCATGATGACCCATATCGCAGTGGTGGAGCCATCCGGGATGAACGGAAACACCACGTTCATGCCGAAAATGCCGGTGATAAACGTCAAAGGGAGTATAATCGACGAGATTAAGGTGAGAATCTTCATAATCTCATTGGTTTTGTTGGTCTGCATCGAGTCGAATGTCTTCGACAAGCCCTCAATCAAGTCCTCGTAGTCTTCTGTCATATCCCACACCTTCTGGTAGTAGTCGAGGATATTGCCCCAGTAGTCTTCCATATACTCCAAATCGGCGAAGCCGCGTATCTGGCCTGTCTCGAAGGCATGGAACACCCTCAGCTGAGGCTTGAAGATAGTGTTCACCGTGATGATATTCTTTCGCGTGACGCTGATTCTCTCGATAATCTTCACCTGTTTCGTGCCAAAAAGCTCGCGGTTTATCAACTCAAGGTCCAGACCCACTTTTTTCAGCAGATACAACGACTCCATCATCAGCTTTTCAAAGATTCGGTACAGCAAGATATCCGAAGTCTTGAGGTTGGCCTCAAGCTCTTCCATGTCGCGCTCCTGGTACTCGTTGAAGAGCTGGCTCACATACCACGGTGATTTCTCGATGGTTATGATATAATCCTTGCCCCAGAAGAACTTCACCTCTTTTGTCTTGATGAACTTGTTCTGACGGTCGAAGTTGGGATACTGCAAGATTAGGAAGTAGTAATCGTCGTAGATATCTATCTTCGGACGTTGGTTGACCGATTTACAGTCTTCAATGTCTAAGGGGTGGAAATGGAATTTTTCTTTTAAAAACTTAAAGTCTTCTTCCGCCGGATTCGTCACATGACGCCATTTCAGCGAGCCGATTGTCAATGTCTCAATCATGCTGTCCCCCTTTCTTTTATGATAAAAATTCTACATTCGATTATGTTTTTTGATAAAAACGTGCAAAGTTACGATTTTTTTTGAAAACCTCGACAAAAAATGTTTCGCCATGCGATAAAATGTGTTATTTTGTCTTTCTCAGGAACATTCCGGGTTGCACCTTACATTTGCCTTTGAATACGGTCTCGGTGGTGCGGAAGCCTTCTTTGTCGCGCTTTTTCAAGTAACTGCTTGTCGGCTGCTCGCCTGTGTTCAACGTCATGTTATTGAAATAGATGTTATCCCACACCTTGCCTTTCATCACCGTCACCGTTCCTTTCTTTTCCAAGACATTTTTATTCACATCATATTGATACACAGCAAATTTGTCTTTATTCTCCACACCTTCTTTAGTGCCTATCCTTGCGGCGATACGCAGTTTCTTAGGTGGCATGGGGTTCATCAGGATGAGTCCTGTGCGGGCGTTTTTCAGATTCTTGCCTTTGAACTTCGTCGCGGTGACCCTATTGCCATGTTTATCCACTTGAGGCTCATACATATGCTGCGCATCCGGCCCTATCTCATCATCGTTGTCCCACACCATGCCTTTTTTGGCGACGGCATATCCGTAGAAATTGCCGTCTTCATCGTAAACCGAGAATTGCTCTCCGCCGCGAAGACCTTCTTTTGTCCCGATTTTGGCTGTTATGGTCTTCCCATCGACGGTAATCACGGCTTCAAGGCGCGGACTCACAAGGCTGTAGAAGTCGAGCAGCGGAGTCCAGACTTTGAACACGTCGTTACGGTTCTGCAACTCGACAAACACCTTATTAAGATTGCGCACCATGGTCAGATTGATGATTTCCTCGAAGGTCCTCGTCAGCGAAATAAGCACCGTACTCGTATTTGACTGACAGTCAACATATTCCATCTTAAAATTATTGCTTGTCTCCAGAAGTTGCGGGTTTTTAAGCACTTCATTGTTGAAGTAATTCTCCGTGCTTTCGTCCCAAACAAGCCTGTAGAGCCATGTGCTTGACTTCAAGGTGTAACCGTCTTTGGTGGCATCATACGCTGTATTTGCCGCAATTTTCGCAATGTCGTACCAAAACTTGGCTGTTTTCTCGGAAGTGCCGTCTTTTACCGCTTGTTTATAGACATTTTCGGCCGTCTCGATAGCGACGTCTCTGATATTCCTGGCGACAGGCTCGTTCTCATAGAACTCCAGTTTGGTGAATGTCATGAAAGTGAACGGGATAAGCTTCATCGACAAATCCTTGATTTGAACATCTCTGTCGCGTTTCAACGCTGTCATCGAGAGGTTTTCGTCGCCCGCGTTGACGGTATAATAACCTCTGTTGAAAATGGTCTGCATGTTTATCATCGCCTCAGGGTTCTCCGGATAATCGATGTCGTAGGCTGTCTTGCCATTTTTGTTATAGTCAAACCATCTCATTATCAACTTGTTGGCTATTTTGTTGTTGTTGATATACCGCATGAGCACATCAGCCATCTGAGCGTCGTCAAGCTCTTTGTTGCCGCCTAATTTTATGGTTCCGATGCCGGCTTCGTGCTTGTTATACTGATTTGGGAAGTTCTTTTCCGGATCCATGTAATTGTTCCACGAATTATCGACAAGCTCCTTGTTCGGGAAATAGTCCGAGTCGAGATACACCATCTCGAGCGAGCTCCTCATATAAAAACATGTGCCGTCTTCATTCTGCGAAATCCGGTTGCCATAATTCTGCATTTGTGCCAACGCATTGGTTGTCAACAATAAAGCAAATAAAACAAAAGATATTTTTCTCATATGATCAAATTTTTATTTCCATTTCAAGGTGTTTATCAGATGTCTGACGTCGTCGGTGATGAATTTTATCACAGGTTGCATCGAGTCGTTGTTCGGATAAATATTAAAATACAGCGAGCCGCGCAAGAAATGTTCGGTGCTGTCGGTGAGATAGAACTGCAATGGCGACGCCACCCCTTCGCCGTCAAGGGAGTAAACCAAGCCGTAAACATTTCTGTCTTTATTGATGACGAGGCTGTCAGTTATGCCCGTCGCCTTCGTTATGTGCTTGGTAATCATACGATAAGCATCTTCAAGATAATCGGAGAGGTTGTCTTCGACAGTCTTATAGGAGATATGTATCGTGCCTTTAAAGCGCGGGAACTCCACATTGACCCAGTCTTTTTCTTGAGGCGAATAAAAATCGGGTGTTATGGTGGAGTAAGTCGGGTACTCGAAGCTGTAATGAGGCATGGTATCAAGCGTAACATATTGTTTTTCAGGCAAATCGATACGGAAATAGCCACGAGGCTTAGGTTGCGGATCACGTTCTCCGCAAGACACCGCCAGCACAAGGAGCAGTGGCACCACAAGGCTATTCCTCAGCTTTCTCATTATAAACAACTTTAATTTCTATAATCTTACGTTTGTCGGCTTTTTCTATCTGGAACACGAATTCCTTGTAAGATGTCGAGAACCCCGCCGGCGGTATGCGCCCCTCCATTTCGAGTATGAGACCCGCGAGGGTGTCGGACTCACCTTTTATATCTTCAAAATAGAACTCATTGATGTTGAATACTTTACAGAAGTCAACGAGACTTGTCTGCGCCTTGAAAATATAAGTCTTTTCGTCGATTTTCTTGTAGTTCTGGCTCTCGGCCACCACATCGAACTCATCGCTGATGTCGCCCACTATCTCTTCGAGGACGTCTTCCATGGTGACGAGGCCTGATGTGCCGCCGTATTCATCGACGACTATGGCGATATGAATCTTCTTGGCGCGGAAATCCTGGAAAAGGTCGTTGATTTTCTTGTTTTCAGGCACAAAAAACGCCGGTCGCAGCAGGCTCTGCCATTTGAAGCCCGTCTCCTCAAGATGAGGCAGCAGGTCTTTCACATAAAGGATGCCCTTGATGTCGTCGAGAGTGTCTTCATACACAGGTATTCTTGAGAATCCGTGTTCGATAACCAGCTCGATGAGATGGTCGGATTTTGTCGATATTTTTATGGCGAAGAGTTGTACGCGCGGCTGCATGATGTCGCTCACCTCCTTCTCGCCGAAGGTGGCGATGCCCTGAAGCATCGAGCGTTCCTCTATCGGTGTCTCTTCCGTCGTAGTGATTTCTACTGCCGTCGTTAGATCATTGATTGACAATGGATTGGCATTTTTCTTCGCAAGACGTTTGTCGATTACCGCAGTCGATCTCACCATCAGTGAGCTGAGAGGTTTGAACAGTGCCATGAGGAAACGAATCATCGGGGCGAGTGTGGTCGCCAATTTGCGTGCTTTTTTCGCCGCCGTGATTTTTGGTATCATCTCACCGAAAATCAGAAGCAAGGATGTTATCACCACCACATTGATAATAAAGGCCCACACGGGATTGGTTGCGAGGTTAAACATCCTTGACATGATATAAGCGGAGAAAATGGTGATGGTAACATTTACCAAATTATTGGTAATCAATATTGTAGCCAAAAACTCCTTTGGTTTTTGAAGCAGTTCAAGCACCAATTTGTCGGAGCGTTTCTCAGAGTTTTCCATGTCGTTGATGTCATTAGGCAGCAGCGAGAAGAAAGCCGTTTCGCTTGCCGAGGCGAGTGCCGACAAGAGCAACAGCACGCACAAAATGACGAGGCATATCGCCGTCACCCATGTTATTCCTAAGAAAAACGGAGCTTCTGTCATGGTTTAGAATGGTAAATCATCACCCTCATACTGTTGGCTTGGCGTCTGAGTCTCAACAGGTTGTTGATATTGCGGTTGGGGCTGTTGGTACTGAGGCTGTTGAGGCTGTTGCGCGTAGGCGTTATACGATGCATTCGGGTTCTGCTGTTGTTGTCTATTTCCGTTGAGGCTCATCATCTTATCGACGACTATCTCCGTGATATGTCTTGTAACATTTTGGTTATCAATATATTGACGCGATTTAATCCTTCCTTCCACATACATCTGGTCACCTTTCATATAATTGCGGCGTTTGTCGGCTATATCTTGTGCGAGCGGCCCCCAGCTCACGAGGTTATGCCATTCCGTTTGTTCCTGCCAATTGCCGTCACGGTCACGATAACGCTCCGTGGTTGCGAGAGATACGGTCATTTTCTTCGTTCCGTTCTCAAAAGATATCACTTCCGGGTCCTTGCCCAAATTTCCGATTAAGATTACTTTGTTTAAACTTGCCATAACACAAAATTTTTACTCAAAATACACATAAATTAATAATGCAAAAATAAGAAAAAAAACGTATGTGCAAGAAAATGAATTAAAAAATTAATTTTTTTTGTTCAGCATAAAAAAAAACTTATTATTTTTGCAGTCGAAAAACAAGTATTCATAAACATAAAAATTGTAAAGTCATGACAAAAGCTGAAATCGTAGCAAAAATTGCTGAGCAAACAGGTGTTGAGAAGAACAGCGCCCAGGCAGTTATCGAGTCTTTCATGGAGATTGTGAAAGAGTCTGTAAAGAACAATGAAGATGTGTATCTGAGAGGTTTTGGCAGCTTCAAGAGCAAGAAGAGAGCTGCTAAAGTTGGCAGAAACATCCGCGCCAACGGTGGTGCAGGTGCTCCGATTGTCATTCCGGAACACAACATTCCTGCCTTCAAACCAGCCAAATCATTCATTAACGACCTCAAGTAATTCGGGTATTATAAACTTTTTGTATTATGCCAAACGGTAAAAAACACAAAAGACACAAAATGTCCACGCACAAGCGTAAAAAACGCCTCAGAAAGGACAGACACAAAAAGAAATAATCCATGAGATTATTTTCCGTTGAACATAACACAGCATTGCCATCATCGATGTTGTGTTATTGTTTTTAAAATGAAATTTAAACCTTTGTTATATTATGAACAACACAACCACAGTTCCGACAGTCAACAGAGAGCTTGTCATCAGTTCTGATGTTTCAGAGGTTAATATTGTTTTGTTGGAAGACAAGCAGCTTGTTGAGCTCCACAAGGAGCAGGTCAACAGTAATTTCGCTGTAGGCGACGTCTATTACGGCAGGGTGAAGAAGATTTTGCCGGGTTTGAACGCCGCATTTGTCGATATCGGCAACCAGAAGGACGCTTTTCTGCACTATTTGGACTTAGGTTTGCAAATCAACTCGTTGTTGCAGTTCTCGAAATTAGCACACGAGGGCAAGACGGCGCAGGCAGTGCTGAGCAAGTTCAAGCTGAGTCCCGATATTGACAAGACGGGCAAGATTTCGGATTTCCTACAGGCCGGCGACCAGATTCCGGTACAAATCGCGAAAGAGCCGATAAACACTAAGGGTCCGCGCATCTCGGCAGAGATTTCGTTCGCGGGACGTTACATAGTGTTGGTGCCTTTCTCGAACCGTGTCTCGGTGTCGCAGAAGATCCGTGGCAGCGAAGAACGCAGTCGTCTTAAAAAACTCATCCAAAGCATCCGTCCGAACAATTTCGGCGTCATCATCCGCACAGTGGCGGAAGGAAAGAAGGTGGAAGACCTCGACGCCGACATGAAATACCTGCTCGGCAAATGGGAACAGGTAATTGAATCGTTATACGGAAGCAAGGCTCCGGCGAAGCTTGTGAGCGAACTTGACCGTACCTCGGTGATGCTCAGAGACATACTCAATGAGTCTTTTAACACGATAACTGTTGACAGCCAGTCTCTTTACGACGAGGTCAAGAGCTACATCGCCACCATCGCCCCTCAGAAGGCCGACATCGTCAAGCTCTACAGAGGCAAAGAGCCTATCTTTGAGCATTATGGCGTGGCACGGCAGGTGAAGGGGTCGTTCGGCAGAATTGTCACAATCAGAAATGGTGTTTACCTCATCATTGAACACACCGAGGCCATGCACGTCATCGACGTCAACAGCGGCCATCGGTTGAACAAAGAAGCATCTCAGGAAGAGAATGCCTTGGCTGTCAATCTGGAATCGGCAGTGGAGATAGCGCGACAGGTGCGACTCCGCGACTTGGGCGGCATCATCATCGTGGACTTCATCGACATGCGCGAAGCGAAACATCGCAAAGAGCTGTTCGACAAACTCCAGGAAGAGATGGCAAAAGACCGCGCCAAACACACCATCCTCCCTGCCACAAAATTCGGGCTTATCCAGATCACACGACAGCGTGTGCGCCCGGCAACGGAAGTCACCGTACAGGAAAAATGCCCCGTGTGCGACGGAACGGGCAAGATAAAACCGTCGCTTGTCTATATCGACGAGATAGAAAGCAGCCTCAAATACCTGCTCCTCGACCAAAACGAGAAGGAGGTGACGATACAGGTTCATCCTTTCATCTTCGCCTATCTGACAAAAGGACTCGTCTCCATCGTCAAGAAATGGAAATGGAAGTATCACAAAAAGATACACGTCCAGGAAATGAAGTCCTTCCATATCCTGCAATACGCTTTCCTGAACAGAAACGGTGAGGAGATTAGCTTTTAGCCATTAGCCATTAGCCGTTAGCCATTAGCCGTTAGCCGTTAGTTGATGGTTAATGGCTTTTTTATTAAAATATCGCGTCCATTATCAAAATTTATTAGTATATTTGCAGGTTTAAATGTTTTTCTATGAAAGAAATCGTACTTAGCGGCATCAGACCGACAGGGAATTTGCATCTTGGCAACTATTTCGGCGCGGTGAAGAACTTCATCCGTCTTCAAGATAATTACAACTGCTATTTCTTTATAGCTGATTATCACTCACTTACGACGCATCCGCATCCCGATGACCTTCATGGGAGAGTACGTCAAATTTTGGTGGAGTATCTCGCCGCCGGCGTTGACCCCGAGAAAGCGACATTGTATGTGCAGAGCGACGTGCCGGAGGTGGTGGAGCTGTATCTTTTCCTCAACATGAACGCTTATATTGGCGAACTGGAACGCGTGACGACCTTCAAGGAAAAGGTGCGCAAACAGCCCGACAACGTCAACGCGGGACTCCTCACCTACCCCACACTCATGGCAGCCGACATCCTGATTCATAAGTCGAAATATGTGCCGGTAGGCAAAGACCAGGAACAGAATCTCGAGAAAGCCCGTGACTTCGCAGGACGCTTCAACAACATCTACGGCGTTGACTACTTCCCCATTCCACAGGCGTTTAACTTTGGAAATCAATTGGTTAAGGTGCCGGGTCTTGACGGCAACGGCAAGATGGGCAAAAGCGAGGGCGAAGGCAACGCCATCTTCTTGGCTGAGGACGACGCCTCCATCCGCAAGAAAGTGATGCGCGCCAAGACCGACAGCGGCCCGACGGAGATGAACCAGGAGAAACCGGAGCCTATAGCCAACCTCTTCCAACTGATGAGCATAGTGTCGAAACCCGAGACGGTGCAGTTCTTCGACGAGGCATACAACAATATGACCATCCGCTACGGCGACATGAAGAAACAGTTGGCCGAGGACATGATACAGTTCGTCAGCCCGATACGCGAACGCATACACGAAATCGATGCCAACGACGAATATATTAATAAGGTGGCGAGAATGGGAGCCGAGAAAGCACGCGAAAGCGCGAGGAAGACGATTAAGGAGGTGCGGGAGATTATCGGGTTTAAGGAGTTTTAGCTATTAGCCATTAGCTATTAGCCATTAGCTATTAATGAACAAAATAACTGTAGATATAAGATGATAAGTCACGAGAAGGTACAGGAGCGGGCGGTGTTGGTGGCGGTGAGTACCTACGAGCAGAACCGCGAGCGCACAGAGGAATATCTTGATGAGCTGGAGTTCCTTTTAGAGACAGCCGGCGGCATCTCCGTAGGGCGTTTCGTGCAGACATTAGAACGCCCAAACAGCGTGACATACCTCGGCAGCGGCAAGTTAGAAGAGCTGAAACAATACGTCAAGGCTGAGGAAATCGACATGGCAATCTTCGACGATGAGCTGAGTGCCACCCAGATAAGAAATCTTGAGAACGAGATAGGGTGCCGCATCCTTGACAGAACCAACCTCATCCTCGACATCTTCGCGAAAAACGCCAAGACCGCCTACGCCAAGACACAGGTCGAACTCGCCCAGTATCAATATATGTTGCCTCGTCTGACAAGGATGTGGACCCACTTGGAACGACAAAGAGGCGGCATCGGAATGAGAGGCCCGGGCGAGACGCAGATAGAGACCGACCGTAAGATTATACGCAACAAAATAGCATCCCTGAAGGAGAAACTCGAGGAGATAGACATGCAGAAGTCGGTGCAGCGCAAGAACCGCCAGCAGATGGTGCGCGTGGCACTCGTGGGATACACCAACGTCGGGAAGTCAACGATAATGAACATGCTCAGCAAGAGTGACGTGTTCGCCGAAAACAAGCTTTTCGCCACACTGGACACCACAGTAAGAAAAGTGGTGATAGAAAACCTGCCGTTTTTACTCTCCGACACCGTGGGATTCATCAGAAAACTGCCGACACAGTTAGTGGAATCGTTCAAATCGACCCTCGACGAGGTGAGAGAATCCGATATTTTGCTGCATGTCGTTGACATCTCACACCCGGATTTCGAATCGCAAATCGACACGGTTAACCAGACTTTGGTTGACATCGGGGCAGGCGACAAAAAAGTCATCATGGTGTTTAATAAAATCGACGCCTATACCTACGAAGAAAAAGAGGCCGACGACCTCACGCCCGTCACCAAGAAAAACTACACCTTGGACGACTGGAAAAAGACTTGGATGGCGAAAGACAAGCCGTGTATCTTCATCTCCGCTGCGGAAAAGACTCATTATCAGGAGTTTAGAGACTTGTTGTATAATGAGATTCGTGACATGCACGCCATC
Organism: uncultured Bacteroidales bacterium; assembly: GCA_937906455.1. Lineage (GTDB taxonomy): Bacteria > Bacteroidota > Bacteroidia > Bacteroidales > F082 > Limimorpha. The sequence continues at coordinate 69,837 of CALCYT010000018.1, read as the reverse complement.
AGATACCCATACGACAATTTCCTTTATTAAGACGTAACATCATGATTATCAACACACATAGTCATATATACGACGAAGCCTTCGATGCTGACCGCGAAGAGGTGTTTCAGCGCGCGCTTGAGGCCGGTGTGAAGATGCTTCTGCTGCCTAATTGCGACGAGAAAAGCATCAGGCCGATGATGGATTTTTATAATCAACATCTTGATAATGTGAGAGTTATGATGGGATTACATCCCGAAAATGTGAAAGAGGACTATAAAGAGAAGCTTCGGATAATTGAGGAGGAGATTTCTCCACTCGCTACGCTCGGTCGAAATGACGGGTATCTCGGTCGAAATGACGGGTATAATAATGTCGGTCGAAATGACAGCCCGCTGGTAGGCATAGGTGAAATCGGGCTTGACTTTTATTGGGACGACACGTTTAAGAAGGAACAGACAGAGGTTTTAACGGAGCAGCTGCATTGGGCGAAGTCGTCAGGTCTGCCGGTGTCGCTGCACACCCGCAACGCTTTCCATGAGATGTTCAAGATTCTCGACCACGAGCAAGACGGCCGCCTCGCCGGGGTGATGCACTGTTTCAACGGCACTCCTGATGAGGCTGAGACCGCGCTGTCCTACGGATTCCATCTCGGGCTCGGCGGCGTGATAACATACAAAAACTGTGCCGTCAAGGATTTTTTGGCCGACATCCCAATAGAGAGAATCGTCTTGGAGACCGACGACCCATATCTGCCGCCGGTGCCTTATCGCGGCAAGCGCAACGAGCCGGCTTATATAGTGAAGACAGCAGAAAAAGTGGCGGAGATTTATGGGATGACAACCGAAGATATTTGTAAAATAACAACAGAAAACGCAATAAAACTATTCAAGTTGGCCAGTTAGTCAGTTAGTCAGTTAGTCAGTTGTAAACCAGCTGAGTAACTGACTAACTGAACAACTGAACAACTGAATAACTGAATAACTAATATGAGAAAACCATCAATTTTAGTGCTTTACACCGGAGGTACGATAGGTATGATGAAAGACCGGAATACCGGCAGTTTGGTGCCATTCGACTTCGGTAACATATACGAGCATCTGCCCGTTTTACGAACCCTCGATTACATCATCGACATGTATTCGTTTGAGAACCTCATCGACTCGTCGAACATGACACCGGATGTGTGGATAGAGATGGCGGAAAAGATAGAGGAAAACTACGAGAAATATGACGGTTTTGTGGTGTTACACGGCTCTGACACAATGGCTTACAGTGCCTCGGCCTTGAGTTTCATGCTTGAGAACCTTGCCAAGCCTATCATCTTCACCGGCTCGCAGCTGCCCATGGGCATGGTCCGCAGTGACGCGCGTGAGAACTTCATCACTTCTGTTGAGATAGCAGCCTCGAAGGTGGACGGCGAGACCGGAGTGCCGGAGGTATGCATCTTATTTGAAAATCAGCTGCTTAGGGGCAACAGGGCAACCAAGTTCAACGCCGAGAACTTCAACGCCTTCTCGTCGGGCAACTACCCCACTCTGGCTGATGTGGGCATCAAAATAAAATACAACAGAGAGTTCATCATGGAGCCCACAGGCAGACCTCTCATCGTCCACAAAAAATTCGACAGGAACGTCGGCATCTTGAAGCTTTTCCCCGGCATCACACATGACTTCGTGAAACACGCCTTAAGCACTCCCGGACTCAGAGGCGTCATCTTGGAGACATTCGGCTCAGGCAACGCCCCTACCTCAGAGTGGTTCCTTGACGAGCTCGCCGACGCCATAAGGAAAGGACTCATCATCTACAATGTCACGCAATGCAAGTCAGGCTCGGTGGAGATGGGGCGTTACGAGACAAGTCTGAACCTCGACAAAATAGGCGTCATCAGCGGTTACGACATCACAACGGAGTCGGCACTCGCCAAAATGATGTATCTTTTGGGCGAGGGATTCAGCCACAGCGACATAAAACGATATTTACAAGAGTCGCTGAGAGGAGAAATAACGATATAAAACATTGAAAATAAACACATTATAATTATTTTCAAAAAAAATGAAATATTGTTTCAAAAATAATGTTGTTTGAAAAGAAAAATTTTGTAATTTTGACACGATTTTTGTGGAGTGGAAAAATCCCCGGGAGAGATGTCCGAGTGGTTTAAGGAGCACGCCTGGAAAGTGTGTGTACTTCAAAAGGGTACCGCGGGTTCGAATCCCGCTCTCTCCGCGAGAAAGATTAAAGTTTAAAGTTGAAAGTTTAAAGTTGAAAGAAAATAGATTAAATTAATTAACAAAAAGTAGTAATTCAAAATTCAAATCATGAAAAAACTAATTGCTTTACTGACAGTTGCGGGTTTTCTGACATTTGGAATCAGCAACGCACTTCTTGCACAAGAAGAAACACAAACAGAACAAGCTGCACAGACGGAGCAGGTTGTTGAAACCGTAGAACAGACCAACCCATTGGCGGCTCCTGAGACCGATGCCACATTCCACGAGGTGTTGAAGAAACAGTTCATCGATGGTGGCTGGGAGTTCATGAGCATCATTTTGTTAATCTTGGTCCTCGGTCTCGCAGTGTCAATTGAGAGAATCATTTATCTGACATTAAGCACGACAAACACCAAGAAGCTTCTTGCCCAGTTGGAAGAGACATTGAACAGTGGAGGCATTGAGAAGGCCAAAGACCTCTGCCGTGAGACACGCGGTCCTGTCGCCAGCATCTTCTACCAAGGTCTGATGCGTTACAACGAAGGTCTTGAAGAAGTTGAAAAGGCAGTCGTATCATACGGTTCAGTTATGACAGGTAACCTTGAGAGCGGCGCGAGCTGGATTTCATTGTTCATCGCCTTGGGACCTATGTTGGGATTTATGGGTACTGTTATCGGTATGATCGCGGCATTCGACGCTATCGCCGCAGCAGGTGACATCAGCCCGACGGTTGTCGCAGGCGGTATGAAAGTCGCTTTGTTGACAACAGTGTTCGGTCTTATCGTCGCTGTTATCCTCCAGATTTGCTACAACTTCATCCTTAACAAGATTGAAGGTATAGTCAATGACATGGAAGACTCGTCAATCACGTTCATGGACATGCTCCACGCTTATTCAAAGAAAAACTAATCTAACAAAAGAAGAATCATGGTCGACAAATTATCAAAATATTGCAAATATTTGCTCATAGCCTTGATGGTTCTCAACGTGATTTTCGGAATCATCACCGTTGTAGGTGGTGAGGCCAAAGTCGGGACATTCATGGTCTTTGCATATTGCATGCTTGGATTGACTGTGGTTGCGATTTTGTTTGCACCTATTTATGGTATTGTAATCAATCCAAAAAGCGTAAAGACAATCGGCATCGTTGTGGCTATTGTGGCAGTTCTCGCACTCATCGCATTACTGTTTTCAAAAGGCTCAACACTTTCCATGGAATACCTTGACTCGATGGGGGTCACACGCGGCATAGAGTCCTTCGTTGACTTCTTCATGGTGTTCACATACATTGTAATTGGTGCTACAATCGCAGCTGTAATCTATTCAGCGGTTTCGAAACTCATTAACAAATAAGGAAGGAAATTATCATGGCACGTAAGAAAAAGAAAGTCCCGGAAATCAACGCCAGTTCAATGGCTGATATCTCTTTCTTGCTGTTGATATTCTTCCTCGTTACCACTACGATGGACACTGACAGCGGTATCACCCGTCGTCTGCCTCCACCGGTAGAAAACCCCGACATGGATGTCAAAGTGAAAGAAAGAAACATTTTGAACGTCATGATCAATAAATACGACAAGCTGATGGTTAACGGAAAACCATGCGACATCACTGAACTCAAAGACAAGACAAGAGACTTCATCACTCCCAAACCGAATGATGAGAAGGCTCCTGAAATTGAGATGAAGGAAATCGACATGATTGGTAACTTTATGACCAACAAAGGTGTCGTATCACTTAAGAATGACCGCGGTACATCATACCAGATGTATATTGCAGTTCAAAATGAATTGGCGAAAGCTTTCAATGAACTCAGAGAAGAGGTGTCTATGACTTACTTCAAACAGCATTATTCCGATTTGACCGACAAAGACAAAATCGATGCAATCAATAAAGCTGTCCCTGTGCGTATCTCAGAAGCCGAACCTGAAGAAATCAAATAATAGGAGAGAAAATTATGGCAAAATTCAGAAAAGGCGGACAAAAAGAAGTCCCGGCAATTTCAACCGGTTCAATGCCTGACATCATCTTCATGTTGATATTCTTCTTCATGGTCACAACCTCTATGCGCGAGACGACATTGAAGGTGAAAATGAAATTACCGGCAGCAACGGAAGTCCAAAAATTAGAGAAGAAGTCTCTCGTGAGCTTCATCTACATCGGACCTCCGACAAACACCAAACTCTATGGTACAGAGGCGCGTCTGCAACTTAACGACTCATACGCCCGTATCGAAGACATCATCCCGTTCATCGAACAGGAACGTCTCGACCGCGCCGAGGCTGACCGTCCACTCCTCACCACATCACTCAAGATTCATGAGGAAGTGAGAATGGGCTTAGTCACCGACGTGAAGCAGGAACTGCGTAAATGCGGCGCATTCCGTATCAATTACTCGGTACGAAAAGGAGAGTGAAGACTTAGTCTTTAGTCTTTAGTCTTTAGTCTTTAGACTTTAGACCTTAGATTTGTAGAGACGTTCCATAGGACGTCTCTACATTTTTTATATGGGATCTACGTCAATCGATATATTGACAGATTTGTGTTCGTTGTCGCGCTTGAAGATATCAAGATTTCTTCTTAGCAATTCCTTGATTATCATAGAGTTGTCGTTTCTGTCAAACTTTATCAGAATCTGTTTGATATACTGGTTTTTAATTCTTGAAACGACAGGGTATTCCGGTCCGAGAAGATTATGTTTGAAAACAGGTCGCAGCTGCTTGGCGAAAAACTCGGCGGCAGCATTAAGTTTATTATAGTTGGCGTGACGTAACTTTATCATTATCAATCGATAATATGGTGGGTAGCAAAACTGCCTTCTGATAGGCATCTGTTCCTCGAAGAAACGCACGTAGTCGTGGTTGACCACGTTTAAAATCACAGGATGCGTCGGCTGATACGTCTGAATAATCACCTTGCCTTTCTCACCTTTTCTGCCGGCGCGGCCGCTGACCTGTTCCATGAGTTGGAAGCTGCGCTCAAATGCCCGAAAATCAGGGAATGAGAGCATATTATCCGCGTCAAGTATGCCCACAGTCTTGACATGGTCGAAGTCGAGACCTTTTGTAACCATCTGAGTGCCGACAAGAATATCAGTCTCACGGTTTTTAAACTGTTCGAGAATAAACTGATACGAATTTTTTGAGCGTGTGGTGTCAAGGTCGAGGCGAGCGCAGCGAGCCTCAGGTACCACGGCAGTCAGGTCTTCCTCAACACGCTCGGTGCCGAAGCCATGCATCTTCAGGTCGGTGCTGTGGCATGAAGGACATTCGGAAGGCACCGACATGGTGTAGCCGCAGTAATGACATTTCATGACGTTCTGCGTCTTGTGATACGTCATCGAGACATCGCAGTTGATACATTGCGGCACCCAATGGCAGACGTCACACTCAAGACGAAGCGAGAAGCCGCGACGGTTTTGAAACAATATCACTTGGTTCTTGTCGCTCAACGTGTTACGCATGGCATCAAGCAACACACTGCCGAAATTGGCCTGCATGAGCTTCCTGCGCCGCTCGACACGCATGTCGTCAACGATGATTTCCGGCATCTCTACGCCACCGTAACGCTCAGTCAACGACACAAGATGATAACGGCCTTGGCGGGCGTTGAAATAACTCTCAAACGACGGCGTCGCAGAGCCTAAAATGACATCGGCACCATGCAAACGAGCCAAAATCATCGACAAATCACGAGCATTGTAACGCGGCGCAGGGTCAATCTGCTTGAACGAGCTGTCGTGTTCCTCATCGACGATGATGAGTCCAAGCTCGGAAAACGGAAGCAAAATAGACGAGCGCGACCCGATAATCACTTGATATTTAGGGCTTTTCGACCTCTCAAAGTCAAGAACCTGCTCCCAAATCTCCACACGTTCCATATCACTGTAGCGCGAATGATAAACACCGACCTTGTCACCGAAATATTTCTTCAAACGATTGATAATCTGCTCAGTAAGGGCTATCTCAGGCAGGAGATACAATACTTGTTTGCCTTCGTTGAGAGCCTCTTGAATCAATTTGATATATATTTCCGTCTTGCCGGATGAAGTAACACCATGAAGCAACACCGGCTGTTTGTTTTCAAAACCTTTATGAATCTCATCAAACGCAAGCCGTTGTTTATCAGTAAGTTGTATTGAATCGACATCAGTTAAGGCTTTGAAGCTCTTGAGCCTGCTGACACGTTTTTGGTAAGTGGTGAATACACCTTTATTGATAAGTGCCTTCAAAACGGTACTGTTTGCATTGGATTTTTTCAGCAGCTCTGAGACAAGTACATCGTTGTCGGCACTGCCTCCAAGGACAAAAAACGACATCACGACTTCAAGCTGTTTGTAAGCACGTTTGGCAAGCTCATCCATAAGGGCGTGCATTTTCTCATCGTCACCATAATCTTTCGCGAGTGCCACGAAACGCTCGTATTTCGCCTTGAACTTCGCGTCAAGCTCTTCCTCCATCACTATGATTTTCTTCTCAATCATGGTCTTGATGAGCGGCATCACTTTTTTATAGCCGATAATCTTACTCACCTCGCTGATTGTAAGTTTCGGCTGTACCTGCAAAGCCTCCACTATAAGATATTCGAAGTCGTTGAGTGTCAATGTGTCAAGCTCAAACTCATCGGACAGTCTTATCTTCGACTCGCTCGACAGCTTCATCGCCGAAGGCAAGGCGGCCTGCATCACTTCGCCCTCACAGCAGAGATAATAGTCGCATATCCATTGCCAGAATCTCAACTGTATGTCGTTGACTACAGGATTATCGTCAAGAATGCCGAGGATATACTTAACTTGTTCATACTCAGGCACTTTCTCAGTCACTTCACTTATCAGTCCGGACATTATCTTAGTGCGGCCGAACTGAACTATCGCACGCTGTCCGACTTTCACGCTGTCATTAAGCTCCATCGGGACACGATAGGTGAACGTGCCAGGAACCGGCAGCGGCAGGATTACATTGACAAAAAATGTCTTTCTCTCCATAACACTTTCCAAGCCTCTTGCAGATAACGCAGATAACACGGATTTATTTTCCGTTTACCTCTGCCGGATTGCTCGTGACGCGAGCTGCTGATTACGCGGAGATTGCTGTAGATTGTTTCAGCGTGGTCTGCGCAATCTGCGAGAGACAATTGAATAACAAAATTAATACTTTTTTTGAAAATTTTTATTAATTTTGAAAAATTAAATTTAATCATTCTCATGAAATTTAAATCATTGATAATCATATTATTAGCATTTGGATGCAATCTGTCTGCGCAAAACAAGCCGGTATGTTCCGACATGAATTACCGCGATGACGTGCAAACGGTGCTTCTGCATCCGACAGGTTTCGACCTCGACAAGCCTGTAATATACCTCAACAACATGAGGGAGCAGCTGCATCTGCAATTTGACGTTTTTGCCGATAACGCGCCTTATCTTTATTACACTTTCGTGCATTGCGACAACCAATGGCAGCCCACTGATTTGCCGAAAAACGATTATCTCAACGGTTTTTTTCAGGAGGAGATTGATGACTTCACCTTCTCGCTCAACACTTTCGTGAATTATGTGCATTACGACCTCGTGTTTCCGACCGACAACATGATGCCGAAACTCTCCGGGAACTATCTGCTCGTAGTGACCGGCGAAAAACCCGATGACGTTTATTTCACCCGGAGATTTTATGTCGTTGATGATTTGGCGAGGGTCACCGCCACCATACCGCGTTATCCTTTCGATTTGAATTTGGGCAAAAACAAGCAGGAAATCGACCTCGACATTGTTTATCCCGACATGTTCAACAGCCGTGCCGACCAGTATTCCAATGTCACGATACAGCAAAACGGCCGCTGGGACAATGCTGTCTTCGGACTGAAGCCGACATACGTGTTCCCGGAAAAACTCTCATACGTCAATAATGAGAAAACCGTATTTGAGTCCGGGAATCAATATCTTAGAATAAACACGAGCAATTTTGAGAACCGTCCCGAGAAGACAAAAACAGTATATCGCAAGGAAAACGGCTATGTGGTGACGCTTTACGACGACACGAAACGCAACACCCACACTTATCTTGAAGACGAGGATTTGTTTGGTGAGAAATACATATATCTTGAGCGCGAAAATTTCGATGCCACCAAGGAAGCCGACTATGCGCAGGTTGATTTCTTCCTCGAATGGCCTCAATATATGTTCGGGAAGGACGTTTACATCATCGGGGCGATAACAGATTGGCGACTGGATGAGGGCTCAAAGATGGATTACGACCCACAACGGCGTGGTTATCAGAAAAGTTTGCTTCTAAAACAAGGCTATTACGACTATATGTATGCCGTAAAAGACAACGCCAGCGGCATCACTTCGGTGGCTCCGATAAACGGCGATTTCTGGGAAACGAATAACATGTACCATATCTTCGTGTATTTGTTTGACCCGACGCAGAATTACGATCAATTGATAGGATATGCGACGATACGGTCGCATTAGTTTAGAGTTGAGAGTTTAGAGTTTAGAGTAGTTTTTAAGTTTAGAGTTTTTAAGTTGAGAAGAATTTTTGTTATAATGGCAATTATGGTGGGTTTCGCATCTTGCATGAGGCAACCGCAGAAAATCAATTACTCCAGCTTCACCCAAGGTTCGTATTTCTCAATCACCTATTATGATGAAAAGAACCGCACTTTTGAGGCTGAAATCGACTCCATTTTTAATGAAATTGACAATTCCGTTTCGCTTTGGAACGAAAATTCCATCATCAGGAAAGTGAACAGGAACGAGGACGTAATTGTAAATCAGATATTTAAGGATAATTTCGAGTGGGCGCGAAAAGCCTCTGAGTTGTCAGACGGGGCATTCGACGCCACCATCGGCCCGCTGGTTGAGGCATGGGGGTTTCATTATAAAAAAGAACTCGAGATGACACCTGAAATGGTAGATTCGATAAGACATCTCGTTGATTATCAAAAGATTCAGATTATCGATGATAAAGTTGTGAAGGCGAATCCCAACATGACGCTTGATTTCAATGCGGTGGCGCAAGGCTACACCACCGATTTGATTGGCAAGTTCTTGGAAACCAAAGGCATTTATAACTATTTGGTTGATGTCGGAGGTGAAATCATGGCGCGCGGCACCAAGCCGAATGGCCAACAATGGACTATAGGCATCGAGAGACCTGCGGAACATTATTATGACGGACGTTCGGTACAAGAAAGTCTGACTCTTCAAGACAAAGGCATCGTCACTTCTGGAAACTATAGGAAATACATCGAGAAAGACGGCGTCCGCTATTCGCACAGCATCGACCCAACGACAGGTTATCCTGTCGAGCACAACCTGCTGAGTGCCACCGTCATAGCCGACAACGCATCTTGGGCCGACTGTCTCGCCACCATCTGCATGGTTATGGGCAAAGAGAAAGCCTCGAAACTGCTTGAAAATCAAGACGGCATCGAGGCGTATTTCATTTACGTTGAAGATGGCAGATTAGCCACCGCATCAACAAAAGGATTTGATCATTATCTGCACTGATTATTCATCAATACCTAATTCCAACTTATCTGTTGACTGATTCTCCGGATGAGCTTGTTTCTCGCCCTTTTTCGCATAGAGCAACATCTTTGTACAAGAGCCGCTATATACCGTCACATATCCACTCCAATCATACAAATAATTGCTGGCCGTAAAATAGTATGTGCCGGTCGGGACATCCCAATATGTAGCACAACCTGAAGAGCCACAATAACTTGGAGTAGAAGTATAGTAGCTTGTGATTGTCTTGGATACACTTCTAAACGTCACTGTGATATTATAAATTGTAGATGCATCTGTCCAAAACATCAAATCGCCTTTGCTGCTGCTACTACTAACAGTTATCGTTTTTGTTGTATAATCAGATTTATTCCCGGATTGTGAATATGCCGTTAATTTAACTGTCTTCGAGCCGGTTGTGCTGTAATAATGCGTTGGGTTTTTTAATGTTGACGTAGAGCCATCCCCGAAATTCCACAGATATGAACTGGCATACGATGAGCTGTTTGTGAATGAGACGGACTCATAAGTGCTTGGATATGAAGTTGATACTGAGAAAGACGCAATTGGGTTTCTTTCTGTTACAGTCACTGTCTTAGTTGTTGAATTATATTTGTTTCCAGATGGTGAGTAAGCGGTAAGTTCGACAGTAAAAGTGCCCGCCGAGCTATATTCGTGGGACGGTTCATACTCATCAGATGTCTGTCCGTCTCCAAAGCTCCATCTATAGGTTGCAGCATCTTCTGAATAGTTGTAAAAATTCACTGTCGTCCCGTTATATATTGTACTCGGACTGTAAGTGAAACTCGCTGTTGGAGTCTTTTCTCCCTCATCTTTTTTACAAGAATTAAATGCGATTATGAAGACAATTATTAGTCCTATAACCTGTAATATGTAATGTTTTCTCATGATTAATAATTTTAAAATTCAAAACCTACTTTAACGTACAATGCACCTATATTTTCCTTGTGTATGTCATAAAAATAATATCCAGAATAGTAACTATAGTAAAACGTTGTAACCTCAGTTCTTTGATAATCATATCCGACATTTACCGTTAAACCTAATTTGTCTTTTATTCCGAAACGGAATCCCATTGATGGTGTCATCATAAAACCAGACACATCTCCGACACAATAGCCTATCTTAAATCCCGCAAAGGGCGTTATTTTGTTGTCCAAAAAATTAATCCTGAAATCGGTAAAAATCGGAATGCCGGTGGATGAACCGTCAAAATAATATTTCAGACCCGTTCCCATGCCAATGAATATCATACTGTTAAATTGGAATCCATGAGTTGTTGACAGGTCGAGTCTGTTGAAATTATAATCACCAATTCCAATAGCATAACCCATTTCCACGAAGCCTGTATAACCCCTCATGCCCCCGCCGTTTGCACTGTTTGAGCGTTGGCCGCGATTATTGCTGTTGTTTGTAAACTGCGCCGATGCCGTGCCACAAATTAAGATGGCCGCCAGCAATGTTAATAGTTTGATTCTTTTCATGATACTTTTTTTTATTATTAATAATTTTATTGCATTATTCCTCGTCGAAGATAAAATTCATGCGCCAGATGTTTGCCACGCCCGACGAACTGCCGCGCTGTGAGATGAAATAAATATATTTCCCGTCGCTGCTCCATACCGGACTCAGGTCATCGGCGGCATGATATGTCAATTGCGTGAAGTCTGTTCCATCTATCCTGCACACATAGATGTCGGTGTTATGATAAATGAAATTACCGCCGTCAATGGCACTGCTGCCCACAAACAAGATCCATTGTCCATCGGGAGACACTATGGGAGAGGTGAAGCTGCGGTTAGCATCTGACACTATACATTCCTCTATGCCATTGCTATAATTGATTTTCCAAATCTCGTTTCGCCCGTCTCCTGAACTGCGGACGCACAATATCTCCTCTTTATTGGGAATGGGACATGGATTTGAACCCCTTGATATATTTGAAAGGAAATTGTCTTTTATGCTATAACCCCATATGCTATAACCCTGCGCCTCCTTACGCGAGAAATATATCTGGCTCATGTCATTGGCATATATCGGGCTATAATCCTTGTTGTCACTCGTGATTTGACGACAAATATAGCCTTTGTTCGCGTCTGTCACAAAAATTCTGTTAATATTACCCACAGACTCGGAAAAAGATATGTTTTTACCATCCGGAGAGTAAGAAAAATCCAGCACATTCTGTCTGTTGGTGCGTTGTACCGAGCCTCCCATCTTGTTGATATCCTTAATAAAAATGTTGGTCGTGTTATTCCTATACGACAAATACGCAAGTTTCTGACCGTCTCTCGAAACATCAAGTATGCGATTTGAAAGCCAATCAATACCACGACGACCTCTTCTCACTTCGGGCATACAAACATAGTCGTTGTCAGACGATACTTTCGTGAAATTAATGCCCGACTCTTCTGTGACAAATACAACAGAATAATCAACCTGCTGAGCAATGACCAATGATGTCATTAGCGTTAATAAACTGATAATAAATAGTTTTCTCATAATTCATTAATTTGATATAACACTGCAAAAATAACATTTAACGGCCTGATTACTGTTGCTTGAGTGTAGTATAATTGTTACATGTAACGATATAACTACACTTTCCGACCGTCGGCATCAATCATCCGATTGACCAAATCGTTGTATGTACTGAAAAAGTTATGATGTAATATTATTGAAAGGCGCAATAATATATTGGTATCAACAGAAGCGGAGTTGTAGATTCTATAAATATTGGTGCGGTGGCACCTCAACTCTCGTGCCAACCATGCGGTTGTGACATTACGTTCTTTTACAACTCTCTTGATTTCTTCGCCTATAAATATTGACATTTCATCTGTTTTTAACGCGTTTAAAAACTCCGACATCAATATGCAAGGCATAAAAAAGCGTGGGAGTCTTATAGTCACTCGTCCCACAACCTGAGGCCTTCGCATGCCTACTCCGTAATGACGAACAACGAAGAACCCACGCCGATATGTCATAGTAACATACCCAGACGCAGCTCGTTGCTTTGACTTTGACGGAGTTTGAAATTTGCGAAGTTTCAGGTTGTCAAAACCAATGCGCAAGTTACGCTATGTTATTATTTTTTTATCTACCCCAACCCTCACCTGTTAAAAAAACATCGGCGCGGATATTTGGGATATTCAATTTCTATTCGTTTTCATTTGTCGTTTGCTTATTTATGCAATTCTCCTCATCACCCCCGCACATACATTTCGCGTCGGGATCGAGCGAATGGGCGCATCTGCGCTCAAATTTCCCGTCCTTCTTGACAATACTCTTGATTCCTATCGCCCCGAACGCCAACAGGACGAGAAACAACGTGGGAATCAAGAATATCCAATACATTATGCGCAAACTATCAAATAATAATTCTTCTTGCCTCTCTGGACAAGGATGTATTTGCCGTTCAAGAGGTCGCCGGTGCCGACGGTCTTCTGCTCGGTGACTTTCTCCTTGTTGACCGACACGCCGTTGCCTTGGAGCATCTTACGAGCCTCGCCTTTCGACGGGAATACGTTGGTCTGCACCAAGAAATCGACGATGCCGACACCTTTTTCAAGCTCTTCTTTCGAGAAATTAGCTTGCGGAACACCGTCGAAGATGCTCAACAGGGTGTTTTCATCGAATTTATGCAAAGCCTCTGCTGTGCCTTTTCCAAAGAGAATCTGCGTGGCTTCCTCTGCCATCTCAAGGTCTTCCTTTGAATGCACCACAAGAGTAAGCTCGCGTGCCAAGGTGCGCTGCAGCTCGCGGAGATGCGGCTCGGCATTATGTCTCTCTATCAACGCGTCGATTTCCTCCTTGCTCAACAAAGTGAAAATCTTGATGTAACGCGCCGCGTCCTCGTCGGTGCAGTTCATCCAGAACTGGTAGAAGGCATACGGCGACGTCTTCTGCGGGTCAAGCCAGATATTGCCTTTCTCGGTCTTGCCGAACTTGCCGCCATCAGCCTTGGTGATGAGGTTGCATGTCAAAGCAAATGCCTCTTTGTCGGCACCGAGTTTGCGGCGGATAAGCTCCGTTCCGGTAGTGATATTGCCCCATTGGTCGGAGCCGCCCATCTGCAACTTGCAGTTTTTATGCTCGAAAAGATACAGGAAATCGTAGCCCTGAACGAGTTGGTAGCTGAACTCCGTGAACGACATACCCTCGCCTTCGCCGTTGAAACGTTTCTTCACCGAGTCCTTCGCCATCATGTAGTTGACGGTGATGTGCTTGCCGATGTCACGGATGAAATGCAGGAAGGTATAGTCTTTCATCCAATCATAGTTGTTCACAAGCTCCGCCTTGTTCGGTTTGTCGCTGTCGAAGTCGAGAAACTTGGCGAGTTGTTTTTTGATGCACGCCTGGTTGTGCTGCAACGTCTCGTCGTTCAACAAGTTACGTTCCGCCGACTTGCCTGACGGGTCGCCAATCATACCTGTGGCGCCACCGAGCAATGCCAACGGCTTATGGCCTGCTGCCTGAAAATGACGCAGCATCATGATGCCGCAAAGGTGTCCTATATGCAGCGAGTCGGCGGTCGGGTCGATGCCGAGGTAAGCCGTCGTCATCTCTTTCTTCAACTGCTCTTCTGTGCCAGGGGTCATATTGTTCAGCATACCGCGCCAGCGCAATTCTTCTACGAAATCTTCTTTCATCGAATGATATAAAATGTTTTTAATTGTTATTAAATAGTATTCCTATATGTCATCTATATGACGGCAAGGAAAATCTTGTGCAAAAATAATATATTTTGGGTAAACAAAAATCTTTTTTGATAATTTTTATGATAATTTATCACAAGCAGGATTTTGCAAAAATACGACTTTTTGCTAAAAGACGATTACATGAAAAAAAATATGTATCTTTGCAAATCAAAAAGTTGAGATATGGTGTTCAGCAGCAACTTGTTTTTACTTGTTTTCTGCCTCGGAGCTTTAAATGCCACCGGATTCAGCACTTTCTTATATTTCAGATTCGGACGCAAAATATAAAACAGCCAATGAGATTCTATCATGAAAAAAGGATAAAATGAAGACAAACAGCATTCTTTTATTAACAACAGCATTGATTCTTAATGTGTTATCGTTAGCTTCATGTAAAAACGAAAAAGACGACGGTACATTCTCATATACAAAATCAAAAATATGGAGACACGGCGTGTATTCAAAATACGATGCCGCGAAATACGAGGATGTTTTTGAAGGGATGGAAGTTGACATCGTTTATTCCACAGAAAAAGACGACCTTTTCATTGGCAGAATTGAAGCCGACGCCAACAATAACAACACCTTCGACGAATGGATAGCGATGCTGAAACACCCCATAAAGCTCAGATTCTGGGTCGATTTCAAAAATCTTTCCGGCGACAACTGCCATAAAGCCATAGCAAAACTCGACAAACTCGCAAGCAAATACGGCATCAAAAACAATATCATGGTGGAAAGTCAGGATATAGCCGCGCTTCAGCATACCAAAAAACAAGGCTTCCACGTGATTCTGTGGGTTGACAATCTGCATTATTGGACTCATCACACCAAAGAGGACAGCATCAGCATTTGTAAATCTATCAGAAAGAAAATCAACAGTTTACATCCCGATGCGATCAGCTGCGAGTTCACCGCATATCCTATGCTTTGTGATAGTTTTCCCGAACAAAACATACATTTTTGGGACACTCCAAAAGATTTTACCGAGGAAAACATCAAACACACCCGTATGCTCTGTAGTGAAAAAAGTGTTAGGGTTGTTTTGGTAGATTATCCACAACCCATTGAGTATTAGTTGTTTAACTCTAATACACTAATATTGACATTCTTCAAAGTTACAGTGTGGCTCGGATTCCACAACTCATCTTTTCGTGGCGGAAACATATAAATCTTCAGTTCAAACTTATCTGATTTATTCGTCGAAATTATCTTCGACAGCTCCAATTTTTGCCATTCCCCTGCTTTTGGCTCCCGCGACACTATGTACTTGAGAATATAGTCGGCGAAATAGACTTTTTCCATCTTGTTTCCGGCGCATTCTACAATTATCATCATTGACTCATCCTGCCAAATGTTTCCTGTAAACATAATGTCGGCATTTAGCATGACCTTTATTTCATCTGATTTCGTCTTAAAATGATGTGTGAAGATATTGGTAAATTGAACTTTTGACAAGCTTGGCTTTTCGGAACCGGAAGCGCAATAAATGGAATCGCCAAGCACGATCTTTTTTATTATTTTAAAACCTTCGTTACCAGAAAGCGGTGATTTTATTATCTTGTTATGCGAATATACATAATTATCGACATAAACCATTGTCTTGAACTTGTCGTTTAAGTCATTGGCAAGTTCATCATTATCAATAGGTTCTATCTTCACTCCGTCAACAATACGCGCCACGGGGTGTTTGTTGTCGGCCATGGTGTAATAATAATCATTCCATACAAAATCTTTCAGCTCACGACTGTAATGAAGAAAATAATTTCTGATATTTGAATGGAATCCCTGCAATGTGTCTAATCCGTCGCTTACCCAACTCACCGTTTCCGGGGTCTTAATGCCGAAGTTATCCCGCAGCAAGGCCAAAATAGAAGGCGTTATGTCATTATGTGAAACCATAGCTTCAAAACGTCCTGTTTTTTCAAGCAATGGCGACCAAATGATGAGCGGCACATGGTATGCGTTCAAAGGGTTTTTGTCATCAAGATTCATGCTGTGATCACCGGTGATTATAAAAATCGTGTTCCCTTTCTTGTCAAAATCATTGTAATTTTTGATAAAATGCCTCAAGGCATCGTCAGTATATAGCGTCGCGGCCATTTCCCCGATTATGCCCGACGAAGGATTTATCGCGTTAGCTGCATCATAATATTTCTTTTCCCGATTTTTGTCACTCAACCGTAAATCTTCGTGCTGCGAAATAGTGACCAAAACATCCACATAAGGTCTTTCCTGCCCTGATTCTTTAATGATTTCCATGCTTTTCCTAAACATCACATCGTCATGATAACCCCAATAGGTGCCGTCTTTGGCATCCGATTTGTCATCTTTGTATTCCTGAAAGAAAGGTGACATATAATCAATTTTTTGCGCCACAAGATAATCATATATCTTGTCGAATGAGAAATTACCGGCGTAAAAGGCATTGGTCATATAGCCATTATCCGCAAGAATCGTCAACAAACTGTTATGACTTGGGATGTTTCCGAACTGAAATCCCTTCAAGCCATGAGGCACCGAGCCTGTAATAGCGGGAATGGCACCAAAACTTCGAGGCGTTGAGGCCATGCAATTAACCCATAACAACGAATGTTCCGATAATGAATCAAGAAACGGGGTGTAACAATACCCTTTTTCGTTTACTCCAAACAAATCCGCGCCAAGTGATTCCACGATGATGACAACAACATTAGGTTTGTCTTCATAATGCTTGAAATATGGTCCCAAAACATTGTCGATATTGTCTTTTCTCTCAAGAGGATAATTTTTGTCGTCAATTTGCCTGTTCGGAAACATGCCGATATACTTGTCCACAATATCCATATTGTAGTCAGTTTCATCCAACTCCATATCTTTTAGGCACTCTCTGACACAATACATTGTTTTGTTAACGACAACCTTGTCATAATTCGTGTTTATTGTAAAAAACAGCGGAATCGAAGCCACAGCAACCGACGCAATGGCAAAAACAACGAGTTTCCCGACATTCTTCTTTGATAACCATAGAGTTACGAAAACATATCCACAAAAACAAATGATGACCCCCAATATCATCCAAATGTTCAAGGCACTTTCCACAGTGTGAATCATCTCCCACAAAGGTCTGATTATCAGCTCTTTACCCATCAAGATGCCGGTCGTGGCATAATAAATTGACAAACCGACTTCCGTAAGCATCATCACTCCAAACGAAACCGCCGAAACATATAACGCCGCTCTTTTTGAGAAAATCGAGATGACGGCATAAATGATGAACACTATCGACACTATAAAACCGCACGAAATCAGATTGGTATATACAATGCCGCGGCAATTCGTCACTTCGCTGAAATGGGACGCAAGTTCAAACAGTCTTACGACAAAAACAACAGCTATAAAACAGATTGCAAGAATCGAAAAATTCTTAAGCTTATTCATGAAACCGTCTATATTTTGTTTAGTGTTAATCATATTTGTCATGTGAAACTATTTATATGAGCGACTAATTACTCAATCCCCTTACATTAATACGCATATCACTGCATTCGATATCCAGATTCTCCTTGGCATAAATTGAGATGCTCATCGGATACTTTAATATCTCCTTATTGACAATAAACAATGTGGTTCTTGCCCTTAACACATTGCTTCCCTCTGATTTTATTGTCATTTCCGAGAATTTATAACCTTTATAAAGTAATGATACAGGCTTTTTGTCTTCGGTCTTAAACACAATAAACACATTTTGAATGTCGGCAGCGTTTTTTATCTTATAGCTAAATTGAACATCGACATAAACACGCTCGTAATCCCCACGAAACTTCACATTATCGCAAAGATGCCGGACACGGTTTTGTTCAATATGATAATCAACAACACCTGATTTTACATACTCTGTCAGATTGTCCATGCCATCAGGTTTCTTTATAAGAAAATCGTTTCTTGTGGCAAACCTGTCAATGTTTTTATACTGTCGCAAATATTCTTTCAGCTGGTTTTTAATCGAGTCATTCTCAATTTCATAAGCGAAAAGAGTTGTATCCACATAGTAAATGCGGTCACGATCAAGCATATAATTACCGTGCAGATACTGGTCAACATCCCTGTTATTGCGCATAAATGCCACCGACTGGTTATTGTTGTACATAGTTGAAGTGTCGAGCGATGTGCCAAGCCAGTGACATTCGTCATCCACCTGAAAATCATAGTTATTATGAAGATAGGCATTAATTGTCGGCACTATATCGTGATGTGTCACAACACCCTTAAACGTTTTAGGTGTCTTTATAAGCGGTGAATAGATTATGAGTGGCACATTATACGGCAGCAGTGGGCTTTTATTGACATAAACACGTCCTACACGATGGTCACCGCAGATGACAAAGATGGTGTTTTCATATTCCGGCAAGGTCTTATAATAATCGAAAAGCTCTTTTACACAATCATCGGCATACAGATATGTAGCGTACATATGGTCGTTCTTGGTGACGTATTCTTTTTCATTCGGCCCTAACTCCGGTGCCTTGGCTAACATTTCCTTAACTTTTTCGATATACGGTCCCTGCCCTTTGAAATAAAAAGGCTCGTGTGTTGACAAAGTGATGTAGATATCGGTGTTCGGACGATTCCTTGCCACCGTGTCACGATGTTTTATCGCTGCATTGAACATATCCCTGTCGTACATCCCCCAAGAATGGTTCTCAAGCATTTCTTCCTTATTTCCCTGATCAAAATCAGCTTCGGTGGGATTCATCATATAACCGACGCCATGGGTCGCGAAATAAGTGTCTTGCCCGTCAAAGGCAGCGTTGCCTCCAAAATAAAACGACAACGAATACCCGTTTCTCGACATGTCTTTAAGAATAGAATTGTGGTCTGGTATGGGCCACCATTTGCGAGCAAAACCCATTTTGTCAAATGGAGCCGATGAAAAAACATTAGGCACAACACCGAATGTACGCTCTGCAAGCGACAGACAATACGGCCAATACAAGCCTTCCTTTTTCAAACTGTCAAGGAATGGGGTGAATGACATCTTCGGGTCTGACGAGCTAAGTCTTTGCCCCAGGCTCTCCACTATGATGAACACAAAATCAGGTGCCTTGCCATCGGAAGTCTTGTCCATAAACCCGCCGATGACATCGGGATCATCGTTTACGCGCAAAAATGGATAATGTATATCAACGTAATGAAATTTCGGAAAACGACTTTGATATTTCACCGCGTCCTTCAACACATTTTCATCGTATGTGCTAAAGTCTTCCTCTTGGTTTTGCAGGTGATACTGGTGAAAATCGTTGATGGTGTACGCGATCTGGTTCACAGCCATGCAGTAATCCTGATGTGAATTATAATGTTTTTCATTGGTTATCAGTGATTTATAATTAAAAAATATCACAAACAAAATCACGGCGACGGAATATGACATCGCCAGCCACGGTGCAATATTCACCTTGCGGTTCCAAAGACGTAGCAGCAATGTATAAGCGACAACTGCCGCCAACACGCCAAGCAACGGCCAGAAAGAGAATTTCACCGAAGAAACAACAATGTTGTACAATTCTTCAGGCGTATAGATGAAAAATACACGGTCAAGAGGCTGTGTCACGTTGGCATAATAACCCATCAAGCAGCAGTAAACCACCACGTATAGTGTGATGAAAACCATCGTAAGCACCCGTGTCATCTTTGGCAGAAAACAATCAAGTATCAGGTACGGGACCAGCAGGATGGCACCCACAAAAAACACTACCGTGACATCGAAATACACGCCAGAGAGTATGGTCAGAAGCGCAGGCCAGCCAACAGTTCCAGCAATTTTAAGCATAAAAAAGAAAACTATGCGCAGCATAAATGCCAGCAATAGCCACAAAAGTCCGTATTTGGTAAAATTTTTCATCTCAAACTATTCTATCACAATTTCAAAAACTTTTCCTTCGATGTCGGTTTTGTTATAAGGTATCAGGCCTTGCCAGAAGACCACGGGTGCCCACCATTCCGAATAATGATATTCCTGTGTGACAACACATAGCATCTGGTTATCGGGAATGCTGGAATAGTCGTCGCACATATACCCAACCACCGCCATATTGTCGGGCGATGGTCCGAGTCGCCATGTAATGGATGTCGGCTCCCAGTCGATTTCAAAATAATAATAGTCTTCTTTAAAAACATCAGCGTTTATTGGAGTTCTAATAGTCATTGCCTGCATGTTTCTAGTCCAGCGCATTGCTTCAAACTCCCTATCACCATAAGGCATGGTGAAGACTCTGGAGTTGTACTTATTTGGTTCCAGACACGCCATATCCCAGTTTGTGCATCCGAATATCACGTCGCTGTTGAGGGTTGCGTCTTCGACTTTCGAGTCACGTTTCCTCTTGTTATAGTATTGTTTAGGCCAAAACCTAGATGCTTTCGCTATCTCGATGTCAATTTCAGAGTAGTAATACTCTGTAAAGCGTTCAGGGTCAGGGCTCATGCTCTCTTTTCTCACATAACCCTTCTTGCTCGGACGTCTGTTATTCCATTCATGGCTCGCCTGGTGTATGAGCCAGAACGCGTTGGTGAGTCCATTCCAGATGTTTTCGTCGTTGAGCATAACCGGAAACTTGATCTTACCACGGAACTTGCCGTAGGTGAAGCCCAGTCGTGTGCGGATGCCAGTCGATTCTTTTCTCAGATTATTGATATCGTCGTTGCCCGGATTTATCAAGACGATACTATTGTCGCTTTCATCAATCTTGACGGTTTTTCCTGGCGTATCGCTCACCACCGGCCAGTCATAGAGCAGCTGCGTGCTGTCGAAACGTGTCTTGTTGGCCTCGTACTGAGCGCGAGTGTATGGATTCTCGTCGCTCACAACATCTTGAATCACAGGTATATTACGCAAGCAATACTGACGGCTCACATCGCTGAAGAACTGCTCAAACAAAGCGTCGGAATATATAGAATCAGTCGAGGCCGTGCTATCGTTGTACAAGCCATATTCCGGTGTGATGACCGCTCTGGTCTTCAAGACACGGTCACTAATAATCACGTCGACGCCTTTAAGATTTTTGTTGGCAAAATAAGAATACGGATTCACAAATCGGCCGTTTTCGTCAGTCATTCCAATGTTTTTCACGTATTCGGGGATGCAATTCTGCGCCTCTTCGTCGCAAACCACGAGCATAAACGAGTAGCAGCCCACACGAGGGTTGCGTTTCCAACGGTTGTTGCAGTCGCCATTGTTAATTTGCGATGCCACTATCCACTTGGCATCCAGACGCAACTGGGTCTCGACAGTGTTGCGGTTTACCGCCGCCTTCTCAACCACCGACTGGTACCATTCCGGCACATTTTTAATATTATTGATAATCGACTCGATATTTTCTTCCGAATACGGGTTCTCGGTCATATCCTGACCATAAAAACGCCGCTCATTACGTGGATTTCCAACGATTCGCACCGAATCGATCACTTTGCCGTTCTTATCAATTTTCTTAAATCCGACATTAACGTCCTCCCAACTGCCATAAAAGTTTTCATAGCTCAAATTATTGTCATTGGGGAACTTATAGCTTTCATTTTGATAAAAAACCTTGTAATAATGGTCTTTCTGCCCTTCAAATTCAAATACAAACATTCCACCGTCACATTGTCTCACCGAAGGAATCACAATACCTTGATTTACAACGCTTTTTAAGTCCATATCAAATACTACAGTGTCACCTTCCGGGAAATTTGCCATCGGATTAAAGTCCAAATCATCGTAATTATTTGATTTTTCACATCCTCCAAAGGTAAAAACAAAGACGAGTGCAAACAACATGCATCTTAGATACTTCATTAGCATATATATATCGTTATTTCCTGCAAAATTACATATTTTTCGTTATCGCTACTCATAATATAAATTATTTTTTGTACTTTTGCAAAAAAAAAAGAAATGGTTTTTAGCAGTAATGTCTTTTTGGTGTTTTTTCTGCCAATTTTCCTGATATGTTACTTTATCAGTCCGAAAAGCTGGCGAAATATTATACTTTTACTGTTTTCCATCGTTTTTTATGCTTACGGAGCACCCGATTTCATTCTCCTGCTCCTCGGCTCCACCGTCATAAATTATTACATTGTAAAATGGATGTACAAAACTGACAATCAACGATTTAAGAAGCTATATTGCGGCTTGGCAATAACCGTCAGTCTCGGTCTTTTGGTATATTTCAAATACGCAAATTTCTTTGTAAACAACTTCAATGCTATCTTGAGTGCTTTTGGCTTAAGGGCTTTCACCTTCACGAAGGTGCTGCTACCTATCGGAATATCGTTTTTCTCATTCCAGTCGGTGACGTATGTCATTGATACTTATCGTGGTAACAACAAACCGATGGACCGTCTTACAGATTATGTACTGTACATCATCATGTTTCCACAGCTCATCGCCGGACCTATCGTGCGTTACTGCGACATCGAAGGTGAGATACGCCAACGCGACTACCACTGGTCGGAGTGTTTACAAGGTTTCTATCGTTTTATCATCGGTCTCTCGAAAAAAATACTCATCGCCGATGTCATTGGTACTCAAGTGGATACGATTCTGGGCGGTGACTTAAGCATCATGAACAGCGGCACCGCATGGATCACCATTGCAGCATACACCATGCAGCTCTATTTCGACTTCTCGGGCTATTCCGACATGGCTATCGGTCTCGGCAAAATCATGGGATTCCACTTCCCCGAAAACTTCGACAACCCATATAACTCCGCGAGTATAACCGAGTTCTGGCGGCGATGGCACATCACTCTTGGCGCATTCATGCGCAACTACCTTTACATCCCGCTGGGTGGAAACCGTTGTTCGAAGTCGAGGATGTATTTCAACCTCTGGGTGGTGTTCCTGCTCTCAGGTTTCTGGCACGGTGCCAACTGGAACTTTATTATATGGGGTGCCTACCATGGTGTGTGGCTCGTGCTCGAACGCATGGGACTGAGCAAATTCTACGAGAAAATCGGCAAGATACCGAGTGTTATCATCACATTTATCATCGCGATGGTTGGATGGGCTGTCTTCCGCATCGAAAACCTCAACGACGCCTGGACATTCATCACGCGGCTTTTCGCCTTTGATTTCCACTCCTTTGAATGGTCACATGGACCGCAGTTCTACACTACGCTCATCGTCGCAATGGCGTTTGCATTCGTCGGACTGCTTCCGTTTGGCAAAAAGCTGATAAACCTTGTGTTTTATACCGATTTTTCAATAAAACAACATCTCGTAGCTTGGCCGATAGCCATATTCATGCTGCTGTTCTGCCTCGGCGCACTCAACTCGGTGGGTTTCAGCCCGTTTATCTATTTCAGGTTTTAAAGTCGTATTGTCATGAAGAAATTTTTTCATAAAACACTGTTTATCACGACGATAGCCCTCATGACATTGTTGACAGTCCAAACCTTGACGGGGTTTATAAGTCTGAAGCAGTTGAAAGGTGCCATGACGTTGTCTAAGATGCCCAAACTGACCTACAATAGCTACGTTGACAACTCTTTCCAGCACGGGTTTGAACAATATGCCAAAGATCATCTGGGCTTCCGCGAATGGGCTCTTCGCCTTTATAACCAATATGTTTGGAGCTGCTACCACACAAATAGCAACTCGTGGGTACTCGTCGGCGACGACAATTGGCTCTATGAGTCGGAGTTTGTAATGGACCACTACGAAAGTACCATGTACAAATACACCGACGACCCCGAAGTGATGAAAGAGACCTTTGAACAAGAGGCTCTTCGCCTCTGGAAAGTACAGGAATTGCTAAAAGAACACGATGTCCATATCTTCGTCAACATGATTCCTGGCAAAGATGTCATATTCCCCGAACACCTTCCGGAAAACACAGAATATTTTGAGCCAGACGGCATCCACGCATACGACTATTACAAAAAACGCTTCGACGAACTCGGAATCAATTACATTGACAATGTCGTGGTTTTTAAAAATCTAAAAAACAAAGTCGATTATCAGTTATTTACAAAAACAGGTACTCATTGGTCAAATATAGCCTCAGACTACGTCTTCGATTCCATTATAAATTACATGGAAGTTCTTGGAAATAAGAACATTACGAATATCAAGATAGGCGAGAAATATCAGGCACTGACCCGTGAGCCTGACGATGACCTGGAACAGCTCCTCAACCTCACTTTCCGAATAAAATCAGAGCCGAACCTCTATGCCGATGTTACCGCAATCAATGACACAACAGCGATAAAACCTTATTTCATAACCATCGGCGACTCATATTATTGGAATTTCGTGTACAACATACCGTTGGATAAGATCTTCGTGAAACATCCTTACTGGTATTACAACAGCACAATATATTTCGACAGCGAGCATAGCTCAACAAGTGAGATAGACATGGAACAGGAGCTGATGCACGCCGACTTCATCATGCTGAATTATTGCACCGTCCAGCTTTATAAACTCGGCAACTTCTTCATTGCCAAAGCCTTGACTCATCTTTGCTACGACAAGCATACTATCGACTCAGTCGCAGAAAATGTGATTAACGTAATAAAATCGAGTCCTGAGTGGTATCAAAGCATAGTTGAAAAAGCCCAAAACAACCACGTCAGCGTCGAGGAAACATTGTACAATGACGCCATTTACGTCATCAATCTTGAACCTGAAAAGTATTTCGAGGAACTAAAAGGCGATAAAATGCCACTTTCGAGGAACAAAGACTTGGTCAAAACCAGTGACGTCAATATATCATCAATTCCAAATGAACTTCAGAATATGATAAATTATATTTATTCTGATGGAAATTGGCTTAACGATTTAAAGATAAAAGCCGAAAAAAAACGGTATAACGCTCGAAGAACAGGTAAATATTGACGCCCGTTGGATTTTGTCTAATACGCGATAGTATCCATAACTGCTACCAAAATCACATCGGTCAAATCATCAGCTTCAACAAGCCTTATGAAACTGTCTCTAACACGAGTGTCGTAGTGATGATACCAAATCAGCTTTCGCACCTCGGGAAACGAGTCCTGCATAAACTTATACTGGAAAAAATATCCGGATATGGTTTTTAACTCGTATTTTTCGATATTATCCCTAATCTCATCAGTCACTTTTTGCATTTTCTCATGACCGTCTGTATCAGGATATGCAAACGGGATATAGTAACTCGTGCGGAAATCCATATCCTCAAACGCCTTCAAACACCGGGCATTCGACGATTCCACAATTATCATTCCATTCAAACTGAACACCTTGCGCAGCCTTGCCATCTCTTTGGCAGAAGCCATCATGTTGTTTTGATTCAGATTTTTGAAATCAATCCAAAAGCCTAACTTCGACCGGTTTTCAAGCGATGCAAACCAATCTTCAAGCCGGTGGTCCGACACCTCGTCGAAATCATGTTTGATGATGAATGTGTTCAGTGAATCCACAAAATGCACATCCACCTCAAGACCGGCATAATCATTCTGAAAACACCTTGCCTTCGCGATGTCGTTTGCCCTATGAAGCCACACCTTCGACGGTTTTTCCGACGGCCTTGCACATGACAATGCAACAACCGTCAGTAAAACCGCAACTACCATAAAAAATCTTCTTTTCATTCTGTCTTCTTACTTAAACGCATTCTCGCTCAAGCCCTTGCCTGTAATCTTCAGGTCTTCCATGTAACTTGGGACGGGCTTGCCGAGATATTTGTCAACATAAATCTTCGCGAGATACTGGCTCAGCATGAATCCGTGGCCGCGCAGTCCGACGAGCAGACCGACTTCCGGGTCAACAATGTAACGGGGTTCCATGTAGTAACCCGCCCACACGGCATGGAACCCTACGCTGGCGAGGTTCGGAATCCAGTCGGCGAACACCTCGCTCACTATTTGCAAGAACTCCTTGCTGTTATATTTCAGGTTCTGCCGTGCCTCGAAAGCGTCACAGTCGGGCGATGCGCATCCGATAATCTGTCCCGTGTGCCCGAACTGCTGTCCGTAAACGGCGCTGAAGCCTTTGTAGTGACGACGGTCGATGATCATGTCGAGCGAGTCGCCCTTCACTCCCATATTAGGCAGCCTTCTCGTGATAAACGCCTGATGCTTAACGGGATACATCCTCGTGTCGATGCCGAGCATGTCGGTGAATTTCTCGGCGCCCCAACCCAGAGAGTTGACGAAATGCTCGCAGGTGAACTCCACAAACTGTTTGTCATGCGTCCTCACCAACGCCACGTATTTGTCGTCTTTCTTACGTACCTCAAGCAGCTCGCAGTCTTCCATCAGCCGGCCGCCATGCTCGATGGCGATGCCACGCACATAGTCGATGGTCTTGCCCGGCGTCGCCTGCCAGCAGTCGTTGGAAATCAAGGCATGAGAATACACGTCGTTGTTCATGTTCCACAGAGGCGAGATCTCTTTCCGGAAGTCTTTTTTCTCAATCATATAGGCGTCCGACCATGCTCTTGAGGCGTCTAAAGCCTTGTACGTCTCCTCGTCATGCACAAGGTTCACATATCTCGTCATCTTGAATCCGATGTCGTGTTTCGCCTGGTTTTCCTTGAAAATCTCAAGGTTATGATTTGCAATATCTGAAATATCCGGATTCGAGAACGCCGGACGGCCGCCTCCGATGCAACGCCATGTCGAGCCGCGGTCGTAGTTGACCAAAACAGGCTTCATGCCCGCCTCGGCGAAGTATCTGAACAAGGCGGAGCCTGCCATACCGCCACCGGCGATGAGCACCTTCACATCTTCTTTCCGCAGGTTGTTGTTTGTCGGGAAGACGTTCACTTCCTTTGCCTTGGCGTTATACACATCGCCTAACGTCACCTGCGCCGCGAGCGGAGCTCGCGGCGTGCTGTCGCCCGTCACCTCGATGCCATACGAACGTAATATCTGCTTCACCCTTGGCACACAACGCTTTCCGCGACATGGGCCCATGCCCATGCGCGTGATGTGCTTCAACTCATCAACGGAGATAAACTTCCGCTCGCCGATGACCTTCAACAATGTCTCAAGCGTAACATCCTCACAATGACATACATAAGTCTTGGCCTCCACTTCTTTCAACGGCTTGAACTCTATCGGCTTGGGATAACTCTCCTTGACAATGAAACCTCTCGCATCAGTCAGATTCTTACTTCTTACTTCTGTCTCCTGACTTCTGACTTCTGTCTTCTGGCTTCTGACTCTTGCCACATTGGTCTTGTTATTCTTCTTCAGCACCTTCTCCACTATACCCTCGCCCACTATCTTGCCGTTGTCGTCAACAAGGAACACCTCCGCGCCTTCGTTGACTTCGTATTCAACAGGCAGGAACAATGTGTTTTTCTTCAGGTCGTAGCCAAAGATTGCCAAGCCCGGACAGTGGTTCACGCAGTTCATACATCCGATGCACTTGTCATAGTCGATGACAGGTACCGACGACGTACTCGCCTTGGTGATGGCTCCTTGCGGACAGCTGAATGAGCAGGGATTACAAGCAAATCCATAGACGCAGTCGGCTATGACGAAAGGTTTCGCCATCATCCTGTCGGCTTCCGGCTTACGCGGCTCTTGCAGCACCCTCACAGGATGTTGCTGCGACTCGATGTATTGCTTTGAGACCTCAAGATATTCATCATAATTGAATCTCAATCCTATGTTCTGTGCCACCTCGAATGCCGCCTGCTTGCCGCGAAGCACAGCACTCGTGCCTTCGCCGATACGCACCGCATCGCCGACGCCGTAAGTGTTGAGTCCAAACACTTGCCTTCCTTTCGTAAGCAGCTGACTGTCAGGAATCAAGCCGGTGCAGATGTTGATGATATCTATGTCGTCGATGACCTGCTCAGTGCCCGGGATGGCCTTGAAGTTCTCGCACTTCGCTATCACCGCACCTATTATGCCGGTATGGTCTTTATTTGGAATCGCCTTCAGCAAGATATGCGATGTCATAATCGGGATGCCGAGACGACGCACGCGGTTAGCCTGCACAGGGAAACCGCCTTCATGGTCCATGCCCTCGATGATGGCCTTGATATGGGCGCCGGCCTGCATGCCCTGGTATGAAGTGAGGTAGCCGATGTTGCCGGCGCCCACTGTCAACACCTTTTTGCCAAGCAATGTATGCTCCTGATTCATCATCTTCTGGAAGACAGCGGCGGTGTAAACGCCAGGAAGGTCGTCATTTTCAAACGTAGGCATAAACGGCACGGCACCCGTGGCAACCACGAGATGCTCTGCATCAACATACGCAACCTCTTGTGTCACAATGTTTTTGATGGCTATGCGCTTGCCTTCAAGCAAATCCCAAACGGTATAGTTAAGCAGTATGCCCTCTTGGTTGTCGCCGGCGAGAGTCTTAGCGATGTCGAAGCCACGCATGCCACCGAATTTCTGTTCTTTCTCGAAGAAGAAGAACTGGTGTGTCTGCATGTTAAACTGTCCTCCGATGCGGGCGTTGTTGTCGATGACAAGGTTAGAGATGCCGAATTTGTTCAGCTGTTCGCGACAAGCAAGACCCGCTGGTCCTGCCCCGATGATAGCCACCGTGGTCTTGTAAATCTTCACTTCTTTCTGCGGGTTCTCGCTGTAATCCGGCTGATAATCTCTCGGTATCTCACGCACCTCCTTCACTCCGTCAACCAAAGTGATGCATATTCTGCGTATCTTGCCGTCAACAAGCATCTCGCAGGCTCCGCATTTCCCGATGCCGCACTCCAACGAACGCTCACGCCCGTCGATGCTATGGCTGTGAATAGGGAATCCCGCCTGATGCAAAGCAGCGGCGATGGTGCGGCCTTTCTGACCCGTCACTCTTTTGCCGTTATAAATAAAATCTACTGATTCGCCCTCGGCGATGTCAAGAATAGGATGTTTGGTTATTTTGTACATAATCCTCAATTTTACAATACAATCCTGTGTTTAAAAATAGCATTGCAAAATTATAAAGGTCATTTCACAAAAGCAAGAAAAAAATGAATTATTTTAGCCCCAAACAACTAACAGCTAATGGCTAATGGCTAATGCCTAATCGCCCATGTCCTTCATCTTCTTCTCTTTATAACTTCCCTCAAATATCTCAAATTTCTCAAATTTGCATTCTAACGGTCCGTTATACACGTCGATCTTTTGCGACGGTTTCAGCCCGACAAGTTTCAATGCGTCTTTGTTCGCGCTAATAATCCAAGCCTCGAAACCCTTGAAGTTCTTTTTCAACGCGTCACCGATGCCTCTATAGAAGTTGATGATGTCTTTTTCCTCCAACCTCTCACCATACGGCGGGTTGATAATCATGATTCCTCCGCCTTCCGGTGGAACCATCTCAAACATGTCCTGTTTGCTCAGCTTAATATCGTGTTGCAGGTGCGCATTGGTGATATTGTCTCTCGCTATCTCCACGGCTTTGGCCGAATGGTCGGATGCAAGTATCTCATAATCAAAATCTTGCATCTCTGCGCCGGCATCAAGCACTACGTTTTGCCACAACTCTTTGTCGAAGTCATGCCATGTCATGAAGCCCCATTTCTTGCGGAAGAATCCTGCCGGGATGCCCATGGCCAACATCGCCGCCTCGATGGGGAGCGTGCCTGAGCCGCACATACAGTCAACGAAATTGCAGTCACATCGCCAGCCACTCAGCTTTATCAAGCCTGCCGCCAGCACCTCGTTCATCGGCGCCTTGTCAACGCTTTTCCGATAGCCTCTCTTGTGCAGCGACTCTCCAGAGCTGTCGAATGCTAACGTAACCTTCTCATTCTCAATGTGTACGTTGATTCTCAATGTGGGATTGTCAACATCCACCGACGGACGTGCCCCGAAATGCTCGCGAAACTCATCGGCGATGGCGTCTTTCACCTTCAAAGCCGCATATTGCGAGTGGGTGAAATAATTTCCGCTCACCACCGCATCTATTGCGAATGTCTCGTTGATGTTGAAAATCTCATGCCATTTTATCTTGAAGATATTGTTATATAACGCCAACTCGTTGCGGGCCACAAAACTCGCCACTGGCTTCAGTATCCTCAATGCTGTACGGCAACAGTAATTGGCCTTGTACATCAACGCCTTATCGCCTTCAAAGCTCACGGCGCGGTACAGTACCACGACATTCTGCGCTCCAATGGCTGTCAATTCGTCGGCAAGGACGTTCTCCAATCCCGCCATCGTCTTGGCAACCATCTTAAATGTGTCTTCCATCCCTACAGATTCTCAATGATTTTCTTCTGCCATTCCTTGAATTGCTCCTCCGTCGGGTGCATCTTCTCATGTTTGAAGTCGAGGTCGCCCTCTCTCTGCATCGGCACGAGGTGGATATGCGCATGAGGCACCTCAAGGCCTATCACCGCCACTCCGACTTTGCGACATGGTATGGCTTTCTTCATCGCCACAGCAATCTTCTTGGCGAAAACCACCATCTCGGCAAGCTCTTCGTCGGAAATGTCAAATATGTAATCCTCTTCTTTCTTCGGAATCACCAAAGTGTGTCCCGGGGCAAGCGGATTGATGTCAAAGAAAGCGAAAAACTTGTCGTTCTCTGCAATCTTGTAGCATGGGATCTCACCTGCGATTATCCTTGAAAATATCGATGCCATAGCTATTCTCTTGTTATTTCCACAATTTCAAACAGAAGCTTTCCCGCCGGAACTTGTATCTCCACCTGCTCGCCCACTTCCTTGCCGAGTAATCCTTTGGCAATAGGTGATGTGATGGAAATCTTTCCGGCCTTTAGATTGGCTTCTTTCTCCGGCACGATGGTATATGACATCATCTGTTTTGTCTTGACATTCTTGATTTTCACCGTCGAGAGTATCAAGACCTTTGATGTATCCATCTTCGATTCGTCGATGATTCGCGCATTTGCGATAGTGAGCTGGAGCTTCACAATCTTCATCTCAAGAAGTTGTTGGGCCTCTTTTGCAGCGTCATATTCGGCGTTTTCCGAAAGGTCGCCTTTGTCACGTGCCTCGGCAATAGCTGCCGCTATCTTCGGACGCTCGTTGACGCACAAGTTCTCCAACTCGTCCTTCAGCTTTTGTAATCCAGCTTGTGTAAAGTATTCTACGTCTGCCATATCTTAAATTTTTAAATTGTAAAAAAAGAGACCCTTACGTTAAATAAGGGCTCTTTTTTTCCGTAAAATTGTATGCAAAGATACAACTTTTTTTTCAAATGCAAGATTTTTTTAGAATAAAATTCTTGCACCGATTGAATGTGTGCCGTTCCAGTGTTTCGTGTTGCGATATGAGTAGTCAACACAAACCTTCACGCCCTTCTTGCTAAGAGGAGCCTGAACTGTGGCACCGAGCGACAATCCCTTGTTCACATTGGAGCATTCATCGTCTTCAATATCTTTGAAGATACCTTTCTCGAATGTGTAACCGCCACGGAGCATGAGGACGTCTCTGAACGAGCCTTCAGCACCGAAAGTGAACTGGTCTTTCGAGAATGCGTTTGAATTGAAGTTGAAAGCCAATGTCAAACGGCTGGCATCACTGAAATTGAAGTCATATGCCGCGGCGATGTTCAGCTGCGTCGGGAGCTCGAACTCATCGGCACGCTGCACCACCGTGATGCTTGATTCCATCTGGTCAAGAATGGTCTTGATTGTGAGACCGTCGCCACTGTACTTCATGGTAGGTCCTATGTTCTTCAAGGCGATACCGAAATGGATGTTATCGGTAATACCTGTAACATATTGAATACCAGCGTCCAAAGCGACACCCGTTCCTGAGATATCGGCAATCGACTCACTGATGATCTTCAACACAAATCCACCGTGAATACTGTTTGAGAACGACTTCGCCACAGCGATGTTAATGTTCATCAAACTCGGCTTGAATGTACCTATACCTCCATCAGGGTTTTCTGTCGTCGTCTTCTCAATCTCTCCAAAGTTCATCGACATAACCGACAAACCTGCAACTATTGATTCAGAAACACGCACTAAGAAACCGAATGACACCACTGATGTCTCTGAGCCTGAAAGCCAGTTGGTATATGAAAAGTTGAGATCCATGGTGTTGGTGAATGAGATACCTGCGACATTGCTCCATAAGGCGTCAACGCCTTTGACACTCGCCATGCCTGCATTGCCCCATCCTGATGACACTGCCCAAGGGTTAATGAGCAACTCATTTGCTCCAGCCTGACCTGCTCTGTCCTTATTACCTGCGAATGCTTCTGTGCTCGCGAATCCTATTATGATTGTCAAGCTTGCTATTACGATAGTTTTAAATAACTTTTTCATGATCGTGTACTTTTTAATTTGTTCGCAAAATAATTAGAATGTATTTAAGTCAACCTGACGCATTGTGCAATAGAACTTAACTGTCTGCTCCCCGCCGTTCACGTTATCCTTCACATGGATGATGTAGATACCGCTCGCGATAGGTGTGTTGGCATGGTTGGTCAAATCCCAATCTATCGACGTCACCGACGAGTCGTCTTTCTTAAACTGACGTATCTTGGTTCCGTTTGCGGTGTAGATTGTCACAACACACTTGTCAGGAATGTTGGCGATCTTCACCACATGTTTAAGAGCGTTCGACTCATAGTTGGAGTACGCATAGTATGGGTTAGGAACAACCCTGATGAGGTCGAGGTCTGATTCGCCTTTCGCCTTGTCTTTCAAGGTCGGGTCATATCCCTTCGTCGTGAAGGTGTAGTATGGCAAATATCCTTTGTGGTTTATAGTGTCAACAAGCTGGTCCGGACCTTCAAAGATTGTATCTAACATGATGTTGCCGTAACCTGTTGTATAAGGCTTGGCGATACGGATTGAAATCTTCACAGGATTGCCTTCAGGTAACCATTCCCTGCCTTCAACAGCCATTGGCATACCAACCCATGTGGGCTGTCCCCAGAATGCGGTCTTGAACACCTTGCTGCCTGAAATTTGCACCTTATACAATCTGTCGAACAGATATTTACCTCCGTCGTATGCCGGGCATTTGAATAACTCGGTTTGCATCTGCATACCCTTGTGCATCGGGAAGACGTAAACGTAATGCTTTCCTCCGAATATCGGCGTGCCATCAAGAATGTCGAACAGTACAGGGTCAATCAACTGATATGTGGCTGAGTTCAACACTGTGGTCTGTTGCAGCGCCGGTGGATTGAACTGCATGTCTCTACCATTGAGTTCAGGGAAGAATGAGTCTTCACCATATCCCATGTTCATACGCGAACCTGTCTCAATATCGATTGCATAGCCGGGGAACCATCCCATGCTTATAGCACTGATGTAGTTGCCGTCGTTCTCGTTGTCGCTTGCCTCCATAGCGCAAGCCTCTTCGTATGTGCTGGCACATGGCACACCGTTCTTGTCGATTGACGGAGCTTTACGCAATTCAAATGGTTTCGCGTTGTTTTCCGACAGATTTGCATCTAAGCACATCTCAAACACAGGGCAACGGGTCCATTTCGACTTGTCTGCCGTGATGACGATGTCAACTGAACCAATCTTACGGAACACTGTGTCTTGATGGCTCACTTGTTCCAACATAGGTCCCGGGTTGTTGGATGCTGAATTCTTCGAGTAATTGGTGAACATATATGGTGCCCATGTTCCGTCAGCAATCTTCTCGTAGTTTTCATCCGGGTCGTATGGCTTGGTGGTCTTTGACGTCTCTGATGACACCTGGTAGTCGTTGTTGGCCGGGATGTCTTGGTCAGCATACGTACCGCAACGGATCCAGTTCAATGCTCCACCCGCGTCAACGTCACTGTCTCTGATACCGCTAAGCCAACGATTCGAGCTGTCGGCGTATGTCACCGATGATGTGATGTATGCGTTGTGTGGCGCGATTATCTTCCATGCTGTAGTCGGAGTGGTACCGCTACCTGTAGTACCCACATTGTATGGTCCTATGTTCCAGCTCTGCTGCACGTCAACAGAGATACCTCTTTCGAGGAAAATCTTCTCGTTTGAGATCTGTGTCGTCGTGTCTGACTCGAACTCTTCTCCCGTCTCAAGGTCTTTCAAAGTCCATCTGAATGCCTTCATAGTGGCCTTGTCTCCTGTAATTGAAAGATCACCTGTGATGTTGGTAACCTCAATGTTCTGGAAATCATGGAACCAGATGGCATAATCTGTCGGCGTTACATTCAACGGATCGACAATCTTCACATTGACAGGACCATAACCTCTCTTGTAAGTCGGGTGATAGATGATAGGATAAGTCGGCAAACCGAACACGTTCTCGCTGCTCGCTATCGGACGGCTAAGCAGCTCTTCAACATCAGCGTCGGAGAGTTCAAGTTGGTTGCCGCCATTGCCGAGTCCTGTCCAACGAGTGATGACCGGCTGGTCACCGTATGATGAGTTGATTACCGTGCCATTCACAATCTTATGCGGGATAGCTGAATACAACTTGATGTTCTTACGTCCGGCGAGATAAGGAAGCTTCTGTCCTGCTCCTTCTGTCGTCTCGGGATCGTATGTAAGATAGTTGTTGTATGAATAGGCTATCGCCATGAAGTAATATGTATGGTGGTTCACCAAGCTCGGGTCGTTGTTCGTCGTGAACTGGTCTTGTGTCACCACGAATGAGTGTGTGATTCCGTTGTCACCACCTTCAACCATGAGGGTCGGGACGCTGTATCCCAAGTCTTCGTTAAATACGAAGTTGATGATTCTCGTCACATTATTCTTAATGTCGCACTGGAATATCAGACGAGCCTTGGCCTCATCGGTGAGCTGATCGACACTGACATCTTGGCTGGCGAGCTGATAGACTTGGTATCCCTCGAAGTGGAAGGCTCTGTCGAACTCGACATACTGTCCGTTGATGGTGTCTCCCTCAGGGATGTTAGGATCTATCTCGACATAGTCTTCGTTGGCGTTGTTTGATGTCTCTGAATTTGACAGATAGATGATGAGTTCTCTGTCAAGCTCACGGATGGTCAAATCCGGGGCGTCAGGACCGTCAAGAACCTTGAAGCAGTTATCGAACATCGCCTGGCACTTGTCATCGACCTTACGAAGCAATTCGACTGAAGACCAAGCCTTTCCTGTGGTCGCTCTTGCCCACGGCACACCGAATGTGATGTAGTTGACAGCACCTGACTTCAATGTGAATGGTCCTGCCGACTGCATGAAACGACGGTCGTTGACAGGGTTTGGCTTGCCGTTGTTACCTGTCTCCTCACTCCAATAGAAACCGTTTTGGTTGAATCCGCCACCGGGTGTCAAACCACCGGTACCCCAGTTACATGGGTCGGAGTCGTAAGGGAACATGAAGTCGCAGGCCGGACCCACTGTGCCGGCGGCGCCTGGAACGGCTGTACCACCGTACTGCATCTTGGCACCGTTTTTCCAGATACCTTGAAGAAGGAGGTAGTATTCAGCAGCGACGCTCGGGTCACCGTAGATGGCGTTCGAGGTGTTGTCGTGATACACGAAACGACGCATACCGAAACGCTCATCGTCAACAATACCATTGCCGAAGTTCACACCATTGATACTCTCATTACAGATTTGATTTCCTAATGAGTCGTATTTCGGGTTGTCCAAGTCATCAGGATCGAGGTATGGGCCTTGGAAGAAGTCAACACCTACCGCCGGTGGGTTGGAGCCGTATGCCTCTGTCTGACCGCTACCGTCGATGGCAGCACCGTTGTAACCGTAACCGAGACCACGTGACACATCGCAACCGACGTAGTCGTCCTTCGCATAACCGAGGTCAACGTCAGTCCAAGGTGAGAAGTAAGTGTTGGTCAAGGTGTAGGTTGAACGGTTGATAATCTCATAGCTATAGAATGTCATGTTGTTAATCTCATCATTTGTGGCAAAGGCAAATGCTTGAGCTCTTATCTCCATACCTATAGCCGAGCCTCCTGTTTCAGTGTGTGAGTTACCTTTATCGTTGAACACCCACCAGATTGTCTGGTCACCCTTAATGACCTGGTCAGCTAAAATTGAGCCGTGCACCGTGCCGGCCAGCTCTTCCTCCATTGTAGGAGTCTGTGTGTGGCAAAGCTCGTTGCTGATGTCATAATAAGGATAGTCACCCTGTGACGGGTCGTAGGTGCCGTCCTGGTCGTTGTCAAAGAACGGGGCGAGATAGTAGCTCATCCCTCTTGCCGGGTCGCCATGGGCCGGCCAGTTAGCGATATTGGCAGGAATCTCATAGCCCGCGACGGGAATACCGTTCTCATCACAATGCAGACGGAAGTCATCGACTTCGGCACGTGTGATGTTGTACATTTTGTCGTATTCCATACATGTGGCGGCATCGATAGAAGCTGTGCCATCGATGGTAAGAGGACCTGTCCAGAAGTCGTTACCGACCTGACGGAAACGGATAGCGGCGCACTTCAACTGGTTGTTGATGTCCATACCTGCAATCCAGAGTGATCCTGCATACAGTGATGTGGCTGAACCGTTGGCAGGGATGTAGTATTTCGCACCTGAACCGCCGGGGAGGTCCCACCACATATCACCACCGGCGTTGACACGCACTCTCGCGTTGTTGATGTCCAGCCAAGCATACGTTGACGATGGTGTACATCCGGCGGTGGTTTGTTTCAGATTCCGAGTTTCAGGACCATTCATCTGGACCTTCTCGGCTCTTACTTCAGTTACACTTGCAATAAGAAATGCAACAGTTAATAAACGAATTATAGTCTTCATATTACCAGTATTTTATTTTCTGTTTAGAAGTTGAATATCATACCAATTCTAATCTGACGTGGTGACGAATAGTTATAGAAGTTGTCCACATAGAGTCTGTACAGCTCCGCATAAGAGTCGGCACTGGTCTGGTTGCCGATCTCGCGCTGCCATTCAGGAGCTGAGAGATAACCATCGTCGTCAGGATTACCTGTTGATGAATAAACACCTATGATGTTCTTGGCATTGAGCACGTTGAGCACCTGGAGATAAACGTTCAGATAGGCCGGACGTTTGTCGGTATCTCTCTTGCCTATGTTAAGGTCGAAGTCCTTGTCGAGACGGAGGTCGAAACGGAACGACCACGGGAGACGTGAGCCGTAGTACGAACCCTTCAGCAAGTTGGTGCCTGTTGAGATAGGTGAGTTGATGTTGCTCTGTGCCGTGTAAGGAGTACCCGATCCGCCTTGCATTGTGATGGCGACACCTGTGTTGGCGAGCCATTGTATCGGCTTCTTGCCCGATTTCTCGCGTTTCGACACAGGACCGTTATAGTCCTTGCCGTCAGCGAAACGGTAATCCAATGTCACGTTGAACTGGTGACGACGGTCCCAAGGCATGGCGAATGTTGAACGCAGATTCGGGACACCTGCCGAAATCAAGGCACTCATCGTGGTTGATGATGCGCCCGTGGCGTTGGTGAACTGCAAGGTGTAAGAAGCGCGCAGACGCACGTTCTTGGTCCTACGCAAGTCGTATGAGGCCGTGAGACCTTTAACGGTACCGAAGTCCAAGTTGCTGTATGATGAATAATCCTTAGGATACGCACCCGTGTAACGGTACATCTGAATCATGTTACGTATCTCCTTATAATATGCAGTGACTGTCATTGATGATGAATTGGTAAGCTTCTGTGTGAAACCAAGCTCATAGTCAATGGTCTGCGTGGGCTTCAAGGCAGGGTTGTTGAGAGTTCCGCTCTCCTGCTCGAAGTAGTAGTAGTCATAGATATTGGTGTGGATGTTCGAGGGACGTTGCGTCAACACGTCATAGTGCGCGAAGAACAGAGCGTCGTCTGAAATCGGGAATGAGAACGAGATACGCGGCATCACTGTCCATTGCGGGCTGTAGTCCTTGAACGACTTGATGTCAACGTGCGACTGGTCTTTATCCTTGACCCATGCTGTGACACCGTTACCGGCGTTCAAAGTGTTCGGGTCGCTGATTTCTGCACCTTCCGCATTGTACCATGTGTTGTCGTAACGATAACCCATGACTTGCGTGATGTCTTTGATGTTGTTGATATAAACCGCATAATCTTCTCCGATGTTGCTCGGGACGTCAACGGTGGTTCCGTTAGGAAGAACAAGTTTGCCATTGCTCATCTTGTCGCCTACTGTGTAGTAATCATAGAGGATATACGGGTCTTTCAAGACTTTCTGGTTGGCGTCGAAGCGGTCAACACGCACACCGACGTTGAAGATGAGGTCTTTGAAAGCGAATTTATCCTGGATGTAACCTGCCATGTAGATAGGTCTGAACGAACCCACTGGACGTGTGTAGTTGCCATTGTCGTCTTTTTCTGTGAAGAAGTCCTCCAAGCTTGGCTGTTTGCTGATTTTGTTTCCAAGGTAATCATATCCGTAATACGACACGTATGAGTTACCGTCTTGTGTCAACTCGTCAGGTGTGAACATGCTGATATCGAAGCCGTCCTGGAGATAAGCCTTGTGCATGACGCCGTTCTTGTCATAATATTCAATGGAGTTGTCATTGAAGTCGTATGAGTCGGTGTTTATCCAATCGACGCCTGTGACACTGAGTCCGAGAGCTTCACGGAGGTTCTTGTCGAACTGATATTGGTCGGCGGCGTTATACATTCTGTAGAATTTCACCGTATCGACGAAGCCGTTATAGCTTACAATCTCAGGATTGTTGACGTCCAACTGGTCGATATGGAAGTTGGCGAGGTTTCTCATCAGATACCACATGCTACGGCCGGCGATGCCCCATGACCTGCTGTTACGCTGCTCGTATTGGAGACCGAATTTCACCTCGTGGTTTCCAACAGTCATGGCGGCGGCGAGGTTCACGCTGAACTGGTCGCTTTCGCCATATCCGTAATTGGCTTGGATGGTGCCGGGAACAGCATAGAGTCCATAGAACGCCGACGGTGAGCCGGAGTTGAGCAGACCCTGGCTGAGCTGGATATCGTCGAAGTTGGTGTAGTGACCTGTAGGATCGCTGTACAAGTCATAAATCATAGAGGTGTATTTGGCGAGCAACGGGTTATAGTCGGAAGCCTGGAACTGCACCAATGTGTCATAGTCCCATGATGCCGTATGCCATACGTTGCTGTATGTATGACCATTGATGGTGATTGATGTATCCATGACATAAGACGGGGTCTTATAGATGGAGTACTTGCCGAGATAGCCATATTTCCAAATGTCTTTCTTATGATCCGGGTCGTAGTTTGATGAATTCACCCTTGAATAGTCAACTTGCAAGTTATAGTAGAAGTTCTTTATCAGAGAAGTGCTTTCCGGTGCTGTCGGGAATCTCTGGCTGAAACGTCCATAGACACGCCAGTTCTGATAGTTATAGATATAGTTCTTGTCGAAGTTGAAGTATTCTTGGCTGCGGCTAAATCCGTGTGATCTCTGTCTCATGTAAGCTCCGCCCACCGAGAGGTTGATGGTCTCTGTCGTGCGGATGCTGATGCTACCTGTGGTGTTAATGGTCCAGTTTGCAGTGTTCTGTGAGTTTTTGACATATTCCATGGAGCCCATTCTTGTGAACTCGCCGTTAGGATATACGCCGTCGCCTGTGCTGGCGAGACGGAGCGGATGTTCTTTGATATACTCAAGCCAGCTGTCGGTAGCTTTATAGTGACCGATAGCGGAAATCTCGCCGTCTTTGTTGTATGTGAACTCACCTGACAGGAAGAATCCGAGGAGAGCCGTCTCCGATTTCTTACCTTTGATGAGCGGTCCTTGGGCGTTGAGGCCTACTCTGGTATGGCCGTAGCCATCGATAGACTGCTCAATTTCCAAACCTGCGCCGAATGTTCTCGAAGGGCCTTTAGTCGTCATGTTGATGATACCGCCGGTGACGTCGCCGTACATAGCCGGAGTACCTGACAGCATGACCTCCACTTGGTCGATAGCTGACTGAGGCACCGAGTGGCTTCCGCCCGTAAGGACGCGCACACCATCGATGTAGTAAACTGTACCTTCAGAACGGGCACCACGCATGTTGCCGACCTCACCGTCTTGCGAGAACACGCCACCGACAGTGGCAGCCACGGCTTCCGCGGAACGGTTAGGCATCTTTGCAATTTCCTCGGCGGTGATGGTGGCACCGGCTGATGTCTGGTCCTTTGAAATCAAAGGCACCTTGTAATCGACAATCTCAACGACATCCAGCACTTCCGACTGCATGCTCATCTTGATGTCTTGGAAGGTGATTTTGTTACCCGGGATGACAATACCTTTGTAAATAAAGGTGTTGTATCCGACGAATGTTGCCTTAAGGTCGTATGTTCCCGGAGGGATAGGGTTGATGTCGTAATTACCGTCAAAGTCCGAACTGGCACCACCCACCTGCGTGCCGCCGTTCTCCAAAACGACGTTGGCAAATGGAATAGGCTCGCCCGTGTCTTTGTCAGTAATGACACCCTTGAGACGACCTTGTTGTGCAAGTGCTAACGACCACGACGTCAGCACAATGCAGAGTGAAAATAGTAATTTTTTCAACATACCTTGAATTTTTATGTTATACTACTCAAATAATTATCCTTTTTTTTAGGGCATATTTTTAGGGTTCAAAAATACAACATTTTTTTTAATCCCACAAGCAAATTTATTCTTTTTAGGAAAAATATTTTTCAACATTTTGCGTTTTTCGTCTGTAACACATTAAAAATAAACATTTTATACTTCATTGAAAAACGTCAAATTTTTCTCAAAAAATAAAATTTTAGGGTTTTAGGAAAGATTTTTTATCAGACTTTCGACCTATTTTTGTTTGTTTTTTTACTAATTTTGCACCAAAATATTTCAAAAATGAGAAAATTTTTTAAAAATCCAACCATAATTATTGCCATTGTCTTGGCTGTTTTTGCTATTTCATGCAACAGCAAGCCTTATAATCCCAACGCTCCTGTCATAAACATCAACTTTAGCATTTATCCTAATACCCTTGAATATCAAGAACTTAACGCCGTTGGCGGATGGATGTACCTCACTGCCCAGCTTCCAAGCTACGGCATCATCGTTTACAGATACAACCTTGATGAATTCAAGGCTTATGAGCGCAAGGCGCCCAACGATCCTTACGCCTGCCCCGACAACCGTCTGTTTGTGCAGCTTCCTTATGTCATCGACAGCTGCTTGGATTACAAATATTCCATCCTTGACGGCAGCATCATTGAGGGTACCGGTTACAACCTGATAGAGTATTTCACCATTTTTGACGGCACGGAGCTGAGGATTTACAATTAGTATCTGTAAATGTCAGCCTTAAATGGTCCATCGACCGGAACGCCGATATAATCAGCTTGTTTCTGCGTCAGCTTGGTAAGTTTCACACCTATTTTCTCGAGATGCAGGCGTGCCACCTCCTCGTCGAGGTACTTCGGCAGGCAATAGACGTCGATCGGGTATTTGCCGCGTTTCTCCCAGAGGTCCATCTGAGCTAACGTCTGGTTAGTGAATGAATTACTCATCACGAAGCTGGCGTGGCCTGTGGCGCATCCGAGGTTCACGAGGCGTCCTTCCGCGAGGATGAAGATAGCCTTGCCGTCAGGAAGCACGTATTTGTCAACCTGCGGTTTGATGTTGATTTTCTTCACTCCCGGATAATTCTCCAGCGCGCCGACTTGAATCTCGTTGTCGAAATGTCCGATGTTACATACTATGGCCTGGTCTTTCATATTGAGCATATGCTCAAGGGTGACCACGTCGCAGTTGCCTGTGCATGTGACATAGATGTTACCTTCTTTTAGGGCGTCGTCCATTGTGGTCACTTCATATCCTTCCATGGCGGCTTGCAGCGCGCAGATTGGGTCTATTTCTGTGACGAGGACACGCGCGCCATACGAGCGCATCGACTGTGCGCAGCCTTTGCCGACGTCGCCATAGCCGTTCACCACAACGACTTTTCCGGCGAGCATCACGTCGGTGGCGCGTTTTATGCCGTCGGCCAGCGATTCACGGCAGCCGTAAAGGTTGTCGAACTTGCTCTTCGTCACGCTGTCGTTCACGTTGATGGCCGGGACGAGGAGTTTTCCCGCCTCTTTCATCTGATAGAGACGATGCACTCCGGTAGTGGTCTCCTCCGAGACACCTTTCCAGTTAGCCACCACCTTATGCCAATGCTGCGGATCTTGTTTGTAGGTCTCTTTGATGACTCCGTATATCGCGGCTTCCTCGGCGTTTGCCGGCTGCACTTCCATGAGTTTAGGGTCGTTTTCGCATTCATAGCCCTTATGTATCAAGAGTGTGGCGTCGCCGCCGTCATCGACGATAAGGTCCGGGCCGTTGCCATCGGGGAAGGTGAGGGCGCGCATGGTACACCACCAGTAGTCGTCGAGACTCTCGCCTTTCCAAGCGAACACAGGGGTTCCGGTGGCTGCTATAGCTGCCGCCGCATGGTCTTGCGTCGAGAAGATGTTACAGCTTGCCCAGCGCACTTCGGCACCAAGAGCTTTCAACGTCTCAATGAGACAGGCGGTCTGCACCGTCATGTGCAGCGACCCGCTGATGCGTGCTCCCTTGAGAGGCTTGGCATCGCCGTATTTCTTGCGCAACGCCATGAGGCCGGGCATCTCATGCTCAGAGATTTCAATGTCTTTCCTCCCCCACTCTGCCAAACTCAAATCAGCGATGAGATAAGGGAGATTCATTTTTTTGAGTTCTTCTTTCATATTACGATTTATTTTAATTCAAAAACCACGGCATGTTCAAGTTCGACATCGCCATTAATATTAATAAGGTATCCGTCAGCGGTCTTGGCAAGCTTTGCTTTTGCCTTGCTGCCGAGGATTTTTACCTTGTTTTTATTCAGATTTGCATTGATTTTGATTGATTTAGGTAATAATTCGCC
Source organism: uncultured Bacteroidales bacterium (assembly GCA_937906455.1). Lineage (GTDB taxonomy): Bacteria > Bacteroidota > Bacteroidia > Bacteroidales > F082 > Limimorpha. The sequence goes on along the minus strand of CALCYT010000018.1, from coordinate 26,733 downwards.
TTCATCAAGCATATAGATGGCATAAATTTTGCCGTTTTTTTGGGTGAAACGCACTTTTCCTTCGCAGTAAGGATAGAATGGGCGTGTCCCATATATTGCTTCCCCATTGATTTTCATCCATTTGCCGATGTCATGCATACGTTCTACAGCCGTTGGGGGCAGCTCGCCTTCCGGTGAAGGACCCACATTGAGCAGATAGTTGCCCCCTTTTGCCACCACATCGACTAAGAGATGTACTATCTTATTGGTACTCTTGTAGTTATCGGTCTCAACGTATGACCATGAGTCGCCCATTGACATACATGTCTCCCAAGGGAAAGGCAGCAAGGTGTCTGGCACCTGTTGCTCGGGAGTCTGATAGTTTTCGTATTTCCCGTGAACGGTGCGGTCAACGATGATGAGGTCGGGGTTGTTTTCTCGTGCCATCGCCGCTATTTTGGGCATATCGATGTCTTGGATATAGCCTTTGCAGCCGAGCCATTCACGATATTCGTCGTTGAGGCTGTACTCCGGGCGCACCCAGCCGCCGTCGAGCCAAAGGATGTCGATGTCGCCGTAGTTATGAGTCAATTCACGTATCTGATTATAGGTAAAATCGCAGAAATTCTGCCATCTCTCAGGGTATTTCTGCGGGTCGTAGTTGACGTTACGGTCTGGCGTAGCCCATTGTTCTGCCCAGTAATCAGGATGATGCCAGTCGGCTTTGGAGAAGTAGAGGCCCGTCCAAAAGCCTTGATTTCTAAAGGCTTCCACGATTGCTCCGGTGATGTCGGCGTTCTTATTTTCAGAGAAAGGACATGAGGGGTCAACGGTAGAATATGTCGTTTCCTTGGTGTCGTACATACAGAAGCCGTCGTGATGTTTGGTGGTGAAGACGACATATCTCATTCCGGCTTCTTTTGCTAATTTCGCCCAAGCGTCAGGATTGAACTTAGTTGGGTTAAACGTTGTGTTAAGTGCTTGATAATCATTCTTATACTGAATATAATTAGCACCATCGCGGTTAATCCAGTCCTCGTTGCATATCGACCATGACTCCACGACGCCCCACTGGGCATACATCCCCCAGTGCATCATGAAACCGAACTTCAGGTCTTGCCACTGTGCGATGCGGTTGGTGATGACGGGGTCTGACTCCGGCTCAGTAAGATTCTGGGCGGAGGCGGTGACACCTATTATTAATAATGCTATGACTAATATCCTTTTCATGTTTCTGCATTTCATTTGTAATCGATAGACGCGATGAAGCGTGTCTTTACAGGCTTACTCTTGTGCGATTAACCTACGACAATATTAATAATCTTTTTCGGGATGAATATCACCTTACGGATGCTGACGCCTTCGAGCCATTTTTGCGCTTCCGGGGCGTTGACGACCGCGTTTTGCACTTCATCCTGTTTAATATCGAGAGGCAGTTCGAGGTCGAAACGTTTCTTCCCGTTGAACGAGACGGGATAAAGGAAGGTGTTCTCGACCACGTTTTTCTCATCAAACTCCGGGAATTGCTGGTTTACCACGCTGTCGTTGTGACCAAGCTGATGCCACAGTTCTTCGGCAATATGAGGCGCGTAAGGCGAAATCATTATCGCCAATGGCTCCAGAATCTCACGTTTGTCGCATTTCATGTCGGTCAGCTCGTTGACACAAATCATGAATGCCGAGACGACGGTGTTAAACGAGATACGCTCGATGTCTTCTTCCTCTTTCTTGATGAGTTTGTGAAGTGCCTTCAGTTCTTCCTTTGTGGCAGGCTCGTCACTGACTGTCGAATAGAGTTTCCAGAATTTCTTCAGGAAACGGAAAGTGCCTTCAATGCCTTGTGTGTCCCATGGTTTGGACTGTTCCAGCGGACCGAGGAACATCTCATAGAGACGCAGAGTGTCGGCACCGTATTTCACCACGAGGTCGTCAGGATTCTGGACGTTGAACTTCGACTTCGACATCTTCTCAATCATCCAGTCGCATACGAACACTTTGTTTCCGTCTTTGTCTTTTTCACAGATAAACTGAGCGTCTTTGAGGTCGTCACGCCAGGCTCTGAAGGCCTCGACGTCAAGGATATCGTTATGTACGATATTGATATCAACAAGAATAGGGTCGCTGAACAGCTCTCTGTCCTTGCAGTTCTTCGAGATGAACATCGGGCCGCGTCTATATGCCTCGCCGCCGACAAATGCCGGTATTTCCTTACCCGCAATCAGGTCTTTGATGCGTTGTTCGACGTAATCAGTGCCTTGTTCAAAGTCGTTCACGACATCGACAATAGGTATCATGAGCAGCTTATAACCTTGTTCATCAGCGAATTGTCGCCACGACTCGGCCACTTTCTCCAAATTGCCCATTCTGTTAATCTCAATAAGGAGTCCTTTTTCGGGACAGAAGAAGTCGAAGCGACGGCGACCCTCTTTGTAGTCGCGGACGAACTCAACGCCTAAACGCTTGTCTTTCAACAGTTTCCAGACGTTATATTCGCACATCTTCTCCATATTGACACGATAAGCGAGGCTTGAGCGTCCCTGGATCATCCCTTGGTTGACCATCTTCTGGAAAGGCTCGTCTTTACAAGCTATTCCGAGGTCAAAGAGGAATTTGTTCCAGAAGCGGCTGTAGATGAGGTGGCCTGTGGCATGTTCCGCGCCGCCGATGTAAAGGTCAACGTTTTGCCAATAGTCGTTAGCTTCTTTGCTGAAATATTCCTTGTCGTTATGCGGGTCCATGTAACGGAGGTAATATCCGCTTGAGCCGGCGAATCCCGGCATAGTGTTAGTCTCGATAGGATAACCCTCTTCGGTGACCCAGTTCTTGGCGCGTGCGAGAGGTGGCTCGCCGTTCTCTGTCGGCTTGTAGGCGTCAATGGCTGGCAGCTCAAGAGGTAACTTATTGACATCCATGGCGTAAGGCATTCCGTCCTTGTAATATATCGGGAACGGCTCGCCCCAGTAACGCTGACGGCTGAAGATGGCGTCGCGCAATCTATAATTTGTCTTTCCTTTGCCGATGCCGAGTTTCTCAAGCTCTTCTATCATGCGGAGGATAGCCTTTTTCACTGAAAGTCCGTTGAGAAACTCCGAATTAACCAAAACACCCTCCTTGGCATCGAACGACTCTGTCCAGGTGGCGGTGTCTGACGGTTCCTCGCCAGGTTTTGCCACAACTTGTATTATCGGGAGGTTGAAATGGCGTGCGAAGGCGAAGTCACGGCTGTCGTGGGCGGGCACTGCCATGATGGCGCCGGTGCCGTAGCCCATCAGCACATAATCGGAAATCCAGATGGGGATGCGTGTCCCGTTGAACGGGTTGACGGCATAAGAGCCGGTGAACACTCCGCTCACCTTCTTCACCTCTGCCATACGCTCGCGCTCGGAGCGGTTTTTCGCCCAGGTGACATATTCCTTCACCGCGTCACGCTGTTCGTCGGTGGTGAGCTGAGCTATCATCTCATGTTCAGGAGCCAACACCATGAAAGTGACGCCAAACAAGGTGTCGGCGCGAGTGGTAAACACCTCAAAATCAATGTCTTTATCAGCCACTTTGAAGAACACGGAGGCACCCATCGACTTGCCTATCCAGTTACGCTGCACGTCTTTGATGGACTCAGTCCAATCGAGTGTCTCAAGACCTTCAAGGAGTCGCTCGGCGTAGGCCGTGATACGTAACAGCCACTGTTTCATTGACTTACGCACGACCGGGAAGCCGCCGCGCACCGACAATCCGTCTTGCACCTCATCGTTGGCAAGCACTGTACCAAGCTCAGGGCACCAGTTCACCATGGTGTCGGCGAGATATGCCAGACGGTAGTTCATCAGTGTTTCCTGCTGTTCACGCTCGCTCATGGCATTCCAGTGCGCGGCGGTGAAGCTCAAGGGTTTTGTGCAAGCCACGTCGAGGCCTTCGGTGCCGTTTTTACTCAGGTAATCAACGAGTTCGGCAATAGGTTGAGCCTTCTTGCATTTGTTGCAATAGAAAGAGTTGAACAGCTGGATGAATGTCCACTGTGTCCATTTATAATAATGAGGGTCGCTGGTACGCACCTCACGGTCCCAGTCGTAGCAGAAACCGATTTTATCCATCTGTTCACGGTAGCGGTTGATGTTTTTCTCGGTGGTGACGGCGGGATGCGTGCCTGTCTGGATGGCATACTGTTCTGCCGGCAGTCCATAGGCGTCATAGCCCATCGGGTGAAGCACGTTGAAGCCCTTCAGCCGTTTGTAGCGAGCATATATATCGGAGGCGATGTATCCTAAAGGATGCCCCACATGAAGTCCCGCACCCGAAGGGTACGGGAACATGTCCAAAACATAAAACTTCGGCTTATCGTGGTCAATATCAACATGATAGACTTTGTTATCACGCCAATATTCCTGCCATTTTTTCTCGATTTCCTCAAAATTATACTCCATAATTCCTTAAATATTTCGTGTTTGAAAAAACGTGTAAAATTACAACATTTTTCGCTACACACCTTATTTAAATGAAAATTTTGTATTTTTTTCAGTTCGAGAAAAACCCGTAGCATCAATGTACCATCACAACACGCTTTGTGCCGACGCCTTCATTGGTGATGACACGCACCATATACAAGCCACTCGTCAAATCCGACAGGTCTAATGTCGCGGAGTCAGCATCGATTTCAGAGTCATAAACGGCCTGACCATCAATGTTGTAAACTGTGACATGACGCATGCCATCGGCGTTCAGATACAGCTTTCCGTTGGTAGGATTCGGATAGATGGCGATATTTTGTGCCATTTCCTCACAAATGCCTATTAGTGGGGCTGACCATGTGACGTCTGATTCAGGGGCGGGCATGATGCTCGGCAGTATGAAGACATCCTGTTGTCCGGTCTCGCAGATAAATTTCGTCTCGCCTGTTGCAATATTCAGCTCATAGAACGCCAGTCCCAAGTCGCCGCCGCAATAATGCCAATAGGTCTTGTTTGTCACGCGGCTCACGTAAGCCGACTGCATATAAGGCGCGATTTTTCCTGTCGAGGCGATGTAAGTCTTGGCAGCGTTGGTCTTGTTAAGCTCATAAATGTCGCCGTCTTCGTCAATGATATAGAGACGGCCGTCGTAGGTTGACATCAGCACCATCGCAACCAATCCGAAGTTACCCTTGACGGTCTGTTGTCCGTTGGTCAGATTCATCACGGTAAGCTGTCCGGTGTAGTCGATGCAGAACATCTGGTTGGTGCTGTTGTCGTATGCCATGCCTGTTATCAGCTGTGACACATGATCGACGAAAATATCTTGAGTCGAGAGGATGGCACCTGTCGCCAAGTCTATCTTATAGAGGTATAACGTCTGGCAGATGCCGAGTGCCATATCAGCGTAGGTAGCGTACAGATAGCCGTCGGACGCGACATCGCCCGCATAAATCAGATGCTCGTTGTTGAGATACGTCGCGGTTTTGACCGGTGCCTGAATGTCGTAATACTGATAGCCTTCATGGAAGCCGTTGCCGTAATATGCGTAGGCATACGCCAAACTCGGCGAGTATCCGCCAGCGAAGACACACTCGACACCCCACTCATATTCACCGGTATGACTCTCAGTATCAATAAATTGAGTAGCAGTGACCTTAGTGGCTATCATCTCGATGTCGTTATTATGTTTGCGATACACATTATAATATTGCACGGTGTAATTCGGGTCGTTGACGGCATCCCAAGTCACTTTTACGTTATGATTGCTAAGCTCTTCGGCACGCACATTTGCCACGTTTTGTGTCTGTGTCTGCATCACGATATTGACTCCCGATGCGGTGCCTTGATAAGATACCACGACGGGGCCTTCGTTGTAAGACTTACGATAACCGAGTGCTGTGGCGAAAGCTCTGTAACGTCCTGCGAGGACTGCGCCGGAGAACTGTCCGTTGGAATTGGTGGTGAACTCGTATGTGCGTTCCGCGCCGTGTTCATCGACGCCAAGAACCGTCACTGCCTTGTTAGCCAATGGCGTTGTGCCGTTAGTGCCATAGACAGTGCCGCTGACATTGCCGTTGCCGGTGACCTTCACCGTCACTTCATTTGATGGATGCGACTCACCTTCTTCATAGACGGCGACCACTGTCAATTTATGCCCCGCAATGTTATAGGCCAGATTATCAACAACATACGTAGATTCTGTTGTCTCTCCCAACAGTTGACCGTTTTTATAGATTTTATAGCCTGTGATAGACATTTCTCTGTCTTTCGTGACATTCCATTGCAGGGTTGTACTCTCATTAGGATACAGGTAAGCGTTGGATACGCTGAGGACAGGTGCGTGCAGTGGTGTGGTGAACGACCAAATGTCACCCGGTGTAGTGCCTGTCGAGTTCCTTTCATTGACTTGCCAATAGTATCTTGTGTTGTCAACCAAATTGAAGACAGCGAAAAGCTCGTCAAGGTCGTATGTCCAATCGACCAAAATCTCTTGAGGAGGATTGGTGTTGCCGAATTTCAATTGATATTCAGCGGTATATTCTCCCAAGGTCCACCGGAGGTTAAGGTTTGGCTCAACGTCGATGGCGTTGTCGCTTGGTGTAGGATTTGATGCCGCCACCGGAGCGGGGATGGTCGTCTTCTGTATGTTCACCGTGAAAGAAGTGGTTGCCGAGGCCACGAGGTAATATGTTCCGGCAGCCACAGTGATGTCAGTTAAGTTGTTGGTGTTCCGCATCTTACGGTCAGATGTCAGTTCCGCGTCATCGAGGACGACGGTCCATTCGTTCTCCACATCGTAGTGACGGAAGGCGATATAAACATCGAGACCTGCATAGTTTTCAAGGCTTAACGTTCTTTCCTCGAATCCATAGTTATTGATTTCCTCTTGGAACACGAGTTGGAAATCATCAGGGTTGGTGTTACTGCCTGTTGAGACGAACACGCCATAGTGTTCAATAAACTCATCTGAGGTGCAGCCGATGTTATAGCTCAGGACAGATGAAGCCGAGATGGTATATTTCTCAGGGGACACGACGAAATTGTCAGGTGTGAGCGAATGCCAATTGTTCCCGGTATGGTAATAAGAATCGGAGGCAAGATAACCGCCATGGTTTTCCCAGTTATATCCGTCACCGTCGGCGTCGATGAGTGTCCAGCCCTGCAAGTCGCCGGAATCCCAGTTGAACGAGAATGATGTCGGGCAGCCGCCGTATGGGGTAGGTCCTTCATAGTTATTATCGGTGGAGGGGCCACCCACGCCTTGGAAGTCCTCGGCATACAGTGCCACCTTCCCGTTTGTGCCGGTGACGTTTGCGCTGATGAGTGCGTCTTCATTGAAAACGAGTCTGTAAACAGCGTCGTTGCCATCAGGAGTGTTGCCCGGCAGCTGGTAGTTATTCCTCAGGTTGCTGAAATCAGGTGCATTAGAATAGGTGTTGCCGGTGAATGAGACATCTTGTGCGAGTTCCCACACATCAGGAGATGTCGGGGTATAAGCCGTGGCTGTCACGGGGACGCTGACCTGTCCGCCACTATGTGTTATGACGATGTTTTCGCTCTTCGGTCCTGCGCTTGAGGTGCCTGTCGTGATGCTGAACTCTCTGCTTTCGTTCAAGCCAAGCGAATAAGGCACTTGCACGTCGTTGAGAGAGAAGAAGTTACCTGTCACGGTCATATTCGACACGGTGCATGCCTCGCCTGTGTTGGTGAGTGTGAACGGTATCGGGCGCATCCAGGCACCTATGGGACGCTCTCCCATCTCGATAGGCGAAGGGTTGGAGACGATAGTAGTGCCGTCGAGGAAATGAAGCTTCACCTGATTATTCTGGCTGATGGCGGTGCCGTCGTTAGGTACCGACACGGTGAAGAAGAATCCGTTATCTTGCGCATAGATTGCGCGGTTTGAGCCTGTCGAATAGACGCGGAAATTACGAGGCGACCATGTCATATCAGTACCGTAGTCGTTGAAAGTCACGAGAATATTGCTTGTTCCGTCGTATTGGAAATTATCGTCGAAGACTATGGTGTACCAGCCTTCGTCGGCTGACACCTGCCAATATCCGTGGAACACGCGCGAGCCGGACACCGGTATGGTCTGCGAGCCGAACGATGAGGCGCTGGTGTTATCCATGAACAACGATATCTGGCGTTGCGTTGAATATCCTTGACCTGCATAGAAACTGATTGCCATGATTGTGCCGGCGGCATGGTTCACCTCACTCGCGGTGAATATCTGCTGTGTAAGGCTGGTCGTCATGGTGTTTGTCGGGATGTCGGAAGATGTTTGTGTGCCGCTTCCGATTACAACGTCATCAGCCCACACGTTGAGTGCGAGACCGATAATGACTGATAATGCAAATAATTTTTTCATGATTGTTGTTATTTATTTGTTGATTTTTCACGCTGCAAATATCGCACTTATTTATATAAGGTGTCAGATTTAAATCATAACACATTCATAACATGTATTGATTTTTACAATAACAATATCATAACATTTTGCTATAAAACCGTTTATATGTTTGATTATCAATATTTTAAAAGAAATGAATACAAATCTTCGTCAGTACCCACAAGATTAAGTTTCTTACGCAGGCGTGAGCGTGCCACCATAGCGCTTTCGGGGCTGATATGGCAGATAGAGGCTATGTCTTTGGTTGTGAGATTCAGCCTCAAGAAGGCACACAGACGCAGCTCGTTGGTCGTAAGTCTCGGAAAATCAGCAGTTAAGTTATTATAGAAATCAGGATGCGTCTGGGTAAAGTAATACTCGAAGTCCTCAGGCGTATTGGCGTTGCGGTACTCCTCGAAAGTCTTAATCACCGACTGTATATTGCTTTGCATAGTGTTTTTGTCCTCAGCCACAGCCTTCAGCCTGTCGATCATATCCGTCAGCATTTCCTGGCGTTTCACTTGGACGAGAGCGTTGGCTGTCATCTCGCGTTTGCGCAAATCGAGTTCCTTGGCGAGAACCTCCTCCTGCATTTTTTTGTTTTTCAGAAGGATATTTTTTCTGCTGAGTGACAGCAGCACTATGATTATCACCGCGAGCAAGACCAGAATCACGAAGCCGGACATCAGTCTATATCGTTGATTTTCAGCTTCTTTCATTTTATGATTTTGAGCCATCTCTATCTTGAGCAGTTCCAAGTCATATTGAGCCTCCAGTTGCCTTAACTTGTTGATATCGTTGAGTTTGTAGATGCTATCGTTGACGGCGGCGTATTCCGTCATGGCGAAGGCATAGTCCTCGTAACGCCTCAAGGAGAACAGGAGGTCGCATTTATTTGACAGACCCATTGTCTCCGTAGCCAAAAAATCGTATTCCCTCGCGATGCCTATACCTTTATCAATATAATATAAGGCGCTATCGCTTTTGTCGAGGTCGATGAGGACGATACCTCTGAGTATCAATGTCTTAGCTTGCAGTTCCCTATCATCGGAGTCTAAACAGCGAAGCACCGAGTCGCACACCGCGACGGCGTCATCGAAGTTTTTGAGTGCATAGTATGTTTGCGCTCTATAATTAAGGATTGTGGCTTTTTCGACAGGCGATTTAGAATATTTGATGGCGGTATCGAAATAATGGAGGGCGGTCTCAAAATCACCTTTAGTGAAATAATACACCCCGATGTTTGCGTAAGCATAGTAGCGGTTTTGGTCGGTCTGCGCATTCGACAGCAGTCGTTCTCCCAAAGAGATGATGTCGTTGTTGCTGTTTGTTGACATCATGAGTACCATTAGGTTATTATCGAGATAAAACTGCAGATGTCCGTCGTTCACCGTCTCCTGGTTAAGTTTCACGCCATCGGTGAGGCATTCGAATGCCTGAGAATACATCTCTTTAGAGAGATAGCAGGCGCCTAATGCCAGATCGATTCTCACTTCTAAGCGGTTGACGTCGTCAGTTCTGTGCAAGCGTTGCAGTCCGTCCTTAGCCACCATAAATTGCAGGCATGCCTCCTTGAAATGGTTCTGATGGTTTGCGAGATGTCCCATGCAAAAATCGCCGAATGCCTTGAAATACGGGTCTTTATATTCATTTGAGAGCGTTATGAACTCATTGATATAAGGCTCTGCCTCCTCGACCGACTGTTTGTCGAGCAAAGACTCAATCTCATAATGCAGGGCAGCCATTCTGTCACGGTCGGACGAATAGTTTCCTCGGGCGATCAAGGAAAAAGACAGCAAAAACAGTATGACGACGTTTCTTTTCATGCCTTAAAAATGTTTAGAAACATACTATTGACGCGTTTTCGACGTTTCTAATGACGTGTAAAATTACAACATTTTTCGCTACACATATATAAATTAAGAAAATTTTTGTATTTTTGTGGTATGAAAACGAACATTTACATACGGAAAAGATGGTGGAATTTAGCGTTAGCGGTGCTGGCGGTCTTGATCATCACCATATCGATACAATATACGAGCCGATTAGTGAAGCATTTTGCGGCGCAGGAGACGAAGCAGATTGAGATGTGGGCCGAGGCGGTGCAGAGCCATGCCGAGCTGATGAATTACACCAAAGTGTTCTTCAACGAGGTGAGCGAGCAGGAGCAGAAACGCGTGCAGCTTTTGGCGAAAGCTTATGAGAGCTTCCTTGAGGCGAGGCCTGACGAGAACACATCCATTTATCTTGACATCATACAGAGCAACATCAGCATTCCTGTAGTGATTACTGACAACAGCAGGAACATCGACCTCTCGATCAACATGCCGGAGCATCTGAAAGACAAGACGAGGTTCGATGAGGAGATGATACGCGAGTTCAACGTATATCAGCCCATAAAAATAGACCTTTTCGGCAAGACAAAATGGCTTTTTTACAAAGAATCGCTGATATATTCGGAGTTGAAAGGCGTTTTGGATGATTTGTTCAACCTTTTCATCACCGACGTGACCGACAACGCGGTAGGTGCGCCTGTCATCATCATGGACAGCATCGACAACACCGTCTTAGCTTATGGCAACCTCGACTCCATCAAGATGAAAGACCCGCAATACGTTGAGAATCAGATACGAGCCATGCAAGCCGACAATTATCCGATAAAGGTGAACTATCTTGATGACAACAAGGTTTACATTTATTACCGAGGTTCCGACCTGCTGTTGCAGATGCGATATTTTCCGCTTGTCCAGATGTTGATTTTCGGTTTGTTTGTGCTTTTGGCATACCTTCTGTTCAGTTATGTACGGCGTTCGGAGCAGAATCAGGTATGGGCAGGCATGGCGAAGGAGACCGCTCATCAGATTGGCACGCCATTAAGTTCGCTGATGGGCTGGGTCGAGCTTCTGAAGATAGAGGAGAAGCCGTTTGTGGGGACGGCGGAGATGGAATACGACATTGACAGGCTCAACACCATCACGGAGCGTTTCTCTAAGATAGGCTCCATCCCCACATTGGAGAGCACCGACGTGGTGGCAGCCGTTGACAAGACCATGAAATACCTTCAGCGGCGTTTCTCGGCGAAGTTTGAATTTGACATACAGCTGCCTGTGCGTGAGATAGTTATACCTTTGAATGCCGCCTTGTTCAGCTGGGTTTTGGAGAATCTCACCAAGAACGCCATCGACGCCATGACCGACAAAGGGAAAATCACGGTGGAGATGACGGAGGACGACAGCAGCGTGTTCATCGACATCAGCGACACCGGCAAAGGCATGCCGCGCTCGATGTACAAGCAGATTTTCAAGCCAGGATACACCTCCAAGAAACGCGGCTGGGGTCTCGGCCTCTCGCTCGCCAAGCGTATCATAGAGGATTACCACAAGGGAAAAATCTTCGTCAAGAACAGTGTGACAGGGCAAGGCACCACTTTCAGAATCGTCTTGAAAAAATAATTCAAAAAATATCGCTACTCATTAAAGAAAATGTAGTAATTTCGTGGTTTAAAATCAAGTTATGACGACATACGACAAATTTTTAGATAAAAGCCGTAAAAAGCTTGCGGTTCTTGTGGATCCCGACAAGCCCACCGATGCGCAGATTCTCTCGATAGTGGAGAAGGCCAAGGTCGCTGCTGTGGATTTCTTCTTTGTGGGCGGCAGTCTGTTAGTCACCGACAGTCTTGACCACTGCATCAAGCTCATCAAGGCGAACTGCGACATCCCGGTGTTGATTTTTCCCGGCAACTCGTTGCAAATCAGCAAGTATTGCGATGGTTTTCTATTGCTCTCGCTCATCTCTGGAAGGAATCCCGAGATGCTCATCGGGCGGCATGTCATAGCGGCGCCGTATCTGAAGCTCTACGGCAATGAGATTATCCCGACGGGTTACATGCTCATCGACAGCGGGAAGGCCACGTCGGTGTCATACATGAGCGACACCACGCCCATACCTCACGACAAAGACGACATCGCCATGTGCACCGCCATCGCCGGCGAGATGCTCGGGCTGAAGCTCATATACCTTGAGGCAGGCTCAGGTGCCACGATGCCGGTGTCCACAAGCATGATTTCGAAGGTTCGACAGATGATAAAGATACCGCTGATAGTGGGCGGAGGCATCAGGACACCTGAAATGGCAGCGGAGGCAGCAAAAGCCGGAGCCGACATCATCACCATAGGAACGGCGTTTGAGAAAGAGCCTGATTTATTGAAAAAGTTTGCGGAAGCGATACATAACGTATAAGCCGTCATTTCGAGTGAAGCGAAGCGGAATCGAGAAATCCCATTGAATTTAATGACGATTTAAAAGAACAATCAAGTTATTAAAAAATATGAAAAAGTGTGTTATTAGTATTATGGCATTGATGTTAGTTGTGACATCATTTGCACAGGAAAAGAAGATGTTTACGCCTGAGGACGCTTCGTACAACAACTACGCAGTGTATGCCAGAGGCAAGAGTTTCAAATGGTTAGGCGACACCGACAAGTATGTCTTCGCCGAGGAGAACGAGTTGAGATACCAGACTCCCGGAGAGAAGTCGTCGCACACGCTTCTCAGCCTTGACCAACTCAATATCATTGCCAAAGAGATTGGCTTTGACGAGTTCAAGCGGCTGCCCAACATCACGTGGCTTGACGAGAACTCCGGATATTTCTATAAGAGAAACGACGACGGCAACACGACTCTTAACCTTTTGAATATCAAGGATAAATCGATAAAGAAACTCACGGCGTTCCCATCTGATGCGGAGAACACCACTCTCAACGTCAAGACGATGCGTGTAGCTTACACCATAGGCAACGACCTTTACATCGCCGACGGTGGCAGGCAGCTCAGGCTCACCGAGAACCCCGACCATGTCATAGCCGGGCAGTCGGTGCATCGCAACGAGTTCGCCATCAACGGGGGTATCTTCTGGTCGCCCGACGGCAGCAAGCTCGCCTATTATCTGATGGACGAGAGCATGGTGACGGACTATCCCATCGTTGACATCACCACACGCATCGCCGAGGCGAAGCCGATAAAATACCCGATGGCTGGCATGACGTCGCACATAGTGAAGCTGCACGTTTACGACATAGCGGCCGGCACCGACGTGGTGATGCAGACCGGCGAGCCTGAGGAGCATTATCTCACTGCCATCACATGGAACAACGACAACGAGAAGATTTACATCGGCATCTTGAACCGCGGGCAGGACACGCTCAACTTCAACGAATACAACGCCTTGAACGGCGAGTTCAACAAGACCATCTTCCACGACGAGGACGAGCAGTTTGTAGAGCCGCAGGGACCGGCGTATTTCCTGCCGGGCAGCACCACCGAGTTTGTGTGGCTTGCCCAGCGCGACGGCTATTATCATATCTGGCTGCACAACACCAAGACATTGAAAGCCAGACAGATTGAAAAGGGCAATTATGTGGTCACCTCGTTCGACGGCTTTGACGGCAACGGCAACGCCTATTACACCTCGACGGAAGTCAGTCCGTTGCAGCGGCATTTCTACATGGTGAGTCTCAAGAGCGGCAAGAAGGTGAGGATCACGCAGAAGCACGGCACTCACAGCGTGTCGCCAAGCAAGAGCGGCAGGTTCTTCATCGACAACTACACGAGCACCGACGTGCCGAGAGCCGCCGACATCATGGATGCCAAAGGAAGGTTCTTCGCGCCATTGTATCAAGCCGAGAACCCCATCAAAGACTACAACATCGGGGTGACGGAGCTTGACACCATCAAGTCGGAGGACGGGCAGGACTTATACACCCGCATCATCAAGCCGTACAACTTCGATGAAAACGAGAAATACCCGGTTATTGTATATGTTTACGGCGGTCCGCACGCACAGCTCATCACCGACACATGGTTAGCCGGTGCCGGCATCTACCTCAACTACCTTGCGCAGGAAGGCTTCATAGTGTTTACTGTCGATAACAGAGGCTCTGCCGACCGTGGCGAGGCCTTCGAACAGGTGATACACCGTCAGTGCGGGCAGATGGAGATGCACGACCAGATGACGGGTATAGAGTACCTCAAGACCAAGCCATACGTTGACCCGGAGCGCATAGGCTCCGACGGCTGGAGCTATGGCGGATTTATGTCAACATCATTGAAAATCAACTATCCAGAGACGTTTAAAGTCAGTGTGGCCGGCGGTCCTGTCATCAACTGGAAATACTATGAGATAATGTATGGCGAGCGTTACATGGACACTCCGCAGGAGAACCCCGAGGGCTATGAGTTGACGGCTTTGGACAACAAGACCGACAAGCTTGAGGGCAAGCTGCTGATGATTCACTGCACCACCGACCCTGTGGTGATGTGGCAGAACAGCCTCTCATTTGTGGAGAACGCCATCCACAACGGCAAGCTCATGGATTACTTTGTATATCCGGGTCACGACCATAACGTTTATGGCATGGACAGGGCACATTTGATTAAGAAAATCACGGAGTATTTCAAGGAGAACCTATAATTATTTGCGTTCTCCGTTCTCGAACTTCACCACGAAGGCGTCTTTATAGCCTTTTTTGACCACTTCACGTTTATATTTTATGGCGTCGGCTTCTTTGGTGAAGCGTCCGGCTGTATATTTGAACATGCCGTTATGTTCGTAACACTCAATATCTTGCAAGTCTTTGTACACGTTTTCAGGCTTGTTGACGGGCTGGTTGCATGTGGCAAATTGCACTTTATATACGACGCCCTCGTCTTTAGGGGTTATCTCCTGTTTCAGCCGTACTGACTCCTTCTCGTAATGTGCCTTATATTTCCCGAATGCCCGGTATATCGCCGATGCGAGGCGGTCTTGTCCGTCGCCCGACATCATATATTGTTCTTCGTCAGGATTTGAGATGAAGCCCAGTTCTATGAGGATTGACGGCATCGCTGTCTTGTACAGCACGAGAAAGCCTGCCTGCTGCACGCCTCTGTCGCCGCGTTTTGCCTTGTAAACCAGCTCATTTTGGACGAGTTCGGCAAATTCGAGTGAGCGTTGTTTATATTCGCTTTGCAGGAAGCTGAACGCTATGTATGCCTCGGTGCTGTTCGGGTCGAAGCCGTCGTAGTTGTCCATGGCGTCGTTTTCATAGAGGATGGAGGCGTTCTCGCGTTTAGCGACATCGAGATTAGCGTTGTTGCGGTGTTCACCCATGATAAACGTCTCCACTCCGTTAGTCTTTGACGCGTTAGCCACTGAGTTACAATGTATTGAGATAAACACATCAGCATTATTGCTATTAGCGATGCGGGCGCGTTCCATGAGTTCGACGAACACATCGGTGGTACGGGTGTAAACGACCTTCACATCAGGGTAATTTTGTTTGATATACTCGCCTGTTTTTTTCGCGACAGCGAGGGTGATATCCTTTTCTTTTCCTTGTTTTCCCACTGCTCCGCCGTCTTTTCCGCCGTGACCTGCATCGAGCACAACAGTTTGAATCTTAGTCGTTTGGGCCTTGTTGTCTGTCGGAACAAGCCAAAAACACATAAATGTAATAAAAAATATAAGTCTGTATTTCATAAAAAACCGTATCTTTGCAGATTGAAATAATTTTTTACAAAAATAGAAAAAAATCTTGTTCACAAGGCAAACATATCGTTTTTTTGTCATTTTTTTCTTCTGCATGACGCTTTTCATAGCAAATGGCAGAGGGCAGAATGCGTCTGACAGCCTTGTGAACCAGGGCAAGAAGTCGGCCATTGATGATAAGATTGACAGGACGTGCAACGATTCGACGGTGCAGGACTTCAAGCACAACAAGATTTTCTATTATGGTGGTGCTGTCATAAAATACGAAGACATCGAGATTGACGCCGACTACATAGAGTTCGATTTCGAGGCGCACACCGTCTTTGCGAAGGGCATGCCCGACAGCTTGGGTAAAATCGCGGGCAAGCCGGTTTTCACGCAAGCCGGGCAGAAATATTTTTCCGATGAGATGTCGTTTAATTTCGACACGAAAAAAGGCATCATCAGGAAGGTGTTCACGGAGGACAACGACAACTATCTGCACGGCAACAAAATCAAGAAGATGGACGACGGCAAGATTCACGTGAGGTCAGGCTCGTTCACCACATGCAGCAACCCCGAGCATCCGCACTACGAGTTTCATTTCAACAAGGCCATTGTCATTCCCGACGACAAGATTGTGGCGAAGATGTTGTATGCGCGGCTTGAGGAGACTCCATTGCCTGCCGTCATTCCTTTTGCCTTGATACCCACATCCAAGGGCCAGCGTTCAGGTCTCATCATACCGTCGTTTGGTGAGTCGGCGAACCGCGGCTATTACTTTGAGAACGGCGGTTATTACTGGGGCATCAGCCAGCACATGGACTTACAGATTATCGGAGACATCTACACCCGAGGCAGCTGGGCGTTGAAGCCCACGTTCAGATACGTCAGCAGATACAAGTTCAGCGGCTCGTTGGCAGCGAGTTACGCCATCAACAAAGTAGGTGTGGAAGGTTCCGCCGACTATACTGAGAGCACCGACTTCAAGATACGATGGGTGCACAAGCAAGACGCCAAGGCGAGGCCGAAGTCGTCGTTTTCGGCCGATGTATATATCGTGAGTAACAACTACAACAAATACAACGCCATCTCGACGACAGAGTATCTGAGCAACACCTTTCAGTCGAGCATCGCCTTCCAGACGAGTTTCGCGAACAGGTATTATCTCACGGTGAACGGCAGCCACAGCCAGAACACCCTGACGCACATCATGACCATCACCTTGCCGGAGATAACGTTCACCATGAACCGCGTCTATCCTCTGAAGAACATCGGGAAAAGCAGCAAGAAACGCTGGTACAGCGAGTTAAACCTCAGCTATTCGGCCAATGCGAGGAACTACATCAGCATGGCTGACAGCCTCTTCTTCAAGGACGGATGGCTCGACAACATGCAAAACGGCTTACAGCACAGGGTGCCGATCAACTTGCCCGTGAAACTGTTCAAATATTTCACCTGGACCACTTCCGTGAACCTCACCGACAAGATGTATCTGCAGCGTTACGAGAAGGACTGGGTGTGTGACAGCACCGGCAGCGGGCATCTGCAGACCGACACCATCAACAGGTTCGGCAATGTGTTCACGTATGACGTGTCGAGTAACATCACCACCAAGGTTTACGGCATGTTCAGGTTCAAGCGCGGTCCGGTGCGAGCCGTCAGGCATGTGCTCACTCCCACGGTAGGTTTCTCCTACAACCCCGATTTCAGCAAGGATTTCTGGAACTATTACTCCACATACATCGATGGCAACGGCATAGAGCAGAAATACAGCTACTACCAGGGCACCATCTATGGTGCTCCGGCGGCACAACGCTCGGGACGCATAACATATAGCCTGAGCAACAATTTGGAGATGAAAGTGCCATCAAGGAAAGACACTGTGACAGGCCTGAAAAAAGTGGTCCTCATCGAGAATCTCACGCTGTCGGGGAACTATGACATCGCTAAAGACTCGTTGAACTGGTCGTATCTCAGCGTAAGCGGACGAACCACTTTGTTCAAGAACCTCAGCATACAATATTCGAGCATTTGGGACCCTTATGTGCTTGACTCGACGGGGACGAAACAGCTCAACAAATTCGAGTGGGAGGTCAACAGGCGTCTTCTCAGGAAGAAAAGCGTGGCATGGAACTTCAGCGCGAGCTACACCATCAACGACAAGACCTTCAGCAAGAAAAACAAGAGCAAAGGCAAGCAAGAGGAGAAGCCTATGATAGCATCGCCCAACGCCTCAGAAGAAGAGCTGAACGACATCAGGAACAACCCTAACGGCTATATCGACTGGTCAACGAGCTGGTCGCTGTCGCTGAGTTATAACCTGCGGCTAACCAACAACTTATCGTACATCAACTACCTCTTGCGCGACAACAGGACGACGGTGCAGACGTTAGGCTTGACGGGTGAGATACGGCTGTCGCCAAAATGGAAGATATCGGCGCAGACAGGATGGGACTTCGAGGCGAAGAAGATATCTTATACCTCGGTGACTGTTTATCGAGACCTGCATTGCTGGGAGATGCGCTTCAACGTGATTCCATACGGGACGTACAAATCGTGGAACTTTCAAATCAACGTGAAGGCGGCGGCACTGCAAGACCTGAAGCTGACAAAGAAGAAGGATTATAGGGATAATTACTGATTTCAGTAATGGTTATTGGTTGTTGAATTTGGTTTATTGGTTATTGTTTTTGGAATTTTGTTCAGGTTTATCGAGAAAAATTTCAGATTGTTGAAAAAATTTATTATTTTTGCGAAATAAAAAATTAAAGTCATGAAAAAGTTATTCTTTATTACATTGGTTTTCTGTTGCTTCGGGTGTTTCGCGCAAGTCGAGACTGAATTTGACAGATACAAGCGAGAGCGTGAGGAGAAGCTGAATGAAATGAAGAAAGGGCGCGACGAGACCATTGCAAAGATGCAAAAAGAGTATGAGGACTACGTGAAGAAAGAGCAGGAGGCGTACAACAAGTTCCTCAAGGAGAGAGCCGAGACCTGGGGCAAGGACAACGTGAAAGAGAGCACTCAGACAGACTGGGTGGAGTACTCGAATGACGGCAAGTCGCGCAGCAGCGTTGATTTTGAAAGCGGCGAGGCGACCATTGAAATCATCCAGGAGAAAGGCAAGAGTGTTGACAAAAAAGAGATTGAGGAGAAGCTCAAGATTTTGTTGACCAACAAAGGAAAGACCAAGGACTACGACTCGGAGGTGGAGAAGGCCGTGCCGTTGCAGGAGAAGCCGGTGCTTGAGAATCAGGTGCAGACGCCTTCCGGCAAGATGGTGACCGAGAAAAATCTCGACAAGGGCGTCGAGGAGATAGTACAGAACATAAAGCCGGAGGTGAAGACCATCAAAGGTGACGACAAGGTGGAGCGCGAGGTGGTGACCATCAAGTTAGAGTTAGTGCCCGACCACGTTCGCACTCGTGCGGAGCAATATAAGAAAGAGGTGCAGAAATACTGTGACAAATGGGACGTTGACCCATGTCTCGCCTACGCCATCATGCAGACCGAGTCGTCGTTCAACCCGAAGGCAAAGTCACACGTGCCGGCCTACGGTCTGATGCAGATCGTGCCACGCACTGCAGGTGCCGACTGCGCGGAAAGCCTCAAGAAGCCGTTCTCGGCTCCGACAGGGAACTATCTTTATGAGCCTGAAAACAACATCGAGATGGGTGTGCATTACCTTTATCTCCTGAAGAAGAGATATTACAGCGGCGTGACCGACAAAGACAGCCAGACGTTATGCGTCATCGCGTCGTACAACACCGGCGCGGGCAACGTGTCGCGCGCGTTGAGAGGCGATACCAAAATCGGCAAGGCGATACCTAAAATAAATGAGATGAGCTACAAGCAGCTGTTCAGTTATTTTGAGAAGAACCTCATGCCGGAGACGCAGAACTACATCAGGAAAGTCACAGAAAGAATGAATAATTTTAAAACTTGGATACAATGAAAAAAGCAATCGCGACAAACAACGCTCCCGGGGCGATAGGGCCTTACAGCCAGGCCATCGCCGCCAACGGATTCCTATTTATCTCAGGTCAGATGCCGGTGAACCCCGCCACAGGCAACGTGGTTGACGGCGGCATCACGGAGCAGACCGAACAAGTGATGAAAAACCTTGAGGCCATCCTCAAAGAGGCAGGATGCACATTTGACAACGTGGTGAAATCGACCTGTTATCTCAGCGACATCGCCAACTTCGGGACCATGAACGCCGTTTATGGAAAATATTTCAAGCAAGACCCTCCGGCGAGAGCCGCATTCGCAGTGAGAACGCTCCCGAAAGAGGTGATGGTGGAGATTGAGATGATTGCGGTGATTTAGTTTATTAGCTTATTAGCTTATTAGCTTAATAGTTTAATGGTTTAACAGTTTAATAGTTTAATAGAATGCAAATATTACGGAAATGAAAAAAAGCATAACATTATTGGTAGCGGCGATGGTTGTCGTCACATTGATGACAGTGTCGTGCTCTAAAAAGGATGATGACGCCACAAGTTCAACACCTTATTCTGAACTTATCGTGGG
The DNA here is from genome assembly GCA_937906455.1 of uncultured Bacteroidales bacterium. Classification (GTDB taxonomy): domain Bacteria; phylum Bacteroidota; class Bacteroidia; order Bacteroidales; family F082; genus Limimorpha. Next base: position 6,371 of record CALCYT010000018.1, on the reverse strand, counting down.
ACGATGGAGAACTGCTGACAGCGGCCATTTCGAGGTTTATAATGCCAATGGCACCGGCAAGATGTGGGATCCTGCCGACGACGTGTTGGAAGAAGAAGCCGACACTTTCGACTGGAGTATCGACAGCAACAACAACCTCACGCAAACCGTTCATTTTCAAGGCAATCAGGGCGATGTCCCTCAATACTGCAACATCCTCATCTTGAATGAGACGACATTCAAGTATAATAATGAAGGCTGGAGAGCGGAATACACGATGATAAGAGTTAATTAGAGTGGAGAGTTGAGAGTGTAGAGTGTAGAGTCAGTTGATAGTTAAAAGTAGAAAGTTGTTAGCTAATAACCGTTTATTGATATGAAAAAAGCATTCAAGGTCACGTGGATAAGTCTCGCCTCGCTGGTGGGCGTGATAGTTATCGTGTTATTAATCGCGATGTATCTGATTTTCAGTCCGAAACGCTTGACGTCGCTTGTCAACAGATACGCCGCAAATTTCATCACTTGCGACTACAACATCGGGAAGGTGGATTTGACGTTATTCAAGACTTTTCCCGACGCCGGCGTAGAAATCAACGACCTTGTGCTGCTTAACTCCACCAAAGGATGGACCACCGACACCCTCGCCGCCATCGACGAATGCGTAGTGTCGGTCAACATCAGGGAAATACTCTTCGGAAACAAGATTATCATCAACAAATGTCTGCTCAACGGCGGTTTCATCAATGCGTTTTTCGACACGGAAGGCAACAACAATTTCGACATCTTCCCTGCGAGCGAGCCGACGGAAGATGTGCTTGAGTCAGAGCAAGGGTCGTATCTCATTGACCTTGACAAGCTGAGGCTCAATGACATAGAACTACGATACACTGATTTGGCCACGAGCACCATCGCTTCTATAAACGGGTTGGCACTCAAGATGAAAGGCACCGTCAACGAAGACGTCATCGACGGTGATTTGAGTCTGACCATCGACGGCGTGGCAGCTGAAATCAACGACACCACCAAGATGAAATTCGCCGTCAACAACGTAACAGTAGATGGGAAAATCGGCATGAGAGGCGACGACATCAAAGCCGACGTCATGGTGGGTACCGGAGCCCTCGCCTTCCTCATGCAAGGTGAAAACGACATAGCGGCGGGTTTCAACAGCTTCAAAATCAAATATATAGGCGATGTCAACAACTACGACTTCATAAAAGGAGACGCCGAAATGAGCATCAACGGGATGAATGTCGTGATGGACGGCGAGCAATATATCGACAACACCAATATAAGCTTTAAATCGCCTCTTGCCTGCGACCTTGAGAAGGGTGACGCTAATTTTGAGACATCGGAGCTGAGGTTCAACGACATCATCATCAGTTTCATGGGACAGCTTACCCTTGGTGAGCCTGACATCACGATGAATATGGATGTTAGCACTAACACATTGGTTATCAATAAGTTGATTCAGCTCATCCCAGAGGACATGCGAGAAGAGTTGCTTGAAGGCATTGATGTGGACGGCAAGATACGTCTCAGCTCGCACATCGCGGGTGTTTACAACGAGACGTCGATGCCGCGCGTCACCGCTGACGTGACACTCAACGACGGTTACGTCATGATGGACAGCCTTCTCCCCTATCCTCTCACTCAGCTCAACGCCATTCTGCATGCCAATGTCAACCTCAACGGGAAATCGGATGTGGCACTTAAAACGTTGAGAGTCAGGATGAACAACAGCATCATCGCGGCGAGTGGCAGCGTCGGCGACGTACTTGACGAGATGCTTTGCGACCTCAGCGTGAGGGCTGATGTTGATTTCGACGACGTGAAGACGTTTCTTCCTGACGAGCTGACGGCGCAGGGTGTTGTCAAGGCCAACTTCAATCTCAGTGGCAGCATGGAGCAGTTTACCCGGCTCGACTTGATGAACACCAAGCTCAACGGCGAGTTGAGTTTCAATGACTTGAACATAGTGTATGCCGACACCATCAACATGATGTCGCCTGACATGAAGCTCAGTTTCACCTTGCCGAACCCCGATGTCAACTCTATACGCGACGGCCTTGTACATGTGGTGTTGGAAGGCTCCGACCTCAATGCCGACATCAGCGGCATGATGACTGCCGCCTTGAACGATTTCAATATCAACGCGCAGGTGTCGAACGTCCTCGACAGCACCGTTATGATGGCTGCCAAGGCCGACTTCAGCTTCAGCCGGCTTGACTTCATGATGGATGACATGATGTTGCACAGCACCTTTGCGAGCGGCAGCGCGCATATGCTTCCTTCCGCCAACGAGGGCAACGTCTCATACGCGGCGGTGTATAGCAGCGACAGTCTGGAATTTGCCATGGGCGACGAGATGTATTTCGGCACCGAGGCCATCTCGCTCAACGTCGTGGCGGACTATGACGAGAAGGAAGATGACATCTATCTGCAATGGAACCCGTTCGTAAACATCGACCTCAGCAACGCCGTGTTCTCCATGAGCGACATGAGCGAGCAGATAGTGATACCCAACATTGACTTAAACTATGACGAGGCGGGCTTGAACATAGGCGGCAGCAGGATTGTACTCGGCAACTCCGACTTCAACCTTGACGGCACACTCACCAACATCTACGAGCATTTCAAGAACAACCAGCTACTACAGGGCGAGTTCAACTTCACCTCAAGCTACACCGACATAAATCAGCTGATGGACATTTTCAGCGGCATGGGCTCAGACGAGACAACGGAATCGCCTGACGTTGTGACAGACACCACCGTCATCAAGGAAAGCGTGCCATTCATGGTGCCTTACGGCGTGGATATCATTTTGCACACCATGATTAACGGCGCGCAGGTCGGCGAGATGAAAATCAAGAATGTAGGCGGCGACCTCACCGTGAAAGACGGCATCCTCGTGTTGTCGGAGATGGGATTCACCAGCGATGCCGCCAAGATGCAGCTCACCGCGATATACAAGTCAAAGAGGAGAAACCATCTCTACGCAGGCTTCGACTTCCATCTGCTCGACATCGACATCGCCGAGATGATACATATCATGCCTGACCTCGACACCATCGTCCCGATGCTGAAGTCGTTTGCGGGCAACGCCGAGTTCCATTTCGCCGCCGAGACCAACCTCAAAGCGGATTATTCGGTGAAATATTCGACCTTGAAAGCCGCATGCAGCATAGAAGGACAAGACCTCGTGGTGCTTGACGGAGAGACATTCAACAAAATCAAGCGATTGTTGCTCTTCAGCAAAAAAACCGACAACAAAATCGACAGCCTCGACGTGCAGTTCACCGTCTTCAAAAACGAAATCGACGTATATCCGTTTGCCATCTCGATGGATAAATATTCGGCGATGCTGTATGGACGACATAACCTCGACATGAGCTACGACTACAATATCGCGGTACTCAGCCCTCCTATCCTCAACAGGTTAGGCATCGAGATAAAAGGCCCCGACTTAGACAATATGAAGTTCAAGGTCAGGAGAAACAGACACAAGAACATGTTCGTCCCCGAGAAACGCGACTATAAAGAGGAAAAGATTGCAGAGTTGAAGAAAATAATCTCTAACTCATTGAAAGAGAATGTCAAACCTCAATAGTTCGGATGTCTTGAAGCTTGTCGTACGGCTGTTGCTCGGCGTGTTTTTCATCGTGACAGCCGTATTGAAATTATTATCAATCGACAGTTTTGAAGTGTATATCTACAGCTTTGGGATTGTCGATTTCGTTACCACCACATTCCTGTCAAGATTATTGATTTTCATTGAGTTAATGATTGGGATAAGTCTCATTTTGAAGATTTGTTTCAAACAAATATGGTGGTTGACAATGCTGATGATGATAGTTTTCACATTGTTTTTGTGTTACACGGCCATTTTCAGAAACGACAGCAACTGCCATTGTTTCGGTGATTTCGTCGAACTCGACCCGATGCAGTCAATCATCAAGAATATCATTGTGATAGCGTTGCTTCTCATCATAAGAAACGAGAGAAGCCACGACTACAGACCCGTTCTACGGAAGTGGCTTATGGCTGGAAGCCTCGTCATCGCGATAGCTATTTCGTTTGTGATACTGCCTATGGATGTGATTTACAACAAGATACATTCTGAGAAGGAGAATGTGAACACGGCGGCGTTTTATGAAAGCGTGAGTGACACGACATACGACTGTCTCCGTGAAGGGCGACACCTTATTAATTATGCGCTCGCCGGATGCAAATATTGCCGTCTCGGAGCCGAGAAAGTTACGATGATGATTGACCGTCAAGGTATCAGCCACGACAAGATGAAGTTTTTTGTCGGAGGCGGCGAGGCGGCGATAAGCCATTTCATAGAAAGGACACGGACAAGCGACTACGAGCACTGGACTATTCCCGCGCCGGCATTTATGGCTGTCACCTACGGAGAGTTCCCCCTGTACATCTTCGTGGAGGACGGGAAAATTGTGAAAGCCGGCGATTTTCGCATGATTGACGAGATAGAGCTACAGTGGCTTGAGCGGCGCTGACGACGCGATGAGACAATGCTACTGCGTCTCTGACGCTATGACATGACGAACTGTAAAGATTTTTTACAAAGGTGTAAAATTTCTTTACAGTTTTCTTTTTATGAATTTGTATAAATCATTGTTATTCAGGATGTTATGAGTTTGGCATGACATTTGTTACTTATTTATATATCATATTACAAAAAATAATTTGGACATGAGACGTATCTTATTGATTATCATGATGATGCCGGTGATGGCGGTAGCACAGGACACTGTGGTGATGAGCCTGAAGGACTGCATGCTCTATGCTGTTGAGAACTCGACGAAGATAAGGATTCAGAACGCCGACAACGACGATGCCAGGATAGCACGCCGTGACGCCATTTTGTCGGCATTCACGCCACAGGTGAGCGGAAACACATACGCCTACTACAACTTCGGCAGGAGTATCGACCCTGAGACGAACACCTACAGCATGGTGACATCGTTTCACAACGGCTACAGCGTGTCGGCAGGCATCGATTTGTTCAACGGATTTGAGGCGGTGAACAACCTGAGGATAAGCAAGACCTCGCAGCTGATGGGCAAGACACAGTCGCAGCAGATCGAAGACCAGATTTGTCTCGCCACGATGGAGGCGTATTGTAACGTGTTGTATAACACCGAGTTGGTGAAGGCACTCGAGGGACAGGTGGCGACGGCCGAGAAGGCGGTGCAGCTTGCGGAGCGGCAGGAAGCGTTGGGGCAGAAGTCGCATGCCGACGTGGTGCAAATGCAGGCCGACCTCGCCGAGCGGCAATACCAGCTCACAAATTGCCGAAACAACCTCAACAATGCTGTCATCACCTTGAAGGACGTGATGTTTTGGCCTATCGAAACGCCGTTGGAAATTGACGAATCATTATCACGGCTGCCGCAATGCGACAGCCCTACAACGGGAACGGAAAACGTTTCACAATTGGTGGCATTCGCCAAAACCAACACGCCATCCGTCATTTTGGCGGAAGGCACCATGCGCAACGCCCGCCTCGCCATGAAGACGGCACATTGGCAGCTGATGCCCACATTGACGTTGTATGGAGGGTTCTCGACAAATTATTTCACCTATCCGGGCATGGCCGGCTATGAGCCGATGCCATATCTCGACCAGCTGAAGAACCACCGTGGCGAATACGTGCAGCTCTCGTTGAGCATACCTATTTTCAACCATTTGGCGAGGCATTCCAACATCGCGAGAAAGCGGAACGCTTTCGAGCGTGCTGAGGCGGAATATCAGCAGACGTTACAAGAAGTGGAGGCCGAGGTGCGGCGCGCCGTCGCGGAACGCGACGGCGCCGCCGATGCCCTGCGACAAGCCGAGACAAGAGCAGCACTGCAAAAAGAGGCGTTCGCGCTCAATGAGAAACGCTTCGAACAAGGACTGATATCATCAATAGAATATCAGACCGCCTCGAACACCTACCTCAACGCCCTCGCCGAGCAAATGAACTCGCGGCTTCAATACTTCATCAAAAGCAGCGTTGTGACTTATTATGGCGGGACACCGTACATTAATCAGTGAATGTATTATGATGAATTATGAATGTTGAATGTTGAATTTTAAATCCTTAAATTTTAAATTTTGAATTTTAAATCCCTGAATCATGAGCAGTTACATAAAATTTTTAAGCCGAAACAAACTCTACACCGTCATCGAGGCCATTGGCCTCATCGTTTCCATTGCCTTCGTCATCCTGATTGGCAACTATGTGTATCAACAGTATTCCGTGGCCTACGGCAATCCCGACGGCAACCGTATCTATGCCGTTGGAGTTGCAGATTATATCTCTGACTCGTGGTGGGATAAGGCTGTCTTCGAGGCCGAACTGCCCGAGGCTGAAGCCGTCGCCC
>CALCYT010000017.1 GCA_937906455.1 uncultured Bacteroidales bacterium | reverse complement strand
GCACGGGTGCTGACGGGTATGCGCGACGTGTTCAAGGAGTGCCGGCCCGATGTGGCGCTGGTACACGGTGACACAACCACCAGCACTGCCGCTGCACTGGCAGCGTTCTATCAGCAGATACCTGTGGGCCACGTGGAGGCCGGTCTCCGTACCCACAACATCTACAGCCCCTGGCCGGAGGAGATGAACCGCCAGATTACGGGAAGGATAGCGACGTATGACTTCGCTCCCACACCGCTCTCCGAGAAGAACCTGCAAGAAGAAAAGGCTCACGGAACTATTTATGTGACGGGGAATACCGTGATTGATACCCTGCACATGGTAGTTAATAAGCTCAACTCTGATCCCGCATTGGCAGCAGAACAAGAGAAAGTTCTGCTTGATGCAGGATATAACGTTGAGCGGTTAAAGGTTAATGGCTCATGGTTAAAGGATAAGGGTCGGAAGCTGGTTTTGATTACAGGACATAGACGCGAGAACTTTGGTGAAGGCTTCATCAGTATGGTAACAGCCATGAAAGACCTGAGCGAGAAATATCCCGATGTGGACTTTGTGTATCCGATGCACCTGAACCCGAATGTTCGCAAGCCCATCCACGAGGTGTTTGGAGAGGACTTGACGAAGTATGAGAACTTCTTCTTTATCGAGCCGTTGCAGTACCTGGAGTTTGTGTATCTGATGGAGAAATCGACGGTGGTGCTGACGGATAGCGGCGGCATCCAGGAAGAAGCCCCTGGCCTGGGCAAGCCTGTACTGGTTATGCGCGACACGACAGAGCGGCCTGAAGCTTTGAAGAGTGGCACTGTACATCTGGTGGGCACAAACCATGATCTGATAGTGTCGGAAGTCTCGACATTACTTGATGATCCTGTGGCGTATGAGAAGATGAGCAAGGCCGTGAATCCCTACGGGGATGGCAAGGCCTGCTCGCGGATTGTCTATGCTCTAAAGGGAGAAGATGTAGAAAGGTACGATGTGGACTAGGGAATGAAACTCATTACGATAATTTGCTAGGAATTGTTTCAGAATAGGTCAAGGCATCTCCTCATCTTTGGATGAACTGAAACTTCCACGGAATGTTGGAGGAAATTATGGTTCATTGTTAAAGGCAACCGATGGTTAATGATGAACGGTTCATGGTTAAGGGTTCACGGCGAATGATTTATGGTTTAAATCACATTACGAACAATTCATAAAATGGCAAAGTACATACTGAAGTATAACAATCTCCAACGTGGAGATATTATCCTTGACCGTGAGGATACACGTGAGAGTAAGACAATACGAGAGTTTACTCATGCTGATTACAGTCATGCACGGCTTTATGCAAACGGAACTGTAATGGAAGCGAATGGCATAGGTGTTCAGTCAGTAAATCCACAGCGGATACTTTATGATAGTCCGGATGACGTCGTAGTGTTACGATGCAAAACAATTACAGAGGAACAGAAAGTTCAAGCCCGCTTGTTTGCAAGAAGTGAATTTGCCAAAGAATATAGCATGAGAGGGTTGGCCAATACTCAGTACTGTTTCCGACTTGTGGCTGAAGCAAGATAACCGAGCGTATATCAGAAGAATTTCATTTGGAATCTGCGAAGATATATAATGAATTATATCAAACATTGCTCGAATGGAACGATAAACGGAAGATACAGCTGAAGTCGTGTTGGCTTTTCTGGAACAGGTTAAATAAAAAGTTATGTCGCGCATCAAGGATTATCTGATGGACATAGAAGAAGGACGTATCGTTCCTGGTGACTAGGATGATAAGTGCGTATGTTCAGATCACTTCTTGGATAAAGAACTACAGGGTGTTATCCAACAAGAAGGGCATTGGGGCAGATGTAGCTATTGCGGTGAGAAAAGATTGGTAATGAACATGCCTGATTTCGTCAGAATGGTGAGGGAAAAACTGGAATCGGAGTTTGAGGATGTGGATAATGCAATGCTCCCATTGGAGCGGTCAGTATTTGACGATGATGAAGAAGAAGTTCCTTCGTTTACCAGATTTCACGGATATGCTGCACCTTCATATAGCGAAATGTATGATGACACGGGAGAGGTGGTAAGTGAAATACTGGAGATAACCGAGCCGGAAGCCCTGTTCAATGATGTAGTGAATGCGCTGCCGGAGCATGGGTGGATATCACAAGACCCGTTTGTGGCTTCACTGGATGATGAATTGAACATCAAATGGAAACACTTTGCGGATATGGTGAAGCACAAGCAAAGATTCACCTTTCTGGCAAACAAGGAGTTTGACGGGCACCCTTCTGAGTTCGACAATGGTTTGCTTGACATTCTTACAGAACTGGGTTCTATGATTCATCAGTTCGGAATCTTCAAGAATTTAGATAAAGACACGGTGATATATAGAGCTCGACCCATAGATAAAGACACGCCTCTCACATTCGATGAGATTACTTGTCCGCCTGACGACTATGCCAAGCAGAATAGAATGAGTCCTGCTGGTGTTTCTATGTTCTATGGTACGTTTGATGAGGAAACTGCCAGAAGGGAATGCACGCCTCAAACAGGGCATGACGGAAAGGGACAGTTCTTGATAGGTATGTTTAAGCAGAAGAGACCGCTACAGTTGATTGACCTAACTGCATTGCCAAAAACTTCATTCTGGCTTCAGAAACGTCAAACACGTGAGGCACTGGCTTTTATGCATATCTTCCACTCTGAGATAACCAAGAAGATAATACCTGATGATCGCATTCATACGGAGTATGTTCCTTCGCAGGTTTTTACGGAGTATCTGCGCTATATGTTCAAAATGGAAGAAGAAATTGCTGTTGATGGCATGATTTACAAGAGCAGCGTAAATGAGAGAAAGTGGATAGTGCTATTCTGTGACCAAAAGAGAAGTCAAGAACTTTTGGAATAAATAAGTGTCGAAGATAGAAAATATTAGATGTACACTATGGCAGAAACATCACCTGAAAGCATACAGAGACTGATAGAGAACTCCGAGAGGGGAATCGCTCAGATAGAAGTGTCGCAGCCTCTTGTATTGGAAGCGAGACGGACTGTGGAGGATGTCATCAAGAAACAGGACGGCAGGAATGTTGTTCTGGATTTGCTGATGTCGGTACTTGATACTTTGTTGGCAGAGAACGAAGTGATATACGACCTCTCTGCTTCACTTGATGCACTGCTGAAGGCTACAGATGACTATACAAAGCGCTACTATATGCAGAGTTTGAACCTTTGTTTCTGGGAGACGAGTCAGTTGTTTGCGGGCGATGAAGGTGACGAGAACGGCTTGTTGACTAAGCTGGAGACGCAGACAAAGGAGTTGAACCAGGCAGGGTGTCAGTATATTCTAAGGCATATTATAGACGATGTGAGGGAGTTTAGGAGAAAATATGCGAACAGGGAACTGCGCAACATTACCCGACACTATGATGACCCTATCAGGATGTATGAAAAACAGCGAGAGCTGACCAATATAGACTTCTTTGCAAAGGGGGCGAGTGAACTGATGGCGATACGTATGGAGGTGACGGTGGTTAGTTCTTACCTAATGAGCCTGTTTGTACCCAATAACACTCTACTTCAAAAAACTACTACAGCTCCGAAATGTGGCATTGACGTGAAGGGAATGTTTAATGAAGCGATATTCAAAGCTTTGAAAGAAAAGAACCTGAAAGAAGAAGTGCAGAAAACATTGGATAAAGGACATAGGGAATTGGATGAAAGTTATGGGCTATACAGTGGTTGTTGTAAGGCCGTTGATTTCTTGATAGAAAAAGGATATCAAGAGACCGATGCTTTCGATAAATTAAAGACGCTGATAAGGTTGAGGATGGAAACGCTGTTCTTGAGACACGATATTGCATGTTCTGTATGGGGATATCTGAATGCTTCGACGGACAAAGAACGCTCGCAGAATTTAAGAATGATTCATATTACAAAGCAAGCTGCGCTAACTCATATTTACGGTTATAACGAGAATGCACGGGAACGAAGCCTTTGGACAAAGATAAAGCAGTTAGAAGAAGCCAATGATGCGAAACTCAATACTTGCAAGGTGGAGCATTCTTTGAAGTCACTTACTGGGAACTTATCGGAAGATAAAGAGAGTTCGCAGATATTTGCACATTATCGGTATAAGGGTGATTTCTATATTCCGGCACGCTTAGATGCGTTTAGTAAGATGGTTCATCATCAAGAGTTAACGGAATCGCTCGAATTGTTGAATGTATGCAAAGAATTGGAGAAGCTTACGACAGGCCTGCTGTTATGCATGGATGAGAAACAGAAGCAAGAGCGAAAGAGACAGCATGATGAGTGGATGGGTTTGCTGGATGGTATTGCTGTGAAGGCTGGTAATGATAAAGGTTTTGAGGAGACTTTAAAACCAATGAGAGAGTTCATAGATACGATGTTTGAAGATAATCAAGCAATTAATTAATCAGTTAGGTTTCTTAAATGGATATTTGATAGGGTAGTCTCGTTTGTGGGACTGCTGATATTGTGGCCTGTATTATTGATTGTGGCTATATTGATTAAGGTGAAGATGCCAGGTCCGGTGATGTTTGTACAACAACGGGTAGGAAAGGACGGAAAATTGTTCAAGTGTCACAAGTTCAAGACGATGACGGTGCCTGATAGTTCAAGGTTCAAGATTCAAAGTTAGCAAACGAAACCGATAACAAGAATGGTTGGTCTTCTTTCAGTGTAGCGGGGAACTCCACCTCCAGCGCATAAAACCCCAAGATAGTACAAAGATAGAAAATCGGAAGCTTTTATGCAAATAAAAGAAGTGCCGTAGTGGTATTTCCATGATAACGAAAGCGAGAACCTTTGGGTTTCAAATCGGATTTGGACAATCCGTTTTGAAAAGAACAACCCGCACTCAATCACCGAGATTGCCACTTTGGTCAAGGTGTACGGACTGGTGAGAATGGACATGAAACAACTGGTGACAGAGCCACAACCACTCATTCCAAATCAGGATGTCATTGAACTGACTTTATTTTAAAAAAAATTAACGCATCAGTAGTATTTTAGATTATAAACTTATAAATCATTAACATTATGGCTGTAAAAATCTATACAACAAAATCAGGCATAACACGCCGATTGAAAAACGCAGGTATAAAAAAGTTTTCGAAACCTACGCTTGACAATATCAGTATTATGATTGAAATAGACGACCATGTATCATCAGTAGATCGAACGCAGAAACTTCTCGAACAAAAAGCAGGCGAATTTCTGAAACTCGGCGTCGGAAAGTATGAGATTAATAAAGTGCATGAAATGGCCAACGAAGTCGCTGCAGAGCGCGATTTCTTGTCAAGACTTTACAAAAACACTTGTGGGAGAAGCTGGACAAGCCATAAGAATTGGGACACATCAGCTGCCCTTGATATGTGGGAAGGTGTTGTGATGACAAAAACTGTAAGCGTTGTCAACAACGTATTAGTGTACACAAATCGTGTCAAAAGCCTCACCTTGCGCAACAATTATCTCCATGGTAATTATTCTCAAGGTGCACGCGGAGACATTCCGGATGACATTGAAAAACTGACATGCCTTGAAGCATTGAGTCTCCACTATAACTTCCTTTCCGATTCACTCCCTCCCACACTCGGGAACCTACGCAACCTGAAAGTCCTGCATCTGGAATTCAATCAAATTATGGGCAAGCTGCCTCATCTGGACCACATGGACTCATTAGAAGAATTATATTTGAACCACAATCGTCTTGAAGGCAGTATTGAAGAACTGACAAAACTCAAAAAACTGAAAAAGTGCCACATATATCACAATAAATTCAGTGGTAAGGTTCCAGAAGAATTGGCGGACAAAATAGACCTCACAGAATTCAAGTTCTACAACAATTACATGCAAATTGGCAGCAAGGTTCAAGCCCGCATCGAAAGCGATTCGGGGTGGCAAGGACGTACCGACTCGGAACAACCAGCATATATTGTTTATGAATGATTGTAATTTATAATTGTCACCAAACCACACCCCATATGTATGGGGTGTGGTTTGGTTAAATCAAAACAAATCCATGTAAGAAAAGAACCAACGTTGTAAGATTCTACAAAATTAGAACATATTGTCTATTATTGCTGTCCGCTAAAAGTTGAAAAGCGACAAAATATGTGTCCGCAGTGCTGATAAATAGGCATTGCGGACTTGTTTGTAAATACAGGTGTGGGCGTTGTGGGCGCCCTGCAGTCTTCGGCTGTCCGATAAGATGTGTACCTTGGTTTACGTTATTGACATTTTGTAACGAAACCAAAGATAACAAAAAGGTCGGAATCCTCGCTTGGATTCCGACCTTAGTTTTTGTGTGGCTTAAAAAGTTTTAGCTGACAGCAATAATTAAACAAAAACAAGTCTGTCGGGGATTTTTACACGATTTCTACGGCCATATCAGAAAAAGTCGTATCTTTGCGGCGAAATGGCTATTGATTCATGAAAACCAACGACACCATCTACCTTTGCCTCGCCAACGATGGCATCGAGGCACGCCCGCTGTGGAAACCTATGCATTTGCAGCCCGTTTACAACAACGCTCCCGCATACGTGAACGGCATCTCAGAAAAACTGTTCAAAACAGGGATCTGTCTTCCCTCCGGCCCCTGGGTCTCAGATGATGATATAAAATTTATCGTTAAAAAATTGAAATAATACTTTTTTATTAGCTCTTTGCGAAAATATTCGTATCTTTGCAGGCTAAATGTTACGTATAAAATTTAATCAAACAAATAACTATGAAAAAATTATTGTTAATCGTTATGTTCTTTGCGGCGTTGCCTGCCACCTTGCTGGCGCAGACGCCTGATATGATGTCGATGGCACGTTCAGAACTGCAAAAACGCGGACTTGAAGAGACAGAAGTGCGTTCACGCCTCCTCCAGGAAGGCATTGATGTGGACAATATCCCGCCTACAGAGTATGCCAACTACCAAGGAAGAGTTACTGAAATCCTGAACAAAATGGTGGCGGAGAAAAATGCCGCGACAGCAAATCCGGCAGCGGCTGCCACCGGAGGCGATGCTGTCGTCATGACAATGGAAGATGTGCCACAGACCACCACCGGCGAGGCCGCTGCCGAGAACGCCTTGCAAGAGGCGTTGGAGGCAAACGACGTGTCACCAGCAGAGGGTAACGACATCTACGGGCACTCCTTGTTTACAGGCAAAAACCTTGACGTGTTCCGCACCACTGACGGGGCACAGGCTCCTGAGACATATATCCTCGGCGAGGGCGATGAGGTGCATATCTCTATCTTCGGCTCCTCACAGACCGAGATACACCAGCGTATCGCCGCCGACGGCAGCATCGCGCCTGTCACCGCAGGAAAGATATTCCTGAAAGGGATGACATTGGCGCAAGCAAGAGAGGCCATCCGCAGCAGACTGAGCCAGAGCTTCTCGTTCAAACAAGACCAGATAGCGGTGACAATAACCACCGCGCGTACCGTTTCTGTCAGCATCTACGGCGAGGTGGGCGTGCAGGGCGGATTCACGATAAGCGCACTGAACAACGTGTTCAACGCTTTGGTGGCTGCCGGCGGCCCGACGAGTATCGGTACGGTGCGTAACATCCAACTCTCACGCGGAGGCAAGACCGTAACCCTTGACCTTTATAAATATATGAGACAACCCAATGTGGGAATGAACTACGACATACAGAACGGTGATGTCATCTTCGTGCCGGTGGCACAGAAAATAGTGACCATCGAAGGCGCAGTGAACCGCCCGATGCGTTATGAGATGCTTGACAAAGAGACACTCGCCGACCTTATCGAATATGCCGGCGGCCTCACTTGGAGAGTGTATCCCGAATATGTTCAGATAGAACGCCTTGAAAATGGTCAGGTGATTTACCAAGACTATAAACTCAGTGAGGTGACATCAGGCAAACTTAAGGTAAACCTCTTGGCCGGCGACATCGTCCGCATCAAGACAGCCAACGAGCCGGTGGAGAACTATGTGTCTGTCGAAGGCGACGTTTATTACGATGGCCGTTTCGAACTTGACAAAAACACCTCCCTTAAGACTTTGCTTGAAAACGCTAAACCGCGTTACACAGCCCTCACGGATTATCTCTTCGTGGAACGCACAAAAAACGACGAGACCGTTGAGGTTATCACAGTGCCTTTCCCTGGTGTCAATGGCAACCCCGACTTCACTCTCGTCTCACGCGACAAAGTGACGGTGTTGAAACAATCGACATACCGTGATGTGGGTACGATTGCGGTCAGCGGCGAGGTGCGTAAACCCTTCTCTAAGTCATTCGGCCTCAACGACCACATGACCATAAGCCAGGCTATCGACTTTGCCGGTGGTCTCAAACCAAACAACTTCCCGGTGGCTTACATCTTCCGTAAAGACATCTCAAATCCTGATAAGATGTCGTATATACGCGTGAATCTTGAAAGTGACGGCGATAAGGAACTGCAACCCGGCGACCGTCTCAATGTTTATGACAACACCACATATACCAATGTCGGAGAGGTGCGTGTTGACGGCGCGGTGAAGAACCCGTTCGGGACAACGTACGACGAGACGCTTACCATCCACGACATCCTTTGGATGGCAGGAGGCTTTGAGGTGGGAGCGGCATACGACCGCGTGGAGGTGTTCCGCCTGAATATCTCCACCTCCAACGAGGTTCAACTTGAACAGATTACTCTTACAGTGGATGAGGAATATAACATCATAGGCAATGATTTCAAATTGCAGCCCTTCGACCATATCGTGGTTCGCATGACACCAAATTATTCAACCGGAAGATATGTCGAGGTGAACGGCCGCGTCAAATACCCCGGCGTATATGTCTTGGAAGATAGCAAGACTCAGCTGTGGGACATCATAAAACGCGCCGGCGGCCTCCTCAGCGACGCCGACCCTTATGCTCGTCTGATGCGTACCAACGGTCGTAGCACAGGAAACATCGGTATCGACCTGCGTAAGGTGAAGAAACACAAAAACAGTGTCAAGGACGACCCCATCCTGATGGAAGGCGATGTTATAACCATTGCCCGTCAAGAGAACACCGTGATGATTCGCGAGACAGGCACGCACATGAGCCAGTATGTGGTGGATGGCTTCTCTTCCGACCATAAACTTATAGTGTATGACGGCCATCACAGCGCGAAATGGTATATACGTCACTATGCCGGCGGTTTCGTCAGGATAGCCGACCGCAGCAGCGTCACGGTGACAATGCCTAACAACCAGGCTGAAGGCACGGCGCGCTTCATATTCCGTCGTTATCCGAGAGTGGAGCCGGGCGGAGTCATAACATTGCGTATAGATACGGATAAGAAAGAACGCATAGAGAAGCCGAAAGAGAAAATTGACTGGAACTATGAGATGAGGAACACTTTGGCTTCCCTCACATCTGTGGTGTCAATTATCCTTCTGCTTAACAACTTGAAATAATTAGTCATGGATAACAACGAAAATAACGTAAAACCCGTTGAGAACGAAGAAGAAGGCATCGACATAATGGCTCTAATCCGTCAGTTGTGGGATGGCCGCAAAACGGTGTTTGTCACACTCGGGATATTCATCGTGCTGGGTCTGCTGGCCGCCTTCACCATGAAACGCTCATATACCGTCCAGACGGTGATGGTGCCGCAACTCAACTCAAGACAGAATTCTTCGTTGGGTAGCTTGGCGGCTTTAGCCGGCATCGATGTGGGTATGTCAACAAGCGCCACTGACTTGTCGCCTTTGGTATATCCTGAGATAGTGAACAGCGTGCCGTATCGCCTTGAGCTCATGCACACGCCTCTGCACTACACTAAATGCAATTATCCGATAAGCATGTTCGACTATGCCTTGTCGGGTATCGAGAAACCGTCGGTGTTTTCTGTGATAATGAAATATACCGTCGGACTTCCGGGTGTGATAATGAACGCGATACGCGGCAAACAGCCTGAGATAGAATATAATGTAGGCGACAGCACCGCCTCAAATCATGAGCCTCGCCCGATTATAGTGAGCGTCAACGAACAGAAGATGCTTGACGCCTTTAGCAGGATAGTCTCTCTTGACGTCAACAAAAAAGAAGGTTATCTCACCTTGACAGTGCATGGCTCCGAGCCTGTTCAGACAGCCGAGCTTGCCTCGAAGGCACAACAGCTCTTGCAGGATGAGGTGACACGCTTCCGTATTGAGAAATCACAGAAAGACTTGGAGTATATCCAAGCACGTTACTTTGAAATCAAGAAGGAAAACGAGGGTTATCAGGAAGAGCTGGCAGCTATCAAAGACCGTTCGAAAAGCGTGATGAACTCGCGCGACGAGATAGAAAGAGACCGCATCCAGGCGAAATACAACATATCAAACGCCATCTTTAATGAGATGGCAAAGCAGCTGGAACAGGCTAAGATGCAGGTGAAGAAAGACACTCCTGTTTTTGCCGTCATCCAGCCCGTCACCATACCGATGAAGCCGTCGAACAGCAGAGCCAAGACGCTCATTATGTGGACGTTCTTTGGGTTTGTAGTCGGCTGCGGCATAGTCTTTGCCAAGGGCTATTGGCCTAAGTTCAAGGCGATGCTCAAAAAGCCGAAAGAAGAGGAAACAGCTGAATAATATTGTTTCAAATGCGAAAAAACAACCTCAGCACCTTCGTCAACACGATTCTGAGAATCTTCGGTGAGCATCCTTATAAGCCTCTGAACTACAAACAGGTGGCAAAAATAATGGGCGTTCGCGATGCTGCAGGCAAAGACGTGATACATCAAGTGCTTGTGAAACTTCATGAAGATGGTCAACTCGTTGAACATCATCCATATAGCTATGTCCTGAACCCCGATTTGATAAGCAAATACGGTCCTAAGCCACAATATGTGGTCGGAACCGTCGATATGAAAAGCACCGGCAAGGCATACGTGGTGCCTGAAGACGGTGGCGAAGATATCCAGATTGCGTCCAACAACACAGGCAAGGCACTGCACGGCGACAAAGTGCGAGTGGCGATGTTCCCGAAACGTAAGACTAAGAAAAACGAAGGCGAGATAGTGGAGGTGATAGAACGTGCACGTACGGAGTTCGTCGGAATCTTCTCAATATCACACGGTTACGCCTTCGTGGTGTCGGAACGCACCACCATGCCGCTCAATTTCTTCATCCCGAAAGGAAGCTATAAAAAAGCTAAGGACGGTCAGAAAGTCATTGTAAAACTTACCGACTGGCCCGACAAAGCGCGCAACCCTTTCGGAGAGGTCGTGAAGGTGCTCGGATACCCGGGCGAGAACAACGTCGAGATGCAGTCGATACTTCTCGAATACGACTATCCGATAGAATTCCCGAAAGATGTGGAGAAAGAGGCGGACAAGATTTCAGATAAAATTTCTACTTCTGAAATCAAAAAACGTCGCGATTTCCGCGATGTCTTCACCATCACCATCGACCCCAAGGATGCCAAAGACTTCGACGACGCTATCTCTTATCGGAGACTGCCCAACGGCCATCATGAGGTGGGCGTGCATATCGCTGACGTGTCGCACTATGTGAAGCCTGGCTCCGCCATCGACCGCGAAGCACAGGAACGCGGCACCTCAGTGTATCTCGTTGACCGTACCATCCCCATGCTGCCCGAGAAACTCTGTAACAACGTGTGCTCTCTTCGTCCCGATGAGGAAAAACTGACCTTCTCGACGGTGTTTGAGATGAACGACAAAGCCGAAATCATCAAAAAATGGATTGGCAAGACGGTGATAAAGTCAAACCGCCGCTTCGCCTACGAAGAAGTCCAGACCATGATTGAAGGCGGTGATGGTGATTTCAAAGATGAGATATTGATACTCAATGATTTAGCCACTAAACTTCGCGACAAACGCATGGCGCAAGGTTCAATTAACTTCCACAGCGAAGAGGTGAAATTCATACTCGACGAGAAGATGCACCCCATCGACACTTACGTGAAGGTGCAAAACGAGGCAAATATGCTCATCGAGGACTTTATGTTGCTGAGTAACAAGACAATAGCTGAGGCGATTGGCAAGAAAGACTCGAAATATCACAACTATACTTTCGTGTATCGTGTGCACGACGAGCCTAACCCCGAGAAACTTTACAATTTCATCGCCCTCGTGTCGCGACTTGGCTTCACGATGAACATCAGCACACGGGAGAACCTGGTGAGGTCGTACAACGCCTTGTTTGATGCCGTGGAAGGCAAAGGTGAGCGCAATCTCGTTGAGACAGTGGCACTTCGTACGATGGCGAAGGCAATTTACAGCACCGTCAACATAGGGCATTACGGACTTGCTTTCCCGTTTTACACGCATTTTACCTCGCCAATACGCCGTTATCCAGACCTGATGGTGCATCGTCTCATCGAGCGTTATATGCTTGAAAACCAGCCGAGTGTGAGCCAGTCGGAATACGAGGTTCTGTGTCAGCACGCCTCCGAGATGGAACGTAAGGCCGCCGAGATGGAACGCGAGTCGGTGAAGTTCAAACAGGCTGAGTATCTGCAGGATAAGATCGGTCATGTTTTTGACGGACTCATCTCCGGCATCAGCAAATGGGGTATCTACGTGGAGCTCAAGGACAGCAAATGCGAGGGCATGGTGCGCTACAACACCCTTCAGGACGACATCTATTACCTCGACGAGGAGAATTTCCGTGTCGTCGGACAGGAGACCCGACAGATATACCGCCTCGGCGATGCTGTCAAAGTCCGCATCGAAGCAGTCGATTTAATCAAGAAACAAATGGACTTCACGTTAGTGAACAAGCCGAACAGAAACTCAAAATCTAAATTTCACCGAAAGTGACACCTGATTGAAAATTATTGTTATCTTTGCGGGAAATTTCGCATTTTTTTTATGAAAAGACTTTTATTTTTTGCATTTCTCGCCACGACGGCCGTGGCACATGCGCAAACAATCACCATCGGCGAAGGCTCGGGCATGACAACCCAGCTGCCGTTCAACTCTTTTTACAATTTTTCGTTTACCGAACAGATTTATTTGGCGAGTGAGATACAATTCGCCGGATATATCAAAGCTATCAGCTTCCGTATCGCTTACAGCTACAACATCGGGAGCGTCGCCGACATCGATGTTTACCTGAAAAACGTGTCGAGGAACTCATTCTCCGATGCGACTGATTATGAACCTGTTAGCTCGGACGACTTGGTGTTTTCGGGCGAATGGGAAATCCCTGCCGACACCGACGACTGGATAACAATCACTTTTGACACTCCGTTCCGTTACAACGGTGCTGACAACCTGCTGATAGCCATCGACGAGAACTCGTCCGACTATGCGATACGATATTTCAGATGTTCTGATGTCATCGGCGCAACACTCAGTTATTCCGACGACAACCAAAACCCTGACCCGTTTGGCTTGGACACGTTTGACGGCTACAAAGAGTTGGTGAACCAACGCGCCAACACCAAGCTCGTTTTTCAATACAATTACGGAGTGGAAGAAGACAGCGTGACATCGTTGTCGGTTTATCCTAATCCCGCCAAAGACTTCCTGTATATTGAAGGTGCTGACGGTGAGACCGTCGCCATTTACGATGTCTTCGGCCGTCTCATCAAACAAGAAACATACAACGCCGGTCTCAACATCAGCGGTCTCGAAAAAGGCGTTTACGCCGTGAAAATCAAAACGGGAGTTTTGAGATTTGTGAAAGAGTGATTTGCACTGTAGATTCCGGAATAAATCTATCTTATTTTGCAACTTCAACAATCTTTACATACCCCAAATCTCCGTCTTCTTCGTAGTTTAGCACAAAGCCATCTTTATTAACAAGCAGTGGGATGGGCATCGCGTTAGTCTCCCTGAAGTCTTTGAGCAGACTCTTCATTATCTTATTGGCATCTTTTCTAATCAATGGAGGGAAGCGCAGATTCGCTTTGATAATCAATCTGTTGTCTGATTCCAAACCGGCAATGATATCTTCCCCTCCATAATAAATGATGACAATTCCGACATTGTTTTTCTCCAATCCTTCAAGATAAGGTTTTATGTTCTTTTCAAGCATGTTTTTGCAAGAATGACAGTACTCGGCACCAATGAAAATCATTGTTTTATCATGATTTTCAATAACTTGATGTATTGCCGCCTTGTAAGAGCCACCATGTCCGTTGACTGCGCTGGAACACGAGACCAACCCGAATAGCGATAATAAAATGATTAAATGTTTCATATATTGTTTGACTAACCAATGATAATGTATTTTCCGTCTTCCAAAGTAAATACTTCGTATTTTCCTTGAACTGTAATGGCATTGTCATAAAGACGCTCCAACTTATCAAGAACTTCATAGTCGTCAATTATCCATGGTCTCGAGATTTCAATAATATTATCATAGAAGAAGTTTTGATAACAAGCCTCATTATTTGGCTCATTGGACATTTTTAAAAGGATTTTACCATCTTTTGTTTTTATAAGCTGAGCTTCTCCGCTATAGTCATAGTCATCGCCATAAACAACAGATGATATGGAGGTAAATCCTCCTGATGCATTTTGTTTCTCTCCTCTTACGCTGCATGAACCTAAGCCTTTGCAGCCTTCTTTTATTGATGCGACAGATCCGTCCGGATTATAAGTTACCTCTTTATAGTACCGACCTTCTGTTACATGAACTAAAACATACACAATGCCTCCAATAATTGGAATCCACGGAACTTTATCTATGGTTTGAGCCTGAGTTGTCTCTGGCATTTTGACAGGGGCTTCTTGTTTTTTGCATGAAGTTGCAAATACTATTGCTGCGATTAAAATTGCAGTAACTGTTTTGTGAAATAAAGAAATGTTTTTCATAGGATTAATTATTATGTTTAATGATTTAAGTTTGAGTTAATTGATTTCAGACGATAGTTACTTATGTGGACATAAGTAATACTACTCAAATAAATCTGTTTTTCCCCAATATCCAAATTGTTTTCATGTTAATTAATGTTTAGTTGCCCTTTATAAACACCATCACTTGTTGCAATGGTTAAAACATAACTTCCCGGTGTTGAAATGGTCAGTTCCGAATAGCCTGGAGTGCTTGCACAATAAGCTGATGCCACTGTTGCACCCGAAGATGTCTCGACAGTGATGTCTGCGGCTCCGCAATCGGAACCGAAAGTAATCTCTATGGTGTTTCCTTCCAATTCCACTGAAATGTCAGTTACCATCGGTCTGGAATTGCCAATACTATCCGTTCTTTTGATTTGGATTGGCGTACCACCAACCGCAAACAGTTGTGATGACAACAACCCAAAGAATAAAATAAACAATATTTTTTTCATATGGTTATATTTTCGTCACAATTTTTTTGCGAAGATATGCAAAAAATTTATAACATTTACAACTTTTCTATTACATTTTATTACACGTTTTTACGAGTTCAGTTGAAAACACTGGGGTTTGGGGACGAATTGCAAAATGATATGGAAAGTTATGTATTATTGTAAATCATTGAAATATAGAGTATTACACGGATTTTGTCGATATTTTTTGTGACGAAATTCCGTATTTTGTGACGAAATTTTTTCCGGAAATACTGAGTAACGATAGGTTTTAATATGAAGAAATCAGCTCAAAACCGGAACTTCACCGAACACAGAATCTCTCGCGGACGAAGTTTGTAAACCGACTCCATAATCGAGAAATTACTGGTGAAATATGAGATGTAGGCATCGTTGTTGAAGATGTTTGACAGCCTCACCCCGAAATCAAGTTTGTACTTCTGCAAAGAGTATTGGTAGGATACATCCATATAGAGAAACGTTTCCTTCTGATAATCATAGATTTCAGACGTGAGACAAACAAGATGATTCCGCCATGGGAACACCAGCAAGTCGCAATTATGCCGTAAGTATTTCACATCACCTCTCTCATCGGCACTGACTTTTGTGACAATCACGTTCCAGTTCAATGAGTAATCGACATGTAGCCACTCGGTTATTTTTACCATCATCCTCGGCGATAAACTTGTTGATATGGAAGATGTGGCAACCAAGCTGTCGTTCAATATGATGTGACTGCTCGTAAAAGCCATGTTGCCGTTCAAACTTATAGTTGTCCTGATAGGCGAGAAGAACTTCTTCACCATCACATTCATGATGTGATAATTGGAACTGTTGGGACACTCAACCATCTGAAGCACTGAAGTGCCGTTGCCGTCGATGTAATATTTGTACATCATATCCGAATGACGATATTGGTAACTGTATGCTATCGAAGCGTTTAGCGATATGAACGGCTGCTTGAAATCGATTTTTGCATTAGCCCGAATTTTATCGGAGACCGATAACGGTGCCGACTCAATCAAGATGCTGTTGTAGTTTTTTAGTATGTAGTTGTCGTAGTAATGCTCGAAATTATCGATGCTCTGCTCGAATTTGCCGGATAGTCGGAATGTCCAGAAATTGCCTGCATTGAGTTTGAACGATAGACTCGGATTAAAGAACAGCCGCTCAATCGACTGCTTGTCAGAAGATTTGGGACTGATTTGAGCAATGTTTAGCGAAAGCGGCAGATTGAGTGTGACAGTCATCCTTTTGCGGTTGTATTCGAAGTTTGCCCTAACGTATGGCTTTGTATAATAATGAGTTACATTATTTTCAAAAGTCAAAAGCTCCGAATTGGCTGTTTTGTTTAGATGGCTGACGCCTGCCTTCGTACTCATGCTGATTTTTCCGAATGTGAAGATTCCGCTGAACGACTCGTCGGTAAAGAACTGGTTTTTAATGAGTTCCTGCCTCGTAAGCGGATATGTAACGCTGCCGTTGAGCAATCCTGTAAAAACACCCGGTTCGATTTCCAATATTTCAGGAGTTATACCATAGGAATTGTATGAAACGAAGTCCAAAAGGTGATTGCCTACCGGGAAAATCACCCTCAAATCGTTTGATATAGTTATTGGCTGTTGGTCGAGATTTTGGCTTATAAAGTCCTCATTATTAAGAAGATAACCTGTCGAAGATTGCCATCGTTTTGAAAAATTGGTTTTGTTGTTCAAGTAAAAATGCTTGTCATTTCGGTCAATTGTCAATGTGCCAAAAAGCTGTTGGTCGTAGAGTCTGTTGTGCAGTTTTTCGGTGTAGGAACTCGTGTCGTTGGGGAGATACAGCGTTGTTGTCTGTTCTGCCGACTGTCGCTGGATGTCGTTGAGATAATAGATATTTGTCCGCAGTTGTGTCGTCTTGTTTAGTGGGAGTAAAATGTTGAAATTGGCGAGATGTGTGGTGTTGTCAAGATAGCGGCGCTGGTCGAAAAGTGGCGGATTGGGTTTTTGTATCGACAGCTCCAAATCGGTTTCTGAAGGTCGCTCGCTGGCCATCTGCTCGTATGTCATCTGTCTGGTGAACATCATCAGGTCGTTGCCGGTATTGTTGCTCTGGTATGACGCCACCATCTGTATTTTTTTCGTGAAAATCATGGGTGTCACCGCCACGTCCCATAAAAAGGGGGAGGCCCCGATGCCGACCCTGCCCGAGCCTGTCAGCGTTATGTTTTTTGATAGTTTTATATTGAGTGACGCCTGCTCTGATGATATTTTGTCTTCCAGCATACTGATAGGCTGGTGGTTTTCGTAAATCTCGACTGATGCCACCGACTGATGAGGCAGATTCTTGCTTATCGAGGCGTAGCGACCGTCCGTCAAGTCCATGCCTTCGACGTAGAATTTCCGGATTGGCGCACCTTGATATGTGATTTGTCCATTGTCGGAAACCTCAATGCCCGGCATCCGTTTCAGGACATCCTCAATGCTTTTATCCTCTTGCTGCACAAACGATCCTACGAAATATTCCAAAGTGTCGCCTCGCTGCTCAATTGGTCGCGCCGTCACGGTGACACCCTTCAGCCGTTGAACCTCTTCTTTCAAGATGAAATCAATTGACTGTGAATAGTTTGCTATTCTACGGCTCGCTTTTTGATAAAAAATGGAGTTTGTCCTCACATCCAGACTATCGGCATCGCTAACGAATGTTATCTTGTAAAACCCGTTGATATCAGAGAAGCCGTATGCTGAGATGGAAGTGCTTCCGGCTCCATGTACCAGAATGCTGATGTTCGGAACCGGTGAGCCTATCGTGTCGGTGATTTGGCCGTTCAAAACCGTTTGAGCGTTTGCAAAATTAGCCAATAGCAAAAACAAAACCGTTGATGTCGCAAACTTTCTCATTTCCTGTCAAGTTCGAGAGGGTTGTTTTGTGATGCGGCATATTGGCTGGCACGTTGTGCGACAGTTGCGTCACCACCTGTTTCTAACACGACGTTTGTCATGTTCCTGTTGTTATCATCGTAAGCTTTGAAAAATTCTTTTTTTGTCGTGAAGATATAATTGTCATTATCATAATACTCCACCATTGTACCTGATGGAGGTATCTCTATTGATATCATGTTGAAGTCATAATGTCCTTTTTTGTCTGTAATCCTCAATATCAGACCTGGCAAACCGCAAAATTTATATGGTCCTTCGCTATATGGTATTTCTGGTGTAAACCACGCCTCCCACTGGCGACCGCCAAAATCGCAAATTGCTTTTTGGGAAAAATAACCATTAATCGTATCCGTTTCTAATGTTATAACCCAGTTAAAGCAATTTTTATTCTCTTCGTATTTGAACGATCCGACAGAGAACACATGATCTGTTGTAACGATAGTACCGTTGGTTTGCTGTTTATATATCCTGTATTTAAAATGATAAACGAAATCTTCAGATGATATGCCCGATTGAAGCCATTCCACCATTTTACCTTCTTGTACCTTTTGACGACCAGTAGTAACAAACTTGTGATGGTTAAACGATTGGTAACTGCTTGATTCGTATCCGGCAATAAGAATTTGTTTCTCTTGTCTTTTAAAGTCAATATGAAGCGTATCATCTATATAAGTAAGTTGATACATAACACAAATTCGGGCTGTATCAAGTGTGATGATCGGCTCGTTAAACCATTGGGCATATACTGATAGTGAAATATTAAAAACGAGGAATGATAATAATAGCCTTTTCATAATAGTCATTTTTTAAATCTCCACTTGCAAAGTTATGCAAAAAATTTATAACATTTACAACTTTTCTATTACATTTTATTACACGTTT